>JANMVV010000394.1:0-5904 GCA_031392925.1 Vicinamibacteria bacterium
GCGTCGTCGCGGGAAAGCCCGAAGCCCATCTGGGTCAGGTCGTTGGTGCCGAAGGAGAAGAACTCGGCCTCTTTCGCGATCTCCGCGGCGGTGACCGCGGCCCGAGGAACCTCGATCATCGTGCCGATGAGGTACTCCACACCCGCGGCGCCCTGGCCCAGGACGCGCTTCGCCTCTTCGAGCACGATCGCCTTCTGACGCTTCAGCTCCTCGACATGACCGACGAGCGGGATCATGATCTCGGGGCGGACCTTGATGCCCTTCTTCGCGACCTGGAGGGCCGCTTCGAAGATCGCGCGCGCCTGCATCCTCGTGATCTCGGGGTACGTGATGCCAAGGCGACATCCGCGGTGACCGAGCATCGGGTTGAACTCGTGCAGCCCTTCGATCTCGTGGAGCATCTTCTCGGCGCGGGCGAGTTGGGCTTTGCTGCCCTTCTTCGCGGCTACCTGAACCATCAGGTCCTCGCGCTTGGGCAGGAACTCATGGAGGGGCGGGTCGAGGGTGCGGATGGTGACGGGATAGCCCTTCATCTCGCGGAACAGGCCCGCGAAGTCGCTCTTCTGCATGGGCATGAGCTTCTTGAGCGCGGTCTGGTACTGCTTGATCGCGGGGCCGAACGCCTTCTTCGCGGCCGTAAGCTCGGCCTTCACCACCTTCTTCTGAGCCGAGTTCGCATCCACGAGCTTCTTCTCGAGAGTGCGAAGCATGGCCATGCCCTTCTCGCCCTTGGCCGCCGCGAGAATCATGGCGACGACGTGGGGCAGCCGTTCGGTGGCGAAGAACATGTGCTCGGTGCGGCACAGGCCGATCCCCTGCGCGCCGAAGGCGAACGCCGTCTTCGCGTCCTTGGGGATGTCGGCGTTGGCGCGGATGCCGAGGCGCTTCACATCGTCGGTCCATGAGAGCAGCTTCGCGAACTTCTGATAGATCGGCGACTTCTCGGCCTTGAGCGTTCCGTTCACGACCTGAAGGACCTCGGAGGGCGAAGTGGCGAGGGCCTGGAACATGACCTCGCCGGTCGAGCCGTCGATGGAGATGACTTCCCCTTCGCCGATGACGCGATCGCCGACGGTCATGGTCTTCTTCTTCGCGTTGATGGACAGCGCGGAGCAGCCGACGACCGAGGGCTTGCCCATCTGGCGGCCGACCACGGCCGCATGCGACGTCATGCCGCCGGTCGCGGTGAGGATGCCCTGCGCGACATGCATGCCGTGGATGTCGTCGGGCACGGTTTCCATGCGGACCAGGACCACGCGCTTGCCTTTGTGAGCCCACGCGACCGCGTCGTCGGCGGTGAACACGACCGCTCCGGTCGCGGCGCCCGGGGACGCGGGCAGGCCCTTCGCGGCCACCTTCGCTTTGGCGCGCTCCTTCGGCTCGAAGATCGGGTGCAGGAGCTGATCGAGCGACTGAGGTTCGACCTTCATCAGAGCCTCGGCCTTGGTGAGCACTCCCTCTTCCACGAGGTCGACGGCGATCGCGACCGAGGCCAGGCCGGTGCGCTTGCCGTTCCTGGTCTGGAGCATGAAGAGCTTGTTCTCTTCGATCGTGAACTCGAAGTCCTGGATGTCCTTGTAGTGGCGCTCGAGCTTCGAGGTGATCTCGCGGAGCTGCTTGTAGGCCGCGGGCATCACCTGCTGAAGCTCGGCGATGGGATGGGGCGTCCGGATTCCGGCGACGACGTCCTCGCCCTGCGCGTTTTGGAGAAACTCACCGTAGAACTCCTTCGCTCCCGTCGAGGGGTTACGCGTGAAGCCGACGCCCGTGGCCGACGAATCACCCTTGTTCCCGAAGACCATGCACTGCACGTTCACCGCGGTGCCGAGATCATGGGGAATGTCGTTGAGTTTGCGGTAGGTGACCGCGCGGGGATTGCCCCAGCTCCGGAAGACCGCGTCACGCGCGCCCGTGAGCTGTTCCTTCGGATCCTGTGGGAACGGCTTGCCCGTCTGCTTGAGGACGACCGCTTTGTAGCGCTCGATGACCGCGTCGAGATTCCCCTCGGTGAGATCGACGTCGGCTTGGACCTTCGCCGTCTTCTTGACCGCGTGGAGCTCGTGCTCGAAGAGATCCTTGTTGATGCTCAGGACCACGTTCGAGTACATCTGGATGAAGCGGCGGTACAAGTCCTTGGCGAAACGGCCGTTGTCGGTCTTGTTCTTGAGGCCCACCACCGACTTGTCGTTCAGGCCCAGGTTGAGGATGGTGTCCATCATGCCCGGCATCGAGAACTTGGATCCCGAGCGCACAGATACGAGGAGCGGATCGGTAGCCTGGCCGAGCGACTTCCCCATCAGCGTCTCGAGCTTCGCGAGCGCCTCGGCGATCTCGTCGTCGATGGCCGGGGTCAGTGAGCCCTTGTTCTCTTCGAACACCGCGCACGCCTTGGTGGAAATGGTGAAGCCCGGAGGCACGGGGAGGCCGGCGTTGGTCATCTCCGCGAGCCCGGCTCCCTTGCCGCCGAGCGCGTCCTTCATGTCTTTGTGGCCTTCGGCCTTGCCGCCGCCGAAAAAGTAAACGAACTTGGGCACTTGTTTTTTCTCCTAGGAAGAAGTGGCGCTATCGCCCGCGGGCGAGGCCAGCTTGGAAAGATCGGCGACCTCGTAAACGAGGTTCAGAAGTCTGGAAAGAAGGGCGAGCCGATTGGCCTTGAGGGCCGGGTCGTCGGCCATGACCATCACACTCTTGAAGAATGAATCCACTTCGCCGCGAAGGCCGGCCACGGCACGGAGGCGGGCCGCGGGCTCGGAAGCGGGTGTGCTCTCGGCCTTCGCGATGGCCGCGTGCAAGTGGTGCTCGGCGCCTTCCACGAACGCGCCCGGATCCACGGCGCGGGACGGCGTCTCCCCGACGATGTTCTTCGCCCGCTTGAACGACTCGGCGAGAGCCGCGAATACCTCGCGCTGCTCGGAGCGGACGGTGGCGAGGTCGTGCACTCGCTTCGCGGTGTAGCGAACATCGGCCAGGGGGTCGACGCGCGCCTCCAGCACCGCATCGATCTCGTCGGCGGAGCCAGCCTCCCGCGCGAGGAATACGCCTCGCAACCGCTCGAGCAGAAAGGCGCGGAGCGCCGCCTGAAGGTCTTTGGTCGGCTTCGACAGCGCGGGACCGTACAGACGATGTCCGTCGTTGACGACATCGTTGAGATTCGGAGCCTTGCCCTTCCAGAAGTCGAGCAGAATCCGGATCACGCCCTGTCCGGCGCGCCTTAATCCATAAGGATCGCTGCTGCCGGATGGGGTGACGCCGATGCCCAGATAGCCGATCAGGGTGTCGAGCTTGTCAACCAGGGCGACGAGGGCGAAGGTCTCAAGCGCTTTGCCCGCGAGTTCCCCCGCGGGGGCGGCGCCCACCTCGATCGCGACGGGGTGGTGGTGCCAGCGAATCGCCGCGGCGATTTCGGACGGCTCGGTGGCCTGGGCGTACAGCCCGCCCATCACACCCTGAAGCTCCGGGAACTCGCGAACCATCAACGTGACGAGGTCGGCCTTGGCGAAGAGAGCGGCCCGGCCGGCCGCGGTGGTGGCCTCGGCGGAGAAACCGACGTGCCCGGCGAGATCGGTGGCCAGCATCGAGATGCGTTCGGCCTTCTGCCGGTAAGTGCCGAGACCCTTGTGGAAGGTCACCGCGGCGAGGTCGTCCACGCGGCTCTCGATCGTCCGCTTCCGATCTTCGTCGTAGAAGAAACGCGCGTCCTTCAGCCGCGCTATCACTACCCGCTCCTGCCCCTGGGCCGCGTTGATGGCGCCCGCTTCGTCGCATCCGGAGATGGCGGCGAATCGCGGCGAACCGTCTTTGCCCCGGGGCAGCGTGATGGCCTTCTGGTGGTGGGCGAGGACGGTCTCGAGCACTTCGCTGGGCAGATCGGCGAACGCCGCGGGAATCGAGCCCACCACGACGTGGGGATACTCCACAAGGTCGACCCACTCCTGGGCGAGATGCGCGGCCTCCCCCCGAACCGAACCCCCCGCCGCCTCGATCTGCGCCTTGATCCTCTCGGCCCGGCGGGCCGGATCGAGGACGACGAAACGCGCGGCCAGTCCAGCGTCGAGTTCGGCGAAGGAACGGACATCGAAACCGCGATCGGTCGACCCGCGCGGATAGAATCGATTTCCCATCGAACGCCGCCCGCTGGTCACGCGGGCCGCGGCTCTTGCACCACCGGCCGCGTCGTAGATGGTGAGGGGCACGACCTCGTCGTCCAGGAGTGCGACGATCCACTGAATTGGCCGGCCGAACTCGAACGCGCCGCGGCCGTCGTCGAGCCAGGCATCCCAGTTCATCCGTTTCGCGAAGTTGAGACCGCGCAGGGTGTCTGGAAGCAAGCCCGCGAGCACCTCGCCGGCGGGCCGGCCCGCGATCCGCTTCGTCGCGCTGACGTACAGGTCGCTCATACCCTCGACCTTCGGCGAGAGCCTGAGCGAATCCAGGCTCACGCCCTGTTTCTTCGCGAATCCTTCCGCCGCCTTCGACCAGTTCCCCGCGGCATCCCTCGCGATCTTCGCGGCCGGTCCCCACTCGACCACGGTTCGATCGTCCTGACCATTCTTGACCCGCGCGGCCAGAACGAGACGCCGCGACGTCCAGAAGACCCGGATGTCCTCGAGCGCCAGTTGCTCAGCGGAGGCGAGGGTCGAAAACTTCGAACCGAGTTGATCCGCCAGGCCCTCGAGCCACGGAGCCGGCATCTCCTCGAAACCGATCTCGAAAAGAAACTCAGCCACGCGAGGCCGCCGCTGCTTTCGAGTCGACCGGCCAGCGATCTTCGACGTGAGCGGCCGCGACGCCGCAGGCGAGCTTGCGGATCTGCAGCAGCATCGACGCGCGCTGGGTCACCGAGATTCCGCCCCGGGCATCGAGGACGTTGAAGGCATGCGAAGCGCGCAAAACCCAGTCGTAGGCGGCAAGGGACACTCGCGGCCCGGCGGTGTCGAGGAGACGCTTCGCCTCTCCCAGTGCGCCTTCGAACAGCTTCATATGCAGGTCGACATCGGCGAGCTCAAAGCTGTAGCGCGAAAGCTCGTACTCCTCCTCATGCCGGACCTTGCGGTAGGGAATGCCCGCGGCCCATTCCACATCGAACATGTCCGCCTTGTCCTGCAGATACATGGCGATGCGCTCGAGGCCGTAGGTGATCTCGGCGGAAATGGGCGAGAGATTGATTCCGCCGGCCTGCTGGAAGTACGTGAACTGGGTGATCTCCTGCCCATCGAGCAGCACCTGCCAGCCAATTCCCCAGGCCCCCAGCGCCGGCGACTCCCAGTTGTCTTCCTCGAAGCGAACGTCGTGATCGGCGGGCTCGACGCCGAGGGCGCGCAGGGAGTCAAGGTAGAGATCCTGGACGTTTTTGGGCGCCGGCTTCAGGATGACCTGATACTGATGATGCTTGTAGACCCGGTTCGGATTGTCGCCATAGCGGCCGTCGGTGGGCCGCCGCGAGGGCTGCACATAAGCCACACGCCAGGGTTCGGGGCCCAGAACGCGCAGGAAGGTCTCGGGATGCATGGTGCCGGCGCCCACTTCCGTATCGACGCCGAGCTGGAGGAGGCAGCCCTGCTTTTCCCAGAATGCGTTCAGGGTGGCGATGATTCCCTGCAAAGTGAGACTCACGACCGCAGCACGCTTTCAATGACGCGGGAGGAGTTCAAGGAACGTCCGAGGTGGGTCTCGATCAGCTCGCGATGGAACTTCGCGATGGGGGCGAGGTCGATGCCGGCCGTGCGCTCCGCGAAGTTCGCGGGTGACAGGCGCAGGGCCGAGCGAAGCAACGCCCGCGAGTCTGCGTCCAGGATCTCCGCGCGCTTCGATCCGCAGTTCGTGCAGACCACGCGTTCCGCGATTCGGTCGAAGGCGAGTCCTCCGGTCACCGGCTGCCGGCAGTTAAGGCATCGCACCAGCGAC
>JANMVV010000427.1:0-1968 GCA_031392925.1 Vicinamibacteria bacterium
CGTCATTGCGAGCTGGACACGGACTACGTCCGTGACTGTTGGAAGAAACCGGAGTTGGGTGGATCCTCTGGGTGAGGGTTCCAGCAGCTATGGCCGACGGCTCCTTGGTACTTCGTGTCCGGTTGCGAGCGTGGCTCCGAGTCTGGTCTGACTATTTTGGTGAGGTCGCGGAATTACAGGTTCCGTGGACTTTCCCGTTCAGCAGGTTTTGTCGTTCCGATCACTCGGGCTGGGACCCTCATTCATCAACATCGAATAGAGGAGTCCACCCATGAAGAAGAATAGCAAGAGCGGCCAAAGTCTCAAGGTCGTCAATCCAAACGCTGCCGGCATCGATATCGGATCGAGAGTTCACTACGTCGCCGTGCCCGAGGGGCGCGGGAGTCGCGCGGTCGAGAGCTTCGGCTGTGTGACCGCGGAGTTGGAACGGATGGCGAGATGGCTTAAGGCCTGCGGGATCGACACCGTGGCCATGGAGGCCACAGGTGTGTACTGGAAGCCGGTGTGTGCGGTCCTGGAGGATCACGGCTTCGAGGTCATCCTTGCCGATCCGCGCGAGGTGAAGAACACCAAGGGACGCAAGACGGATGTTCAGGACGGCGCCTGGATCCAGAAGTTGCACAGCTTCGGGCTGCTTTCAGCGTCGTTTCGTCCGGATCGAGAGACTCAGCCGATTCGCGACTACTGGCGCATGCGCACGCACCTGGTTCAGGACGCGGCGAGGCAGATCCTTTTGATGCAGAAGAGTCTCGAACAGATGAACGTCCAGCTGCACAAGGTGTTGAGCGACATCTCCGGGGTCAGCGGAATGCGGATTCTTCGGGCCATCGTGGCGGGACATCGGAATCCTGAAGAACTGGCGGCGATGGCCGTCGGTGGCATTAAGGCCACTCCCAAGGAAGTTGCAGAGTCCCTTCGGGGCCACTATCGCGAGCAGCATGTCTTCGCCCTTTCGCAGGCGCTCAAGACCTTCGACTTCTTCCACGAGCGCATTCGGGAGTGCGACTTGGCGATCGAGCCACTCATGAAGCGCTGTCCATCCAAGAACGATGAGATCCGCATCCTGACCCCACAGAAGCGAAGGAAGAATCAGCCTCACTTCGATCTGGCTCAACAACTGGTTCGCATCACCGGAGTGGATTTCTCCATCGTTCCCGGCCTATCGGCCATGACCGTACAGACCGCGGTGTCCGAGTGCGGGATCAATCTGGGCGCCTCGTTCATTGACGAGCACCATTACGCCTCTTGGTTGGGTCTGTCGCCCAACAACAAGATCACAGGCGGGCGCGTCTTCTCGACTAGATCGCTCCCTCGGCCCTCGCCTGCTGCCGTAGCTTTGCGCCTCGCCGCCCAGTCTCTTCAGTCCTCCAAATCCGCACTCGGTGATCGCTTCCGCAGGCTTCGTGCGCGGCTGGGACCGCCAAAGGCCATCACCGCCATCGCCCACCTTCTCGCCAAGCTCATCTACCGCGGTCTCACCCGGGGACAGGCCTACCTCGAAGCCGGGCTCGCCGCCCTCCAAAACCAGAGCCAGAACAACACCCTTCAGGCCCTTCACCGTCGCGCGCACCGCCTCGGATACGAACTAACCCCACTCCAGAAAACCGCTTGAAATGGGGCGTTCTTAAACGGGTTTCTCAGCAGAAGCCACTCCGTTGGTACCGCGACGAAGCAACCCCCTCCAGCCACTACCAGGCCTGCGCGGCCGCCCGCAGGCCGATTGTGGTGGGCGGGGTTGCTTCGTCGCAACGTGTTTCGATTGGCTCCTCGCAATGACGTAGTGGGGTGGCGACCGGCGGGCCGGCGGCGGCTTGCGCGGCGAGGGTCAGGTGGTCGGCGCGGGCAGGTCCCAGTTGGTGTGGGGGGCTTTGTTCAGCACGAACCACTTCCAGAGGATCTCGCGATAGGTCCGCGGCTTGATGCCGAGCTCTGCGTACATCGGGCGCAGAATCATGTGGAGCTTGCGGA
>JANMVV010000303.1:0-7543 GCA_031392925.1 Vicinamibacteria bacterium
GAATCGAATACCACGGTCTCGCCGGCCGGGCCGTAGTTGAGCCTCGTGATGGCCCGTCCGGTTTCTCCGGTGGCCGCCCAGCGCTCGTATTCAGGGCCAAGGTTGAAGACGTAGATGCGACCGTCCTTCGCTGCCTCTTTATAGAAAAAGCCCTGGGCCAGCGCGGAGGTTGAGAGTGCTGCCACGCAAAGGAGCGCGGCCACGAATTTCTTCAGATGGATCATGGTGGCGCGGAGGCTAGGGATCCCAAGAGAACACCAAGAGGCGAACGCGTTAACTCGGTGGGAACTGTGACGGCGAAGGCGACGGAATCGGTGTGGCATTGAGGAATGAAGTGGTACGTTCCTCCGGTGAGAGACGCCTCCCGAGTCGCCTTGTCTCCTGAAGGGCGGCTTGTGCTCGCTGCGAAGGCGGTCCGCACCTTCGGCTTCGGGTGGTTGTCCGTGGTCCTCGCGCTCTACCTTGCCCGCCGCGGCTTCTCGGCGGCGGAGATCGGCGGCGTTTTCACCGCCACCATGGTCGAGGATGCGCTCCTCACCATGGGGCTCTCTGCGATGGCGGCGAGAATCGGGCCGGTCCGGGTCATGGTCTTCACCACCCCGCTCATCGCCGTAGGCGGAATCATCCTGGCCCTCGCAAACGCCAAAGGGCTTCTGCTCGTCGGGGCGATTCTCGGAACCCTCAGCCCGACCGGACAGGAAGCGGGACCCTTTACCGCCATGGAGCAGGCGCTGCTTCCCGGTGCAGTCAAGTCCGGGTCCACCACGCGGGTCTTCGGCTGGTACAACGTATTCGGTTTTCTGCCCGCCGGTCTGGGCGCGCTCGCGTCCGGACTCTCACTCCACTGGGCGGCAGACCTCGGCGTGGACGAGCTTTCCGCCTATCGCGCCATGTTCTGGGTCTACGCGGTCACGGGCGTGGCGCTGTTCGTGATCTACCTTCGCATGGGAAGGCCCGGGGATTGCGAATCGGGCGCGGCGGCGGCGCGAACGACCGGGGCTTTCGGATTGCATCGCTCCCGGAACGTCGTGTTCCAGCTCGCCGGCCTTCAGGGGCTCGACGCGTTGGCCGGTGGATTCACCATACAGAGTCTTCTCGCCTACTGGTTCCACCTTCGCTTCAACGCGGAACCGGAGGCGGTGGGCCTTCTCTTCTTCGGCACGAATCTCCTGTCCGCGATCTCTTTCCTGCTCGCCACTCGTCTCGGACCGCTTCGGCCTGCTCAACACCATGGTCTTCACCCACCTGCCTTCGAACGTTCTCCTGCTGCTGGTGCCGCTGATGCCGACCTTTTCCACCGCCGCTCTCTTTCTTCTCCTGCGCCATCTGTTGTCGCAGATGGACGTGCCCACGCGCCAGGCCTACACCATGGCGCTCGTGGCTCCCGAGGAACGTCCGGCCGCGGCGGGCTTCACGGGCAGCGTGCGCGCCCTCGCCCAGGCTTGCGCCCCCCTCGTTTCCGGCATCGCGATGGCGACCGCGGCCAGCGGCACGCCCTTCTTCTTGAGCGGCGGGCTGAAGATCGTCTACGACGTCGCGCTGTACTTCCGCTTTCGGGGCGTGGCGCTCCCCGACGACAAGCGGTGAGTATGGAACTCGACTACTGATCCCTCGGGGCGCAAGCGCCGGCCCACGCGCGCGCGAACCCGCCGGTAATCACGAAGCGCGGAAACGCAATCCACTGTTCGGCCAGGATCCGAGCGAGGATGTCCAGGGGCCCGCGGAATCGGACAGGAGGTTGCGGCGCGCGCGCGTGGCCTTGGCCCTCCGCGGTCATGGCGCCCACCATCATGGCCAGACCGAGGAGGGCATGCGGCGGCGCGATCACCAGGGAACCGAGGAAGGTCAGCGTCCCAATCTCGAAAATCGGCACGGTGAGGAGGTGGATCAGGAGATTGGCGCGCGTGGTGTGGCCCGAGGGATAGATCGCCCACTGCCACGCCAATAAACCGTCACTGCGGTCGTCGTCAACCATGGCGAATTTTATGCAGGGCAGGGATGTGCGGTTCACCGCACAGAAGAAGTTCCTTCCCCTGACTACTCTGAGTGCGGCGGAACGCGTCCGCCTGGGCGGACATCAACGGCCTTGACGGCCTCGAAGGAACCGGACCATGAAGACACGAACCCTTTCCACGCTCTCACTGATTCTCGCCCTCGGTGCTCTGAGCGCCGCCGCGGCTACGTCGGAACAGGCGGCATCGGCCAGCAAGCCCGCGATGGGAAAGATGGAGACGTCGCACGATCACATGATGATGGCGACCGAACCGCACCACGTCCTGGCCATGGCCTACCATGAGAACCTGGCCGCTTTCGCGAGGGCCCTGCACGATCAGGCCGCGCTCGCCGGCCCTCTCAACATCGACTTCGCCCGCTCCGCGGTGAGCGAAATGCGGCGCAGCTTCGACCTGATGAAACAGCATCACCAGGAGCACATGGCGGGAATGAGCGCTGAGAGGCACGCCAGGATGGACGCCAAGATGAGCGGAATGATGAAAAAGATGCAAACCCATCAGGCCGACATGAACACCCAGCTCACCGCTCTGGAGCTGGAGATCAACGCAGCCTCACCAGACGCAAAGAAGGTCTCCACCCTGGCCGATGGCATCCATGCCCACCTCGCTGAGATGGCCAAGATGCACGAAGGATGCTAGGGAACTCCATGATGAATCATGGGGACGGATGGGCGGGCGGATGGTCGGGTGGAGGAGTCTGGCCCGGAATCGTGTTCGGTCTCCTGCTCGTGGCTTTGGTGGGTGTCCTGATCAGCCGGTTCGCCAGGAAATGATCATCCGGTCCCGCGCCGCGGTGATCGAGTTGAATTCGGAGGCTGCCAAGGCGGTTTCATCGAAAGTAGAAGGTAACAAAGTGAAGAAGACATTTGCCGTGGTTGTATTGACGTGGTTCGCGGCGGCCTGCGGCGGCAACTCGACGCCGACCGGGCCGTCCGGTCAGCTGTCCGTGACCGGAACCTGGGCGGGCACCGCAACGGACTCCAGCACCTCCGCCAGTGCCGGCACGGTGATGGGTCAGGCCAGCATGGGAGGAATGACCTGGCCGCTGACCCAGAGCGGATCCACGGTGACCGGAGCGATGAATTTCGCGGGGATGGCGGGCCGGACGCCCGGATCCCTCTCGGGCACCATGTCTGGAGAAGACATGGCCTTCACCATGGACATGCCGGTGAACAGCATGATGTCCTCCGGATGTTCGGCCCGGGCCACGGGCACGGCGCACTTCAACGGGACGAGCATGACCATGACCGGCACCTACACCGGCACGAATTCGTATACCGGCGCCTTCACCAGCGGCCAGATGGCCATGACGCGCCGCTGAGAGACCCTTGACCTCAGTGATGGACGAGGCGCGGACCCAAGGCCAGCCGCCCGACCCCGACCTTGCGCCGAGAGACGCCGCGGTGGAGCGCGCGATCGCAGTCCCCAAGCCGGGTGGGAACGGCCTGGTGACGGCGGCACCGAGGCTCAAGCAGATTGTGCGCGTACTCTTAAAGCACAAGTATCTGGGCGTCCTTCGCGGGGCTTATCCGTCACCGAAAGACGTGCGGGAAAGCTTCGAGGAGCTGGGCCTGGGCTTTCTGAAATTCGGACAAGTGCTTGCGCTGCGACGTGACATTCTGCCGGCCGAATACATCGATGAACTGGAGCGATTGCAGGACCGGCTGCCCGCGCTCGCCTTCGACGTGGTGCGAGCGACCGTCGAAGCCGAACTGAAGGCGCCCCTGCGGGAGTTGTTCGGCTCGTTCAACGAAGCGCCGCTTGCCACCGCCACCATCGCGCAGGTGCATGAGGCGAGGATGAAGGATGGGCGTCATGTGGTGGTGAAGGTCCAGCGGCCGGGCCTTCAAGCGACCATCGCCGAAGACGTTGCTGCGATGACCTACCTCGCCGCCCTGGGAGAGAGCTTCTCCCTGCATTTGCGCGCGCTCGACCTCTCTTCCATGGTCCGGGAATTCGCCGACACCCTGCGTCGAGAGACCGATTTCGGCCGCGAGGCGCGCTCCATGGCGCGCTTTCGCAGCGCCCTTTCCGATGTCCCCGACCTGTGGATCCCCGTTACCCTGAAGGAGCGTTCCACCAAGGCGGTACTGACCCTGGAGTATTCGCCTGGCGAGCGGATCGACCTCTACGCCAGTGGGCACTCGGACGAGATGCCCCGGCTGATCGGGATCCTGGTTGAGTTCATGCTGCACTCGATCTTCGAGGAAGGCGTGTTCCATGCCGACCCGCATTCCGGCAATGTCTTCGTTCTCCCCGACGGGCGGCTGTGTGTTCTCGACTTCGGGATGACGGGCGAGCTCGATGAGCCGATGCGCGAATCACTGGCGCTCCTGCTCGAGGCGGTGGTCAAGGGCGACGCGCAGGCCGCCACCGATGCGTATCTCGAGATGGCTCAAGCCACCGACAACGTGGACCGGGCGGGGCTCAAGACGGACGTGAGGACGGTGCTCCAGGAGATCCATGGGGGCGACCTCACCGAAGTCTCGGTCGGAGGCGCCCTCTCCTCCTTGCTGCGCGCGGGGAGCCTGCACGGGGTCCGCAATCCCGGCTCGTTTTTCCTGCTGACCCGGGCCTTCGTGATCCTGGAATCCCAGATGCGCCAACTCGCGCCGCACTTCGACTTCATGGGAGCGTTTCGAGAGCAGATTGCGCGGCTCACCGTCCAGCACTTCTCGCTGGCGCGGCTCAAGGACAAGGGAGGCCGGTTCGCCCGGGAAATGGAGCGACTGGCGAACGACGCGCCGCGCGACACGCGTCGCCTGCTCCGACGAATCGCCGAGGGCGACCTCGGACGGGTGCAGGCGCCGGGTGTTGAGGCCCTCGCCGCCCGCATCAGTCAGGACCTGAAGCGGCTCACCCAAGCCATCGCCCTGGCCGCGCTCGTGGTCGGCGGTTCGATGCTGGACATGCCTTCCGTCGGTGGATGGCGCGAGTCGCTCGGCGCCACCATGATCGTCATCGGGCTGCTGGGCACGATCGGCATGAGCGTAGGCGCATTGCGCCGCCGCCTTAGCCGGCGTTGACGACGGCGGGTGACTTCGCGCGCAGACTCCGCGAACGCGCGCCCCGGCGCTTCGTTCGCATGGTCAGCGGGTTCAGGGAGCCCGAACGGTGATCCCCATCTCGGCGAGGAGAACCTCCCTCGCCCCAGGTCCGCCGGTCAGACGCACCCAGATGCTGTCATCGCGGCGCGACTCGATCGCGAACTCCGCGAACGCGCAGCACCGGCGCTCGAGACTCACCCACTCCGCGACTTCCGTGAAGGATCCGGGATCGGAGGGCAACTCGAGCTCAAAGCCATCTTGAAGCTCGACGACACGACGCACCTTCCTGCGAACCACGGAGAGAAGCTCCTTCTGTCGCGCGCGGTCAGATGCATTCAGGGCGTCGAGTTGACAGGCGATGGGCGGGCCGCCGCCCATCACAAAGCGCCTCCACCGCAGAGAACCTTGAGCGGGGTGCTCACTTGACGCTCATGACCGAGGTTCGAACGCGCGACCTCGGCGACGCGGGCGCTCCCTCGGCTGCGGCCAGCACCTCCGTCCACGCGAACACGACCTCGTCGCCGGAAAGCTCGAGCCGGGGAAATCCCGAGGCCCGGGCCGTGGATGTGGCCGCGACTGAGAACGCTGGCTTGAGCGTGCCGCCTTGATCGAGAACCGCCGCCTTGATCGCGGCGCCGCCTTCCCCACGACCCAGCCAGGCCAGGAGTGACTCGCCTTTGGGCAGGATCGCGACATCCACGCGGCCGAGGGGAAGCGCGCCGTCCACTTCGATGGGCGCGCTGAAGGTGTCGCCGCCGTCCTTCGACAATGCGGCCTTGACCTTCGGCTTGCCGCCGGCCATGGTGAACCACACCGCGGTCACCGCGTCTCCTCTCGACGCCAGGGCCGGACCGTTCACAGGACAGGCGTTGATCTTCCACCCGTCTTTCGAGAAACCCCGCGGTTCGACCTTCGCGGCCATTGGGCGAACGAGGGAGATGTCACGGAACTCGGTATCGGAGCGGTCCCGATAGGCGGCGAGGAGTCCCTTGGAGGTGTTCACCACCGCGGTCTGGCAACAGTCACAGACCTTCGCGTCGAGGCGGGTTTCGCGCGCCCGGGTCCCGTCGCTGAGGAACTCGGCGAAGCGAAGGGTCATGGTCCCGCTGCCCATCGCGTGATCGCCCCCGTGACCGCCGCCGCCTCGGGTCTCGCGGCCATCGAGCCAGACCACGGCCATTCCCTTTTCCGTCGGCGCGAACGAGACGAAACCGTGCTCGGCTTTCGTCCCGTCGGTATTGACCAGGAAGGCTTCGCCCCAGGTCCGGCCGCCGTCGCGGGAGATCTTCGCCTTGATGTTGTAGTCGTACGTGGCCTCGCCGCTCCGGGCGAGCCAATGCACCATAACCGAACCGTCGGCGAAAACCCCAAGGCCGGGAAAGTCGGCCCAGTTCCGCCAGAAATCCTTGCCCTCGTGGACGGTGGAGGGCTCCTCCCACAAGCCGCCCTCCTTCCGGTGGGACATACGCAGACGATGGCCCGCGCCGTCCTTCAGAGTCTCGATCCAGGTCATGAACACGCCGGCACGGTTGTCACCGGCCAGCTGGGGAAACGCGGAGTCCTCCGATGCCGGGGAGGCCACCTCTCTGGTCGCGGCCGCTCTCCCCATCTCCTGCGCGTTCGCCGGGACACCCATGATCAGGAGGGACGTCAGAATCAGTATCTTCATCCCACAATTCTGCCCTGTCCGCGCGCGGGTTGAGAGGCGCCCGTGGCGAAAAGGAGAAAAAGAGACGTGGCTCCAATCCCGGCGACGGGTCGACTACAACCACCGCCGCGGTTCGGTCAGGCGGTCGTGAAGGTGAAAGCCATTCCGTAGCTGCCGTTGGCGTTGTGCCAGTTCGCGCCCATCATCGACCACGAGCCGCCCGCGTGGGAACTGCCCATCATGCCGCCCGTGATCCACTGGCCGCCCATCATGGGACCATACTGCCCGTAATCAAGGGCTTGTCCCGCCTGCGTCATCATGCCGCCCCCCAGATGCATGACATAGGTTGTCCGGGGCGAGAGCTGCCCTTGCGGTGTGCAGGTGAGGGTCGTCCGGTCCGCGGACCAGGCGCAGTTCATCGGCATGGTCGCCCCGCCAAGGTCGCCCATGTGCATGTCGACATACTGCTCCATGCCGCTTCCCATCGCAGCGTTGAACCGAAACACCATGGAGGTGGACCCCGAAACGCCGGTGGTTCCCCCTTGGGGCGTGACGGACATCAGGGTGCCGCCCGTCTGAGAGCCGGTGGGGCTCGGGCTCATCATGGACGTGTCAGCCCCGCTGCCACAGCCAGTCGCGAGGAAGGCCAGCCCGGATATCAAAGCAAGTGCGGCAGTCGTTCGTTTCATAAGTTTCTCCGTTTTGCGATTACAGCACCTCGAGGTTGAGCATCATCCCCGCGTCCTCGTGTTCGAGGTTGTGGCAGTGGAGGACGTACAGACCGGCGTGAGCATCGAAGCGAATGGCGATTCGCACCGTCTCCCCCGGCCACACCA
>JANMVV010000474.1:0-2682 GCA_031392925.1 Vicinamibacteria bacterium
GCGCATCGGCTCGGCGATCACCCGGCAGGCGCTGGTGGACCGCGTCCTCGACCCCGACCGGGAAGGCACCGGCCGCACCCTCGACGTCCACTTCTCGCGGGTCCGCAAGAAACTCGGGACCGAAGGCGCGCGCATCGCCACCGTCTGGGGCGTGGGCTACCGCCTGCTGCCTCCTGAGTCTTGACATGCGGAACACCCAGCGAAGGCGGGATTCACTCCCGCCGAAGCGAGCGGGGGTCTGGGGGGCTGAGCACGGTAGTCCGTCTGCTGTCTGCGGCCCCTCAGCTCAAGAATGACTCTCCGCACTCGACTCCTCGTGACCCTCGCCGGGTCGGGCCTCGCCATTCTGCTCGGAAGCTTCGTGGCTCGCGAGATCGCCGTCCGCTATGCGACCGAGGCGGGAATCCATGGTTCGATCGACGCCCGGTTGAATTCGCTGGATCGGGAGACCTGCGAAACCGGGCGGGACTTCGAGCGCAGGCCACGCCGGCCCGACGAGGCGGGCGGACCTCCCTTTCGCCCCGGCTTCCCGGGCGAGCCCGATTTCCGACGAGGTCCCCCGCCAGACGGGCGGGTGCGAGGCGGGGGGCCGTTCGCCGGTCCGCGCATGATGACGCGAGTTTTTTTCTACGACCCGGACTTCCACCCGCGGCGGCCTGAAGAGCCGTCTTTCCCCGAGGCCGCGAAGGCCTCTCTCCGCGCGGGCGAGACCCACGTGGACGGAGGCCTGGAAGGGGGCTTCTACGCCGCGGTCACGACCTCGTGGACGGGCGGCGCCTGCACCTACGCGCTCGCGATCATGCCCGCTCCACCGCCGCTCGCCTCCTTCACCATGCTCATCATCGGGGCGCTGCTTCTCATCGGCTTCCCCGCGATCGCTCTGTGGTTCGCCCTGGCCCAGCCGGTGGCGAGAATCCGCAGCCTCGCCGCCGCGGTTCGCGAAACCGCGGCGAAACACTACGAGACCTCGGTGCAGGTGACAGGCAAGGACGAGATCGCCGAACTCGGCCAAGCATTCAACGAGGCGTCCACCGTGGTGCGCGCCCACGTGGCCGAGGTGGAACGGCGGGAGAAGTCTCTCCGCGACTTCGTGGCCCATACCACTCACGATGTCGCCCTCCCTCTTTCCGTGCTGCTCAGCCACGTGACCCGGCTGCGACAGGGCGCCTCCGAGAGCGGCTCGAACGAAACCATCGCCGCGATCGCGCAGGAGACTCAGTACATCGCCTCGCTTCTCGCGAACCTGGAGGCGGTGGCCCGGCTGGAATCGGACGCGGCCCTGCGGGAACGACACCCCGTCGACCTGAGCGCGCTGGTCGAGCGCGTGGCCGCCCGCCATCGCGGCGTCGCGTCGAGCAGCGGCGTCGACTTCAATCACTCCGTGCCCTCCTCGCCGGCCTGGGTCACGGGAGACGTCACCCTCATCGAGCAGGCGGTGAACAACCTCGTCCACAACGCGATCCAGTACAACCACACGGGCGGCCACGTCGCCCTGGTGATCGATGCCGATGCCGCGTCGTTCACCCTGCGGGTGAGCGACGACGGCCCCGGAGTTCCCAATCCCGACCTGGCCCGCCTCGGAGAAAGCCGTTTCCGTAGCGAGGAAGCGAGGTCGAGAAGGCCGAACGGCATGGGCCTGGGCCTTTCGATCGCGTACGACGTGGCCCGGCGGCACGAGTTCACGCTGAACCTGGGCAACCGCGCGGAGGGCGGCTTCGAAGCGGTCCTCGGCGGGAAACTCAACCCCGAGGAATCCGCGAAGAAATAGAGCGCGGCCTTAGGACTCCCGAAAGGTGCGAACCGTTCTAATGGTTCAAGAGGCAGACACAAATCGCCTCGATCGCAGACATCAGGAAAGATTGAGGAAACGGAAATGAAAAAGCAGACTCTCACCGTCGCGATGCTCGCGGTCGCGACCTTTGGATGGATCGCTGCCGCGGCGGCTCAGGGCCCCGAAGGCGGACACCTGCGGCATCGAGGCGGACCCGGTGGCCCGGGCGGTCAGGGAATCGGGCCGGGTGGCCCCGGCGGTCCCCCGCTCGAGATGATCGCCGAGCACCTCGGCCTGTCCGACGAGCAGAAAGCTCAGTGGAAGACGATCCACGAGAAGGCGCGGGAAACCGGCCAGCCGCTCATGAAAGCGGCCGGCGAGGCGAAGGAAGCCTTCGACAAGGCCCTCGAAGCCGAGAACGCGGATGCGGCCACGGTGGGCCAGGCCGCGATCGCGATGAGGAATGCCCGGAACCAGGTGGAAGCTCATCACAAGGCCACGATGGACGCGGCGAAAGCGATCCTGACGCCCGAGCAGGCCGCGAAGTTCGATGAGATGCAGAAGCACATGATGCGTGGTCCCAGAGCCCAGGGCCAGGGCATGCGCAGACGTCAGGGGCCCGCTGGATCCTGACCCTCCACCGGATCCAGGACGTTCGCTTTTCGGAGAGCTTGCTCCGGGCCCGCGCGCAAAAGAGAATGAGCGGGTGAGCGAAGCACCCCAGGAGTTCGACCTCATCGTCATCGGGTCGGGCCCGGCGGGCGAGAAGGGCGCGGCCCAGGCCGCGTACTTCGGGAAACGCGTGGCCCTGGTCGAGAAGCAGGGCCTCCTCGGCGGCGCGCTGATCAACACCGGGACCATCCCGAGCAAGACCCTGCGCGAGACCGCGCTCTACTTTTCCGGCCTCGAAC
>JANMVV010000009.1:0-75383 GCA_031392925.1 Vicinamibacteria bacterium
CGCGTGGCTCTTCAGCCACCTCACCGCATCTTCTACGGGAAGATCGACGACCTCCAGGCGATTGAAGACGTGTTCGGTGAGAAGCGCGACCGCGGCCTCCGCGGAAAGCCGGTAGTCGGGCGGCAGGCGCGTGGTAACGGAGAAGAACTCGAGGCAACAGTGCCACGCCGTGACGCAGAAGCGCAGGCGACGGTTCCCGAGGGCCACCAGGATGTCGCGGCACGCGGAGTCGGCGGAAACCTCCAGCAGGCCCGACACGAAGATGTTGGTGTCGAGGAAGGCCTTCTTCAAAGGGGCCAGCGGTCTCTTTCCTCGCGGATCAGTTTCACCACGTCGATCTTCGGTGGATTCCTGGTCTGCGCGCGCACCACGGTGACGCCCCCAAACTTCACGAGCTTCGGAGGCGGAACCGGGCGGGAGATGGTGATATCGCCGCTCTCGCTGACCCGTACATCGATCTCGACGCCCGGGGTCAGGCCCGTCCTTTCCCGGATCATCGCGGGGATGACCACCCGGCCCGCTTTGTCGATGGTCGTCTTCATGCCACGACTCTACCATTTCAATGCCATTCAAATGGTTCATCGGAAACTTCGCACCGGGATTTCTCGGAGCGCTGCCTCCGGTTCTTCGTTGATCAGGCTCACGTTCATGGCGCGCACGGTGATTCCTTCTTTCGACTGAAGGACGCCGTCGACCCGGAGAAGCGGGGCGTCGGTGAGCAGCTTTCGGAAACGGTCGAACTGATCGGGCCGAACGATGACGTTGACGAGGCCGGTTTCGTCTTCGAGGGTGAGGAAGAGGAAGCCCTTGGCCGTGCCCGGGCGCTGGCGGCAGATCACGGCGCCGGCCACGCGGACGAAGTCGCCATCGCGGCGATAGGGAAGATCGGCCGCGCGCAGGACGCCCGCTTCCTTCAACCGGTCGCGGAACCTGGCCACCGGGTGCGGGCCGATGGTGAGGTCCGTGCCCATGATGTCGGCGCGCAGGCGATCGAGAGTGGACATGGGGGGGAGGGGGGAGTGCTCCAATGCGGGGGGGGCGTCGTACAGGCGGGGGCGTTTGGGGGTTGCGTCGTGCGGGTTGGTGCCTGTGATCGGGTTGGCGAGGTCCAATAAGGGGGTTGCTTCGTCGGCTGCATTTCGATGGCCTCCTCGCAATGACGTTTGTAAGTGCGCTTCGAAGAGCGGGCCTGGTGATTGAGCGAGTGCTGCCACCTGCCACAACGCGTCGCGGCGGGTGCGGTCGAATGGGGCGAAGGCGCCGATGGAGGCGAGGCGTTCGAGTTCGTCGGCGTGGAGTTTCGTGCGACGGGCGAAGTCTTCGATCGAGGCAAATGGCTGGCGCGCGCGCTCCTCGACAATCACCAGCATCGCCGGCGCACGGAGGCTCGTGACGTAATTGAGCCCCAGCCGGACGGGACCGTTCTCCAGGGTGCAGACGACCTCACTCTTCGTCACGTCCACGGGCAGGAACTTCACACCGTGCCGTTGCGCGTCTTTCACCAGGGTCATCGGGTGATAGAAGCCCATGGGCTGATTATTGAGAAGCGCGCAAACGAACGCCGCGTGATGATGAGCGCGGAGGTACGCGCTCGCGTAGGCGAGAAGCGCGAAGCTCGCCGCGTGCGACTCGGGAAAACCATAGAGCGCAAAGGACGCGATCGACTTCACGATCTGATCCTGCACCGCCCCCTCGATGCCGTTCCTCCCCATCCCCGCACGCAGCTTGGCCTCGATCTCGACCATGCGTTTCTCCGACCGCTTGAAGCCCATGGCGCGCCGGAGTTCCTCGGCTTCGCCTCCGGTGAAGCCGGCGACGGTCATGGCCATGCGCAAGAGCTGCTCCTGGAACAACGGGACACCCAGCGTCCGTTTCAGGATGGGCTCGAGCGAAGGATGCGGATACTCGACGGGCTTCCGGCCCGCGCGCCGATCGAGATAGGGATGAACCATCTGGCCGACGATGGGGCCGGGACGGATGATCGCCACCTCGACCACGAGGTCATAGAAATGATCGGGCTTCATCCGCGGCAGGGTCGCCATCTGGGCGCGGCTCTCCACCTGGAAGACGCCCACGGTGTCGGCGGCACGCAACATCGAATAAGTCGTCGGATCGTCAGGCGGCAAATGCGCGATGTCGACCTCGATGCCGGTGCTCGACAGGATGGAGATGGTGTCCTGCAGCGCCGCCATCATCCCGAGGCCGAGCAGATCGACCTTGATGATGCCGAGATCGGCGCAGTCTTCCTTGTCCCACTGGACGATGGTGCGCCCGGGCATCGACGCGGGCTGAAGCGGCACCACTTCATCGAGCCGGCCCTGGGCCACGATCATCCCGCCCGAGTGCTGGCCGAGATGGCGCGGCAGATCCTGGATGTCGTGGAACAGTCGGGCGAAGACCTTGAGGCGCAGATCGGCGCGATCGACGCCCGCGCGTTGCAGACGCGCGTCGAACGTGTCCTTGGTGTCCTGCCATTCGAACCGCCTCATCTGACGGGACACGTTCTCGACCACGTCGTCGGGCAACTCGAGCACCTTGCCGATCTCGCGCGACGCGCTCTTCTCGCGATAGGTGATGACGTTCGCGGTCATGGCCGCGCCATGCGGGCCATACTTCGTATAGACGTGCTGGATGACCTTCTCGCGACGATCGCCCGAAGGCAGGTCGATGTCGATGTCCGGCCATTCGCCACGCTCCTCGGAAAGGAATCGCTCGAAGAGCAGCTCCATCCCCACCGGATCAACCGCGGTGATGCCGAGGCTGTAGCAGACCGCACTGTTCGCGGCCGAACCGCGGCCCTGGGCGAGGATGCCCTGCTCCTTGCAGAATTGCATGAGGTCCCACACGATGAGGAAGTAGCCGGCGAGGCCGAGCTTGGCGATGACGCCAAGTTCCTTCTCGATCTGCGCGCGCGCCTTGTCGTGATAGGGCCGATAGCGGTTGCGGGATCCCGCTTCGGTGATCGCGCGCAGGAAAGAGTCGTTGGTTTCGCCTTTCGGCAGCGGATAGTCGGGAAAGCGATAACCCAGATCGTCGAGGGTGAAGCGCAGGCGATCGGACAAAGCCTCGGTGTTGCGAAGAATGTCGGGGCGATCGGCGAAGAGCGAGTGCATGTCGGCCGGGCGCTTCAAATGTCGCTCGGCGTTCTCCGAGAGCAGACGTCCCGCGCGCGACAGTGTGGTGTGATTCCGTAGGCAGGTGAAGACATCGACCAGGCGCCGCCCTTGGGGCTTCGCATGGAGAACGCCGTTGGTGGCGATGGCGCGAAGGCCGCGCGCTTCAGCCAGGTCGAGAAGGCCGAGCGCGTGGCCGTGGCTCTCCCGGGTGAGATGCCGCTGCACTTCGACGAAGGTCCGGTATTTTCCGAAAAGCGGAATGAGCGAATCGACGGTTGAGGCGTCGGAGGCTGTAGCCACCAGACCCTTCAGCAACTCCGGCTCTTCAAAATCACGGCCGCCGATCGGGCCGGGCCCGCTCCGCTCGCTCACCACACCCCTGGCCCGCGCGGTCAGAAGGCGGCTCAAATTCCGATAGCCCTCCCGACTCTCCACCAGGAGCGTCACGAAGGCATCGCCCGGCAAGGACACCTCGGCGCCCACGACCGGACGCACACCGGCCTTCTTCGCCGCCTGGAAAAACCGCGGCGCTCCGGCGAGACCGTCCCGATCGGCCAGGCCGACCGTGCCGTGTCCCATGCGAACCGCCTGGGCGACCAGCTCCTCCGGGCTCGAAGAGCCTCTCAAGAACGAGAAAGCGGACGACGCGTGGAGCTCGGAGTACATTCGTCCTATTTTCGCCCACCCGGGCGCCCGCCGGGGTCAATCTCATGAGAAACCGATGGACAAGAATCCTGCGCGGCGTCGTTGACAGAAGCTTTGGCCGCCTTGCTACACTTCTTTCTTCTTCTCAACCGAGAGAGTCTCCCGACAGATAGCCAAAGTGATGAGTGTCTTCAAAAAGGTCGTCGGTCGTGTTCGAGACTTCTTTCTCGAACCCGAGACGAAGACGACCGCGGGCAAGCCTGTCGCGGTCGGAGGCCCCGTCGCCCCCAGGCCCGCTCTGAAGGCAATCGAGAAGCCCGACGCGTTCGAATGGGAACCGCCGGAGAAGTGGCGAACCACGAGCGCGCCCGCCTCGGAGGCGTCATCCCCCCTGATTCCATGGTCGGAAGGATCGTCCCCCGCCCGAGACCCTCTTCCCGGACGGCCCCCCGTTTTCTCCGCTCGTAACTTTTCGACCGAGGAGCTTCAGAGAAGCAGCGTCCTCGACATCGTAGAGGCAGCAGGCCGCGTCCCGACCCAGCCGATCTCGCCGCCCCTTAAGGCCCCTGAACGCGCCTCGGATCCCGCCGGGCTCTCGAACGACCTTCTCGAGGAGCTTGCCAAGGACGCCTCGCCTCCACGGGTCCCCTACGTGGTTCCGTCAGAGACCATCGAGATAGCGCCTTTTCTGGTGGAGGAGATCCCTCGCCCCCCCGCATCTTTCGCCACCGCCGAGAATCTCGGATTCGCGTTGATGCTGAGGGAGGCCGCTCTTCGCGTCGACGAGAGGGAGATCCAGCCCGAACCGGCGACGACCCAGGAACCCCTGGACAAGACCTCCGAGATCAACTCTCCCTCGTGGGGTCTGGCCGCGCGGAGCCTCGCTGGAATCGAGGCGGTTCCCCCACCCTTTGCCCTCGACCGCAACCTCGCCACCCTCCTGCCCGCGGGGAGCAGGGCCGAGACTTCGACGAAAGGCGTCAGTCGTACCCTCGGTGAGGATCCTACGCGAACCGGCGAGATCGATCGGCCGAGCTTCCTGATCAGGCCGGAGCCCGCTGCGGTCGAACCCGATCGGGAGATCGTGGGCGTCAACACCGGAGAGATCGCTCGGCGGCTCCTCGCCCCCGAGCCCACCGAGATGCCCAGTTCGGAACCACCGCGGCCGCCCCTCTCTGAGATGGCCGCTCAGAACGAGCCTCGACCCGCGACTCCGCCATCCGCGGACCCGGACCATCCCACCGGACCGTTTTCGGCGCTGCTCGCCCGTCTCCCAGGCCCGGACAACCTGCCCGAACTCCATGAACCTCCACTCCCAAGAACCGCTACCCTCGAGGCGCCCTTGACCGAACACGCGACCACCGGCATGGAGGCGCCTCCGCTTCCGAGCGTTCCTCCCATCTCGCTGGATCCCACCGTGGTTCGCGAGTTCTACCGGATCATGTACCTGTCGCGACGGATCGACGACAAGGAAATAGCCCTCAAGCGCCAGAACAAGATCTACTTTCAGATCAGCGGCGCCGGTCACGAGGCCATCCTCGTGGCCGCGGGCATGGCTCTTCGGCCCGGCTACGACTGGTTCTATCCCTACTACCGCGACCGCGCGCTCATGCTCACTCTGGGCATGACCCCCACGGAAATGCTGATGGGCTCGGTCGGAGCGAAGGACGATCCCAACTCGGGCGGACGGCAGATGCCTTCGCACTGGGGCCACAAGGGCCTGAACGTGGTCAGCCAGTCGTCACCGGTCGGCACCCAGTTCCTCCAGGCCGTGGGCTGCGCCGAGGCGGGCCTGTTCATGCAGAAGACGGGGGCGCTGCCCGCGTTCAAGCATGACGAGGTCGTCTTCGTCAGCACCGGCGACGGCACCACCTCCGAAGGTGAGTTCTGGGAAAGCCTCAACACCGCCTGCAACCTGAAGCTGCCCGTGGTCTACCTGGTGGAGGACAACGGCTACGCGATCTCGGTTCCGGTCGAGGTCCAGACCGCGGGCGGCAGCATCAGCAAGCTGGTGCGCTCGTTCCCCGATCTCCTCGTCCTCGAGGTCGACGGCTGCGATCCGATCGCGAGCCTCCAGACCATGGGCGAGGCGGTCCGCTATTGCCGCATGCGGAAAGGCCCGGCCCTCGTTCATGCCAAGGTCATCCGCCCCTACTCCCATTCCCTGTCCGATGACGAGAGCCTGTATCGCCCAAGCTCCGAGCGCGACGCCGAGGTGGAGCGCGACCCCTTGAACTCCTTCCGCAAGCGCGTGATCGCCGCGGACCTGCTCACCGAAGCCGAGCTCGCCGCGGTCCGTGAGGAGGCCGATCGCGAGATCGAGGAGGCCGCCGACCGCGCCGTCGCCGCTCCGACCCCTCCTGCGGAGAGCGCTTTGTGGTGGGTCTATTCATCGATCGATCCGACCTCGCGCGAGTTCGACTCGCCGCCCGAATACGGTGCGACGCCGAATCCGAACAAGACCATGGTCGACCTCCTGAACGCGACCTACGTGGACGAGATGGCCCGCGACCCGAAGATCGTGGTCTTCGGCGAGGACGTCGCCGACTGTTCGCGCGAAGACAACCTCGACAAAGTGAAGGGCAAGGGCGGCGTGTTCAAGGTCACCCACAACCTTCAGCGCAAGTACGGATCGGCCCGCGTCTTCAATTCTCCACTCGCCGAGGCCAACATCGTCGGCCGCGCCATCGGCATGGCCACCCGCGGCCTCAAGCCCGTGGTGGAGATCCAGTTCTTCGACTACATCTGGCCCGCCTACCACCAGATCCGCAACGAACTGGCGCTGCTGCGCTGGCGCTCGTCGGGAAACTTCAAGTGCCCGGTGGTGATCCGCGTGACCTACGGCGGCTACCTGCAGGGGGGTGCGGTCTACCACTCGCAGTGCGGCGAAGTGCTCTTCACCCACATCCCCGGGCTGCGCGTGGTGATCCCGAGCAACGCCGAGGACGCGAACGGCCTTCTTCGCACCGCGATCCGTTGCGACGACCCGGTCATCTTCCTCGAGCACAAGCACCTTTATCGCCAGACCTACAACAAGGGCTCCTACCCGGGCCCGAACCACATGGTGCCCTTCGGCAAGGCCCGGGTGGTGCGCGAAGGATCGCATGCCACCATCGTCACCTTCGGCGCGCTCGTGCAGCGCTCGGTGGCGGCGGCTCGCGACCTCGAGGAAGAAGGGGTCTCGGTCGAGATCCTCGACCTGCGCACGCTCAACCCCTACGACATGGAGTCGATCCGGACGAGCGTCAGGAAGACGGGGCGCGTGCTCGTGGCCCACGAGGATCAGATCTCGTTCGGCTACGGGGCCGAGATCGCCGCGAAGATCGCGGACGAACTGTTCTCCTATCTCGATGCGCCGGTGAAGCGACTCGGTGCGCTCGACTGTTTCGTCGGCTACCACCCCACCCTCGAGAACGCGACTCTGCCCCAGGTCGCGAGCATCAAGGACGCGATCCGCCGCCTCGTCGAGTTCTGATGACGGCCTCCGCTCGGAGAGGCCTCTTCGCGGCGAGCTCGATCCTGCTGGTGTGGTTTTTGGCGCGGACGCCGCGGGCCTCGGGCGAAGGACAGGGGCCGAGCCCATTCGCTTTGGTCCTGGGAACCGCTCAGGACGGAGGGCTGCCGCAAATGGGCGGAGACGCGAACCTGGACCGGGCGGCCCGACAGGACCCGAAGCTCAGACGCCTGGTCGCGTCGCTGCTCGTGGTCGATCCCGGATCGGAAGAGCGATTCCTGATCGACGCCACCCCGGACATCCGTGAACAGGTGGAGATCGCGGATCGCCTGGCCCCGCAGGCCGCGGCGCCTTCCGGGCGGCCGCCGCTCTTCGGCGCCATCGCACTCACCCATGCCCACGTCGGGCACTACGCGGGGCTTGTGCAGCTCGGCCGCGAGGCCTACGGTGCTTCCGGCCAGCGTGTGCTCGCCTCGGCGCGCATGGCCCGCTTCCTGGAGACGAACGGCCCCTGGGATCTGCTGGTGAAGCTCAAGCAGGTTCAGATCGAACGGTTCGTGGCGGACAAGTCCGTGCCTTTGAACGCCCGGCTTTCCATCACGCCGATCGCGGTGCCGCATCGGGACGAATACAGCGACACCTACGGTTTCATCGTGCGCGGACCGACGCGGTCTCTTCTCTGGCTTCCGGACATCGACAAATGGGAGCGGTGGGATCGCCGGATCGAGGACGTCATCGCCACCGTCGACATCGCATACGTGGACGGCACCTTCTTCGACGCGACCGAGCTCCCCGGACGTGCGATGTCCGAGATTCCGCACCCGTTCATCGCCGAATCGCTCGTCCGCTTCGCCGCCCTCCCCGAAAAAGAGCGGCGAAAGATCGTCTTCGTCCACTTGAACCACACCAATCCCGCTACGACGCCGGGCTCGAAGGCCGAACAGGCGACCCTGAAGGCAGGAATGCGAGTGGCTCGCGAGGGGGAGCGTCTCGGTCTCTAGCCCCCTCGCATGATGCGCCAGGATCTCCCGCACCAGAATCAGGCCGCGGCCATCGGCCTGCGAGCGCCCCGATGCGGTTCGAGAGACTACTGGCCTTTGTCTCGATGTGGTCGCCCATGTAACAGATCGTGCGGTCGACGATCGGATCCAGTCAGCACGCCCGCCGCCTGAACGATGACTATGATCCCTGCCATGCGCGCACTGACGGCGACGTTGACCTTCGGCCTGCTGGCGGGAACGCCGATCACCCTCACCGCTCAGACGGCCACGGAACCGCCGAACCTCGCGGCCGCGCTGGCCGAGGCGGCGGGTCGCCTGTCGCTCGTCTACGAAGGCCATCCCATCGTGGACGGCACAGTGAGTGCGGACCCGGGGGTCTCCGCGGAGCGTCGCATGGTGACGAACGAATCGAACGGCGCGATCACCCAGGTCATCAAGTGGACCGCCCGTGGCCAGGGCCGCCTCATCCTCGACCTGACCGTGCGCGGCAGCGCCGACGCCCTCGCGGTGGAAGCCGACCGCACGGACCGTACTCTCCCCGTCGTCCGCACGAGCATCGGCCCAAGTCACAACCTGAGAAACCGCGCGGTCTACGACCGAACGCGCGACTGGACCGTCTCCATCGATGCCGGCCCCGCCCTCACCCTCACCCCCATGGCCGCGACCGCAACGAGCACGACTTTCCACCTTGAGGCGTCGGGCCGGGAGATCGTACTGCGGTTCCGACCGCGCTTCTATCAGAAGCATCGGGGGCTCAAATACTTTCAGCCGTGGACCTATCAACCGTGGAAACGCTCCGTGACGGGCTGGACTTCCTGGTACGCCTTCCGCGACAAGGTCACCCAGAAGGACATCACGGAGACCGCGACGGTGATCGCCGAAACCCTCGCGCCCTTCGGGTACGAGTACGTTCAGATCGACGACGGTTTCCAGCGGGAACCGATTGGCGTTCCCGACCACTGGCTGCAGACGAACGAGAAGTTTCCCGGCGGACTCGACGGCTTGAAGGCCTCCATCACCAGCCGCGGTCTCAAGCCCGGCCTGTGGACGAACGTGTCATTCGCCGAAGGCAACTACGCCCTTGCTCATCCAGAGTACTTCGTCCCCGGACCCGACGGGAAGCCTGCGATCGGCAACTGGATCGGTTACGTGATGGATGGATCGAACCCAAAAACTCTGGGCGACCTCGTGACACCGGTCTACCGCTCCCTCGTGGACTCGGGCTGGGAATACTTCAAGGTGGACGCGTTGCGGCATCTGAGGTACGAGGGCTACAACAGCTTCGCCGAACACTTCGCCCGCAAGCAGCTCGACCGTGAGGCGGTCTATCGCCAGTTCGCGTCCTCCATCACATCGAGCCTCGGCCCGAAGGTTTTCAAGTTGATGTGCTGGGGGGTGCGCCCCGAATTAATCGGCCTGTTCGATGGTTGTCGACTGGGCAACGACGGGTTCGGCTACGGCGGCTTCTCCGAGTACAACTCGTTCAACAACATCGTGTGGCGCAACGATCCGGATCACATCGAGCTGAGCCAGAAAGACGCGTTTCGCGCGACCACGATCACGTCTCTCACCGGTTCGATCCTGATGCTCACCGACCCGCCGGCGATCTACCGAACCGATCGGGTGGAAGCGGCACGGCGGACCTCGCCGGTGCTCTTCACCCAGCCCGGGCAGATCTACGATGTGGAACCGTCAAGGTCGGATGTCGTGGGGCGCGCCGCAACCGAGGTGTCGGGCAGCGGTCCACGCACGTTCGACGCCACCCAGGCGCTCTCCGTCCATTATCTGCACGCGATCGACGTGAGCCGTCCGTACGAGCAGTGGATGGTGCTCGCCCGGACCGGCGGCGAGAACGCACCAATCCGCTTCGCCGACCTGGGCCTCGCCGCGGATCGCGACTACCTCGCCTTCGAGTTCTGGACCAAGTCCTTCCTCGGCTCGTTCGGGGACGCCTTCACTCCCGGCGAGGTCGACCCGCGGTTCGGAGTCCAGGTGTTCTGCCTGCGAGAGAGCGTCGGTCACCCGCAACTCGTGGCCACGAACCGCCATGTGTCGTGTGGCGCCATGGACGTCAGTATCGTGACCTGGTCCGGCGGCGCCCTCGAGGGCGTCAGTGACGTCGTGGCCAGCGATCTCTATGAGCTCTATCTCACCGAACCCGCGAGCCATGCATTCGTGGAGGCTCAGGTCGCAGGGGCGGAGATCCAGAGCAACGAGATGGTGGGGACGCTGCGCCGATTGCGATTGCTCTCGACTCGCGGCGGAACCGTGAAATGGCGTCTGGCCTACCGGGACAAGACGCGGTGACCGCGCGGGGCGTCTGCTTCTTCCTCCCTACCCTAGCTAGGGGGACGGCTTGCCATCAGAGGGCCCTCGGAGAGGGTCTACCGTTTAGCCGAGCAGCCCGGCATTCTGAACGCCCCGATGCGGGTTGAGTAGCTGGTGGCGTCCTTCCTGACGTAGTCCCCAACATACCAAATCGTGCAGTCGTCGATCGGATCGACCGCGGTCTGGGTGTAGTCCTGCCACCGCTGCGCGCGCGGCCGGCCCGGGCCGGGGCCGCCGTCAGCGGCCTCGCCTTCGACCAGCACGGTTTCCCGAAGCGTGAGCTGGCCGAGCGGATCCGTCGGCCGGCGGCCCGCGAACCTCTGGCCGGCGAAGTTCGGCGCGCCCCCGAACGAGTAGCCGATACCGATGTTGCCGCGCTTATCCATCGCCGGACTGGGCATCCACCGGTAAAGACCCTCCGGCGCGTGCGTGCCCTGCTGGTACACGGCAACACTTCGCTCCCGGTCCTGATTCAGGCGGAATTCGTACCAACGGACGCCGCCGCCTCCGGCCGCGGTGTCGATGGAGTGAGCCGCCACGATGCTTTCGTGTCCGGCCACTCTTCGATATACGAGACGCGCCATGAGCTTGTCGCCCTGTGCGTCGAGCCGGAGCTCGCTGCCGGGCTGAGACACGCAGTAGGTGAGCTGGCCTCCGCACAGGTAGTGATACGGCGCGACTTTGATCACCTGAGGTCCTTTGACCGCCGTCTTCTTGGGGTCTTTCCAGTCGACGTGGAATTGCCACACGTTGATGACGTCGTCCGCCCGGACGTCGTCGAGCTGTCGTCCGCCCGCGGCCATCATGATGTTTGGCGCGCCCGCGGGCGGAAGCTCCATGCCGTCGATGTCGGCGTTGTTGAGGAAGTTGACGTCATGAATGACGACGCACTGCTCGGTGGCGGGCATCCCCTTCAGCATCTTCGCGCGATCGACGACGCACGCGTGCTTTTCGGTGGCGACCGTGGGCGAGATGCGATCATCGCTGGTGCTGGTCGGCACGTAGTAACCGTCGGTCCAGATCGCCGGCCTCGGATAATCGGGAAACCGCGGACGCAGGAACTCATAGCGATAGTAGGCGCCGAGCGGATCGGGGGTGGCGCTGATCGCGTAGCACATCGAGTAGGGTCCTTGCGGCCCCGGGGTCGGCGAGGGACGCGGCCCCGGCGCCGGTGTGGGGGTGGGAGTGGCGAGCGGCGGCTGGTACAGCATGGCGGCCGGACCGGGCTGATTCGCGATGCCGGGCACGCTCAGTTGCGTCACCCCCGGCGGCGGTGGCGGGATCTGGTCAGGCCGCACCGAGCCCCGCGAGAACAAGGGCAGGACAATCAGCCAGCGACCCGCCAACTGGTCATAGCGCACGACCACGTCGCCGCTGCTTCGGGCTTCGCAGTTCCCTCCAAAGCCCTTGAAGACATTGTTCGCGCGGACCGGTCCATACAGGACCCTACCGGTCGTGTCGAATAATCTGCCCTTCCGGGTGAACACCGCCATGCCTGCGCCGTTCACGGTTTGCACGATGTGATTCGGCCCCACGGCCAGACTGTTGTCGGATGGATTCCTCACCTGCGCCACGCCCTGGGGCCCGCTAAAGCCGAGACCGAGGCCATCGAAGCTCTCCACCAACTGGGGACCAGGCAAGGCGCCGTGAGTGGTCTGCTCGACCGCGGCTCCCGCGGGCGTCACCGAGGGTGCAATATAGGGAGTGGGCGCCGGGGGCGGCGGGGGTGCGCTCTGTTCCCACCCGGCCGGGGCGAGAAGGAGCAACACGGTGTACGGGGTCATAGGATCGCTCCGATTGAGCTGCAAGGGTGGGTCAGGGCTTGTTCGTGCCCGCCCGGCCGTACCGGTCCTCGAGACGCACCACGTCATCCAGCTCCGGCGTCGACACCTCGACGATGTCGACATCGGTCACACCCGTCATGCGATGGACGGTGTGCGGGGTGATGTGGAAGAGGTCACCCGGCTTCATCTCCGTCTGCTTGAGTTTCGTCGGATCGTCCTTCGGGCCGGTCTCGAAGAGAAGAGTGCCCGCCTGGACCAGGATGGTCTCGTCCTTCACGTTGTGATACTGAAGGGAGAGGCTCTCGCCCGCATTGATGTGGAGGAGCTTCCCCACGTAGCGGTCGGTGCGGGCCCACCAGATTTCATAGCCCCAGGGTTTGTCGATTCGCTTAGCGCTCTCGTTCATGAGCCTTCTGCCTCCTTGGTTCCTTGGAACTCGTTCGGGTCGATTCTGCCACCTCAAACCGGGGCGGCCGTCTCCCGGTGCGCAGCAAGGAGAGCGGCCGCGAAGGATTCGGCGGTGAGGGTATCCGACCTCAGGGCCAGGGCCACCGCCTCCTCGACATCGGCGAGAGAGGACGAGGCGACCGCGTGACGGACCTGGCGTATCGAGGCGGGCGCCATCGACAGTTCCCGGTAACCGAGACCTACGAGCAGGAGCGCGCCTTCTCGGCTCGCCGCCATCTCCCCGCACACCGAGAGGGGGACCGCCGCCTCCCTGGCCGCGGCCACGATGTCGCCCAGGAGGCGCACCACCGCCGGATGAAACGGGGCGTAGAGGTGGCCGACCCGCGGGTCCGCGCGGTCGACCGCGAGGGTGTATTGAATGAGATCGTTGGTGCCGACGCACAGGTAGTCGAACTTCCGCCCGAGCGACCCCGCCACCAGCGCGGCGGAGGGAATCTCGATCATGGCGCCGAGCGGAGGCCTTCGAAAGGCGCGGCCCGCAGAGCGAAGCTCTCGCTCGACGTCTTCGACCAGGGCGAGGATCTCCTCGGCTTCCGGGACACCTCCCACGAAGGGGAACAGGATCCGGATCGCCACCTCGTCGGCGGCGCGCAACAGCGCCTTGATCTGCGGGCGGAAGTATTCGCCGCCTCTCGAGAGCAGACGAAAGGCACGAAGGCCGAGCGCCGGATTCGGGCTCGAGGGGCTCGCGGGAGACAGGTCCTCCGGCCCCAGGTCGAAAGTGCGCACGGTGAGCGGGTGCGGCGCCACCGCGAGAGCGAGGCGACGATACAGGTCAAGCTGCGCATCCTCGCTCGGCGCGCGTCCCTGCCGCGAAAGCAGGTACTCGGATCTGAAGAGCCCGACGCCCATGGCCCCCGACTCGCGGACCGTCTCGATGTCGGACGGGAACTCGATGTTGGCCCGCAGGAGGATTTCGACGCCATCCGTCGTTTGGACCGGGCCTTCGGGCGGCCCGACCCTCCGCTGCTCCGTGATCTTTTCGATCCGGGTCTCGGGCGGAGGGTTGGTATCGATGTAGCCGGCGGTTCCATCCACGAGGACCAGGGCCTCGCTCGGCACCTGCGCGGTTCCCGTGCGAACTCCGAGGACGCAGGGAATGGCGCGGGACCGGGCCAGGATTGCCATGTGGTGCGTGGGCGAGCCGTGATCGGCGACGAGTGCTCCCACCAGGGACCAGTCGATCTCGGCCGCCTCGGAGGGCTTGAGGTCTTCGCAGACGAGGACGATCTTCTCGCCGCGCGGCAGAACCAGGTCTCCCTTGGTGCCGCCGAGCAGAGTGAGAACGCGATCGAGGACGTCGTCGAGGTCGTGGGAACGCTCCGCGATCACCGAGGATGCGCGCGCGAAGAGCCGGCGCAGCTCGTCGCAGACGATCGACAGGGCCCACTCGGCTCCGATGAGACGCTCGTCGATCAGGCTGAGACTTCGGCCCGCGAAGAGCGGATCCCGGAGCATGAGGACCTGCGCGTCGAACAGGTACGCGTGCGCTTCACCGGCCTCCAGAGAGAGCCGGGCTCTCAGATCGGCGAGTTCGGCCTGCGCGGCCAAAAACGCGGCCTGCAGCCGTTCGCGCTCACCGGGCGCGTCGGCCTTCTCGATGTTCCGGAGAGGCACGCGACGCTCGGCCCGTCGGAACACGAACGCCTTCCCCAGCACCCGGCCGGGGGCGATGGCGAAGCCTGAAAGCCTCAAGTCCTTGGCGCCTCTCCAAATCCCGCGGCCACGAGTGAAGCGAGTGCTTTGATCGCCTCCTTCTCGTCGCGACCATCCGCCCGGACCTGAATGCTGGCGCCGCAGGGTGCGGCGAGGAGGAGAAGACCGAGGATGGACTTACCGTCCATCTCCTTGTCCTTGAAGACCACGGTGACCTGGGCCTCGAATCGCGAGGCCTCGGCCACGAACCTGGCCGCGGCCCGGGCATGGAACCCCAGCGGATTCACGACGCGAATGGTCTTACGTCGCAACGCCGAAATGGCTCGCAAGCAGGGACGGAGCCGAATTCACTTCGGCGTAGTCCCGGGGGTTCGGGGGGCTAAGCAGGAGCGCGATCGACATTGCGGCCCCCCGGCTTAAGAAGGTCTCCCGCGACCTGGACGCTCTCGCGGCCCTGGGCGCAGACGATCCGGGCCACCTCGGAGAGAGGCTTGGTGCGGATCTGGCAGGCCTTGATCAGCATGGGAAGGTTCACGCCCGTGACCACCTCGACGCCGTCGCCCGCGAAGGGCAGGACGAGGTTCGTCGGGGTGCCGCCGAACATGTCGGTCAGCACCAGCACGTTCTTCTTCCCGCACTGGGCGAGGGCCTTGCCGATGTGACCCTTGGCCACGTCCACGTCGTCCTCCCAATCAATGGAAAGAGCGAGGATCCTTTCCTGATCGCCCACGATCATCTTGAGAGCGTTCACCAGCTCCTTGGCCACGTCACCGTGGGTCACGACGAGGATTCCGATCATTTCTGCTTGAGGTCGCGATGCCTGAGGCGAACGGTGACGCCCTCGATCCGGTCGAGGTCTGTCGCCAGTTCGCGGGCAATCATGACAGAGCGATGGCGCCCTCCGGTGCATCCGATGGCAACGGTGAGGTAGGCCTTGCCCTCCGCCACGTACTTCGGAATCACGAAGCCCAGGAAGTCTTTGAGCCGGGCCTGGAATTCGATGGTGGCCGGGGCGCGCTTCAGGTAGCGAACGATCCTCGGATCGAGGCCGGTGAGACGCCGGAGTCGCGGCTCGAAATGGGGATTCTTCAGGAAGCGCACGTCGAACACCAGGTCCGCCTCGGTGGGAAGGCCATGTTTAAAACCGAAGGAGAGGACGGTGAGCACGAGGCCGCCGCCCTCCGGCCGGGCGCCGAAATGCTCCTGGATATAGCCCTTGAGGTCGTGGACGCTCAGGGTCGACGTATCGAGGATGAGGTCGGCTAGGCGGCGGATAGAGGTGAGCGCCTGGCGTTCCTCGCGAATGCCGTCCCGTACCGGCTGATTGGTGGCGAGAGGATGCGCGCGCCGCGTCTCCGAGAAGCGCCGGATGAGAGCGGCGTCCGACGCTTCGAGAAAGATCAGGCTGACCTTCACCGGCTGGCGATTCAGCTTCGCGAAAGCCCGGCCGAAGTGGGTCACGAAATTGGGCTCGCGCATGTCCACCACGAGGGCCGCCCGGGGAATGGCCGAAGCTTTCAGGAAGTCTACGAAACCGGGCAGCAGGGTGGTGGGCAGATTGTCCACGCAGAAGAAGCCCAGATCCTCGAGGGCGTTCGCGGCGTGGGACTTCCCCGAGCCCGAAAGGCCCGAGATGATGACGATCTCCGACTGCCTCTTGGAGGGAGAGCGTGCCGCCTTCATGCCCGGCTCTTCAGTTCCGGCGAGCGCAACGCTTCCACCCGGCTCAGCAGAGTGACGGTGGCGTCATGACCGCGCGCTCGAAGGAGGAGATTTTTGGCCGCCAGTTCAACGAGGAGGGCCACGTTGCGACCGGGGGCCACGGGAAGGCGGAGGAGAGGAAGGTCGATATCCAGGATGGTCTCGGTCTCGCGATGGAGGCCCAGCCGGTCGTAGGCCTTGCGTGGATTCCACTTCTCCAGTCGGACCACGAGGTCGATGGTCTGCCCCGGGCTCACCGCGGATACGCCGTAAAGGTCCTGGATGTTGAGGATCCCGAGACCTCGAATCTCCATGTGGTCGCGGGTCGGCAGGGGGGAGGCGCCGAGCAGGCCCTGGCTCGTGGCTTTGAGGTCGACGGCATCATCGGAGACGAGGCGATGGCCGCGGTCCACGAGTTCGAGGCCGCACTCGGACTTTCCGATCCCGCTGTCGCCCCGGATGAAGACGCCCACCCCGAGCACGTCGATGAGCACGCCGTGCAGGCGCCCGGTCCGGGCCAGACTATCCTCGAGGAACTCGGTCAGCCGCTTGATGAAGGGCGTCGAATCGAGGGCGGTGGCGAGCAGGGGAATGCCGCGCCGATCGGATTCGCGCTGCAGTTCCGGCGGCACTTCGAGTCCGCGGGTCACCACCACGCAACACAGTTCGCGGGCCATCAGGCGGCGCAGAACCGCGGCTCGCTGCCGCACCGAGAGCGTCTTCAAGTAGGACGATTCGCTGCCCCCGAGGATCTGCACCCGGCCCGGGCTCAGGTAGCGGGTGAACCCGGTGAGAGCAAGACCCGGCCTTTGCACGCGCGACCGATCGATGAGGTTTTTGAGGCCCGCCTTTCCCCCAACCAGGCGAAGGCCCAGGGGCGCCGCGGCCTCGCTCAGCAGCGCTTCAACGGGAACGAGCGGTGGCGAGCCCTTCTTCACCGCGGTCGGCCCTTTCGCTCGGAAGAGGAGGGAATCCGCATCTCCTCGCGATACTTCGCGACGGTGCGGCGCGCGATGGTGGTGCCCTGGTACGAAAGCACCTGGCCGATCTGGGCGTCGGAAAGGGGCTTGCCCGGGGTCTCGGCGTCGATCATGTGCCGGATCTTCTCCTTGATCGCCACCGAACTGACCGACTCGCCCGAATCTCCTTTGAGGCCGGAGTGGAAGAAGAACTTGAGGGGCAGGACTCCCTGTGGAGTGTGCGCGTGCTTGTTCTGGACGATGCGGGAAACCGTGGACTCGTGCATCGAGATGTCGTCGGCCACGTCGCGAAGCACCATGGGCCTCAGTGCTGCTATTCCGTGCTCGAAGAACCCCTCCTGGCGCTTGACGATGGAATCCGCGACCTTGTAGAGCGTCCGCTGCCTCTGGTCGACGCTCTTGATGAGGAAGAGCGCGCTCCTCATCTTGTCGCGGACATAGGTCTTCGCTTCGTCATCCGCGGGGGAGCCCGCGTTCAGAAACTGCCGGTAGCTCGAGGAAATGCGGAGGCGTGGGAGGGAGTCATCGTTCAGTTCGACCACGAACCGTCCGTCTTTCTTGAAGATCATCACGTCCGGAACCACGTAGGACGGGGCCTTGGCGGAGAGCGTGCTGCCGGGCCGCGGATCAAGCCCCTCGATCAGGTCCAGCCAGTCGAGGACCTCGGCCTCGGGTTTGCCGAGGACGCGGACGAGGCCCGCCACGTCGCGCATTTCCAGCGCGCGCATGTGGGACTCGACGATGGTTCTGGCCGGGGTGTCGCCGAAACCGAAGTAGGAGAGCTGGATGAGCAGACACTCGCGCAGATCGCGAGCGCCCACTCCCGCCGGGTCGAAGGTCTGGACGAGCTTGAGCGCCTTCTCGGCGTCCCCTCGATGGACCTCGGGATCGAGGCCCATGGCCACGCAGATTTCGTCGAGGGTGGTGGGCACGATCTTCCCGCAGGCCCCGTGGTCGCTCGCCTCGCAGGACGGATCGTGGGTCCGCAGATACCCGTCGTCATCGAGATTCTGGATGATGGCTTCACCCAGGTCACGCACCAGACCGGGGGTTGCGTCGTGGCGCAACTGGGCCATTAGATGATCGCGCAGGCCGATGGTGGTGGAGAGGCGGTTCTCGATCGAGTACTCGGAGTCGGGATCGCTCTGTGCCATGTCCCTCACGCCGATGTCATCGACCACGTTCTCGAAGAGCTTGTCGATGTCGCTGTCCTGAAGGGCGGTCTGCTCCGCGGGCACGGGCTCGGGGACCGCATCGAGCTGCGGCTCCGCGGACGCGACTTCGGGAGCAAGCTCCACGGACTCAGCGCTCAGATCGACGCCGCCCAAGTCGGCATCGAACTCGGCCTCGGCGCCGCTCGATCCGTCCGCACCCTCGCTGTCGGTCTCCGGCGCGGGTCCGGCCAACTCGTCGTCGGGAATCTCCTCCAGGAGGGGGTTTTCCACCATCTCCTGGTTGATGACGTCCGCCAGTTCGAGGGTGGTGAGGGGCAGCAGCTTGATCGCCTGCTGCATCGCCGGGGTGAGGACCAGACGCTGCGACAGCTTGGGCGAAAGAGAAAGGCGCTGTTGAAGTGCCATGGTTTAGCCCTTGGTCTCCGGAAGCATGAGGTCGAAATCATCGCCCAGGTAGACGCGTCGCACCTCGGGGTCGGTGGCGAGCGCCCTCGGCGTGCCCGTGCGGAAGACTTCGCCGTCGCGGATAATGTAGGCGCGATCGGTGATGCGGAGGGTCTCGCGGACGTTGTGGTCGGTGATAAGGATCCCGAGGCCCCGCTTCTTGAGGTACTCGATGATCCTCTGGATGTCGGCGACCGCAATGGGGTCGATACCCGCGAAGGGCTCGTCGAGGAGGATGAACAGGGGCGAGGCGGCGAGCGCGCGGCAGATCTCGAGACGGCGGCGCTCACCGCCCGAGAGCGTGTCGGCGCGCTGATGCGCGAGGCTCGCGATGCCGAGCTCTTGGAGGAGTTCGAGGGCCCGCGTCTTCTGCTCGCGCAGGGAGTAGCCGAGGGTCTCGAGGACGGCGAGGATGTTCTCCTCGGTGGTCAGTTTCCGGAAGACACTCGCCTCCTGGGGCAGATAGCCTATGCCCGCGCGAGCGCGGAGGTACATGGGCAGGCTCGTGATGTCGTCGCGGCCTAAAAACACCGACCCCGAGCGGGGCTTGGTGAGACCCACCACCATGTAGAAGGTCGTGGTCTTTCCCGCGCCGTTCGGGCCCAGAAGACCCACCACTTCCCCGGTGGAGATCTCGATGTCGACGTCCTTCACGACCACGCGGGAGCCATAGGCCTTGGTGAGGCCCTCTCCGCGAAGGACGATCTGCGGCGCGCTCACGGTTTGATGATCTTTCTCTGAAGCACGGTTTCGGTTCGCCCTTCTTCCCCCACCACTTCGACCTGATCCCCCGACGTAAAGAAGACCACGGACTTGCCCTGCACGCGGCGTCCCTGAGCTTCGAGTTTGACCGGCGCTCCCGCCATGGCCACGCGGCCATCCTTGGGAGTGTATAGAAGGTGCGTCCCCTCCGCGGTTCGTTCCATGGCCTTGATCGCGACGAGGCCTCCTTGCGCCTCGAGACTCTTGATCTCGAACCCGCCCGCGGGGCCGAGGCCGACCAGGATCTCTGGGGCCCTGGTCTCGAAATCCTTCTGCTTCACCGAAGCCGCACCAAGAAACGCGAACCGGCGGTCGGCCGGGGTATAGATCATCTTCGCGGCGCGCGCATCGAGGCCCGCGCCGCTGGCACCTCCCGCCACCAGGATCTCGACATCCGCATCGGCCGTGATCTTGGCGCCCTGGGATGTTTCCACCGTCTCGATGTTGAGCGCGCGCATCTCGTCGTCACCGGCGCGCAGGACCACCCGGTCGATGTACTGGGTCTTCTTGAGCGGCGCCTCGTAGATCACCTGGCGGGAGGTGGCCAAAAGGTCCGAGCCCGCCGTGCCGAAAGGCGCTCCCGGAATGCCGCCCTTCTGGGTGTGCCGCACCCCTCCCCAGGCGCGGAAAGAGCCGCTCCGCGTATCGATGTCGATCGTCGAGGAGACAAGGGACACCTTGGAGAGCGCGTCGTCGAACGAGGCTCCCCCGGACACCACCATGCGCGCGGTCTTCTCTGAGAACTCAGCCTTGTTCCCCTTGCCCCGCTGGCTCTTCTTCTCGAACAGCACGTTCTCGTCGAACCTGATCGCGTCCGCCTCTCCGGTCTGTGGATCAAGCGCGGCGAAGAAGTAGGTGGCGGAGATGGACCGGGCCTCGCCTGCGGCGGGCCTCAGCGGGATGAAGCGGATGCTGGTGTTGAAGTTGCCCTGGTATTCCTTCAGCTTCCCTCCCGGTCCGAACTTGAAGACCAGGGCGTCGGCACGGATCTCCCGCCGCTCGGGCGGGTCGCCGGGACCAGGCTCCACGATCATCAGGCCTTCGGGCCCGGCGGACACCTCCTCGAGCACCCGGCCCTCTCCGAACGTCATCTCGAGCCTTCGGCCCCGGATGGTCTTGGGACCGGTCGCCCGGGGGAAAGAGAAGCCAAGGGTCGCGGTGTCCCCCTGAGCCACGAGCTCGAAACCCTCCCGGAAGAGCGCCCTGTAGATGACGTGATCTCCTCCGAAATACAGTTCCAGGGAGCCCGACTGCGTCCGATTGGCCCCCTGTTTGACCCGCACGTTTCCTTCGAGGAAGAGCGCGTTCTGCTCGCGTGAAAGGCACCCGGCGTTGGCGGCGATGTCGGCGGGCGCATCGTCGGGGTCCCGTAGCCGGATCTTGACGTCCCGGAAGAAGGTAATCGAGTCGCTCCAACCCTCGTAGAGCATGCCCAGCGCCTCGCCGGAAATGTCCTTTCGGTGCCACCGGACCGCTCGCTCGCTCTGGGCGAGGCCGTCGCGGCCGTCATAGAAGAGTTCGTCGGTCTCCAGGACGAAGCCGTCGTCCGTGGTCATCTTCACGTGACCCTGAAACAGGGCGGAGGGACGGCTCGCGACATGCTGGGCATGGTCGGCCACGATTTCCATGCTGGCCTGCTTGCCTTGGGACATGAAGGGGATGCGCGCCTTGACCGTGTCGAGGAACCGCCGCTCGGTTTCCTTTCCCGACGAATCCTGGGCCTCGAGCTCAAGACCCTTCTTCCCCGACGCGTGCCACTGGGTGAACACCAATGCCTCCAGCTTGTCGGCCTTCGGATCGGTGGGGGCGTATCCGGTACCGTTTGGAGAAGTGGATGTCGAAACACCCGAGGGAGGTGAGGTCGCGGCGGGGTCGGTCAGGCCCGGGGCCTGCTTGGGCCGGGGCTTTAGCAGGGCCTGCAAAACTGATCCCGAGACCCCGATCACCACCACCAGAGCGAGCGTTCTCAGGATCCAAGTGGGATTGGATCGGAGTGCGCCCGCCCGGCGCTTTTCCTGGAACGACTCTTGCATTGGCTGAGGGTTATAGACCGATCTCTCGGTTTGGGGCAAGTTTTGTGTCGCGGGGCGGACCCGATGCCGCAGGCCCTGGAGTTAGGGTCGCGACGGTCCTTGGAAACCAGGGACCTTCACCGCCCACGGTCGTCTCTCTCCCAAGGAATGAAGCCCTGAAGGGCCCAGTCCTGTTGTGGCTCCGGGGGCATCAAGCCACCAACGATGCAAGAACAGGAGAGAGAACAATGCGTATTGAATTTTTCGACAGGGCCAGTGCGCCCAAGAACCTCATCAGCGAGGCGGAGATCTTTTTCGATGCCGAGGACGGCCTGCTCGCCGGGCTGAAACTGACCGGCTTCACCCTCTGGCGGACGGAGAAGGGGGAGCCAAGCGTCACCGTGCCGGCAAGGTCCTGGGGCGAGGGGGGAGAGCGGCAGTTCTGGGATCTCCTCAGGGCCGGCGACGGGGGTGTTGAAGCCCTGAGGCGGTTGAAAGCGGCCATGTGCGATCAGCACCGGCTCAGAGACCGGAACAGCGCCTAGAACGGCCCGTGAGAGCGGAGGCTTGAGGAGAGTCGGCGCGGCCTTGGGCCTCCCTCGTTCCCTTTCTTTCCCAAAGCGAGGGTCGCGTGACACAATCTCGGATCAATGATGCCTCTCTCCGTGTTGGTGCTGGCTGTGTGGGCCCAGTCAGCCCCTCCTCCTTCGAATCCGTCCGCCGCCTATGGCCTGTTTCTCGAGGCCCTCTCGCTTCGGGACCAGGGGCATAACGACGAGGCCCTGAAAGTCCTTCAAAAGGCCCTCAGGGCCGACCCCAAGGCGGCCGACGCCCAGGCGGAAATAGCTCGCCTGCACATGGATGAGGGTCACTTCACACTCGCCGTGCAGGCGGTCAATCAGGCCATCAAGATCTCTCCCGACCGGGCCGACCTTCGGAGTTTGGCCGGCCAGGTGCACCAGTTCTACGGCCAGTCGGGAGGCGGCGAGGCCGAGCTCCGGCTCGCCGCCCGGGAGTACGAAACGGCCGCCACCCTCGACCCGGCTGACCCCGCACCCCTGCGGGACCTGACCCGGCTCTATTCGGTGTTGCGCGACGCCAAGGCCGCCCTCGCCACCTGGAAACGGCTCTCGGTCGCCGATCCAAACAACATCGATGCGTTCGTACAGGTCGCCAACCTGTCCATCAACGCGGGCGATGCCCAGGGAGCCGTTGCGGCCCTGGAGACCGCCGTCGCCGCCGATCCTCAAAACGCGCGCGTCCTGCAGATCCTGGGAGACATCCAGCAGCAGGCCGGAAAGACCGATGAGGCGCTCAAGCACTACACGGCCGCCGCGAAGCTCGACAGCAAGGACCTCGTCACCCGCCTCAAGATCGGCGAAATCCTGATCGACTCCCATCGCGGGGCGGAGGCTCTCGGTATGGCCGGCGAGATGCTCAAGGAGGACGCCAGCAACCGGTTTGGCCTGGATCTCAAGGCGCGTGCGCTCAAGGAACTGCGGCGCGTCGACGAGGCCCTCGTGATCGCGGAAAGCCTCTCCGCGAGCGACCCCAAGGATTTGAAGGCCGCGTTCCTCGTCGTCACCCTTCTCGAGCAGAAAGGCGCGCTCGATCAGGCGGACGAAAAGCTCAGCACCCTCCTGCGCCGGAATACCTCGAACGAAGACGCGGAAAGCATCGCCCGGAACAACCGGGTGTTCTGGGCGCACGCCGGCATGGTCCGGCAAAGGCTCGGCCGATACCAGGAGGCCGCCGATGCCTTCGGCGAGGCCGCGAACGCGGGCAAGGAGAAGGACGCCTCTCTCGTCACCTACAGGATCGATTCGCTCATCTCGGCCAAGGCATTCGACAAGGCCCTGAAAGAGGCTCGGGTAGCCAAGCTGGAGCCCTCTTTCAAGGACGTGGCGGATCTCAAATTCCTCGAGGCCTACGCTCTGCGCGGGACCGGCGACGAAAAGGGGGCGTCCGCCCTGGTGGACGCGATACTTTCGACCACCAAGGACGAGGTGAACGACACCCTGGCCGCGGCCGACTTCTACCAGCGCGGAAAGAACCCGGCGCGCGCCCAGGAACTCTTCGCCCGCGCCACCCTCAAGGACCCGAAGAACGTCCGCGCCTTCTTCAGCCTCGGCTCGGTCCTCGAGCGCCAGAAGAAGTACGACGAAGCCGAAAAGGCCTTCCGCAGCGCCCTTGCCCTTGCTCCCGATTCGGCCATCACCCTCAACTATCTCGGCTACATGAACGCAGACCGCAAGGTGAAGGTTGACGAGGCCCTCTCGCTGATTGAGAAGGCGCTCGTCGCCGATCCGGAGAACGGCTCGTACCTCGACAGCCTGGCCTGGGCCCTTCACCGCCTTGGGCGTTACGGCGAGGCCGAAACCGCGATCCGGAAGGCCATCGTGTCGCAGGACAAGAACGCAGTGGTCATGGCGCACCTCGGCCTCATCCTGGCCGCGAAGGGAGACCACGCCGAGGCTTTGAAGTACCTGCGCCTCTCCCTCGAAGGCGAGGACGAGGACGGCGAACTCGACCGCACCCTGGTGGAGAACAAGATCCGGGATCTGTCGCGGGCCGCCCAGAAGAAGCCTTGAAGCGCAGAGGCGTCGTGGCGCTCCTCGCGATGTCTCTTGCCGCCTGCGCCACCCGCGGGCACATCGCCACTCCCGACGAGATGGCGCTTCTCGCGAAGACGGGCGGCCTCTCCTCCGCGGGCCGGATCACCCTCGAAGGACCCAAGGGGAGATTCTCGGCCCGGGTGGTTTTCGGGGCGGCCCGACCGGACTCCCTCCGCATCGAGATTCCGGCCGGAACCGGACTTCGCTTCCTTCTGGTGGCGAAGGACGGACAGCTCCGTGCCGACCTTCCCGGGGACGATGCGATGTTCGAGGGGCCGGCCACGAGCGAAGTCATGAACGGCCTGTTCGGAATCGACGTGGCGCCCAAAGACCTCGTGGGCGCGCTCCTCGGATCGCCCCCCGAATCGCTCAATGTCTTTTGGCGGTTCGAGCGGGCGCTGCCCGCGCAGATGACCATCCGCGGATCGAACGCCACCCGCCTCACCTTGAGCCTCGACGAGGCTGAAGTCCAGTTGCCTAGGTCTCAGGCCTTCGACTTCGGTCCGCCCCGGGGAAGCGCCTGGACAATTCGGGAAATGGCCGACCGCCTGGGACTCACACGATGACCGCGCGACGTTTCCGCTCGTTCGCGAAAATCAACCTCGGGCTCGAGGTGGTGGGGCGACTTCCGGACGGCTACCACGAACTGAAGACGCTCTTCGCTATGTTGAGCCTCTACGACACCATCGAGATCTCGCCGACGAAGGGCAGCATCTCGGTCCGCTCCGATCATCCGGACGTCCCGGGCGACCAGACGAACCTGGCCCATCGCGCGGTCGCCTTGATGCAGCGGCTGGCGGGCCGGAAAGGCGGCGTCGCCATGGTCATCCACAAGCGCATCGCGGTGGGCGGGGGCCTCGGCGGGGGCAGCAGCAACGCGGCGACGGTGTTGCGCGCGCTCGATCTGATGTGGAACCTGGGGCTTGGTCCGGAGGGATTGATCGAGACCGCGAAGTCCCTGGGCGCAGATGTTCCCTACTTTCTTTTCGGCGGGCCGGCGCTTGGCCTCGGTCGCGGAGACGACATCCGTCCCCTCGACCTGCGGCTCGACCAGAAGGTCCTTCTCGTTCCCGGGCACGGCGGCGTCTCCACCGCCCGAGTGTTCAAACGCTTCGAAGAAGACGGCGGGCCTTCGGGCGCGCCGTCGCGGATCGATTCATTTCTCCGAAAACCGCTCTCTCTGAGCACGCTTCGCAACGATCTCGAGCGGGCGGCGATCGAGGAGAGTCCGAAGCTCGCCGAGGTCGCGCGCGGGATTCGCAGGGTCGGGCGGGCCGCGGGAGCGGTTCAGGCCGCCATGTCCGGGAGCGGCTCCTGCTTCTTCCTGTTGTTCGAGGATGCGACGTCCAGAGCGAGGGCCAGCCAGGAGCTACGCGATGCCGGAGTCCCCAGCATTCGCTGCTCGTTCGTCTCGAAGCGCTCCTACGAGAGCCGGTTCGAAATCCGGAACGAGGGGAGCTAGGGAAGAAAAGGCTCCGGAGCCGCGTGGTTCCGCGGGCCGTCCACCTCGCGGAGCAGAGCTTCGGCGGCGATGCGATGCGCCACTTCATTGGGGTGCTCATCCGCGCCCCCTTCGACCACGAGGAGCCTCCAGTCGAGTCCACGGTAGTAGGGCAGCAGATCCACGTAGATCACGCCGAGGGGACGGCACAGAGCCTCGAGCTTCCTGTGAATCGACTCGAACGGGTACGTCCGGTCCAGCGGATTTCCGAAGAGGGGAAACACGGCCACGATGAGCGGCACCTTGTGCTCATGGGCGAGTGCCGCGATCTCGGTGAGGCCCTTGACCACGGCCTGGTACCCGGGAGAATCGTCCCGGTAGACGGCCAGGTAGTTGGCGATCCGCACCCGGTTCTCGCGTGTCGCTATCAACCGGTCAACGATGAGGCTCGAAAGGGCAGACCGTCGCCAGAAAGAGGGGCGGTCACTCTGAGGGCCGAGCCCCTGGAGCCATTCATCGGCCCGCTTCTGCTCGCCCTTGCCCGGGGTCTCGGCATCATTGAGCACGTACCCGAGGAACAGCAGGTCGGGTTCGTACTCGAAGGCTTCGTTCCGGATGATCTCCGCTTCCTTCGGCGTGGCGATCCCCGGTACGGCCAGGACCACGGCTTCCCAGGGCTCTCCCCGGTCGACGGTCAGGGCCCGGGCCACTCGTTGCGAGTAGGTGTCGTCGAAGAGAACGCCCGCGCCATAGGTGAAGGAATCGCCGACGAAGACCGCGCGGTGAACGCCTTGCGCCTTCTTCTTCGTGTGCTCGAAATCCCGGTAATGGGCGGAATTCTCCGGACGAAAGGACGCTCCACCCCGCACCGTCGGGTATCCGTTATGCCGAAGGGGCTTGGGGACCATCAGACGAACCGCTCCCTCGAGGCAGACGAGGCCAAAGGCCGTGCCGCAGAGAAGCAGCGCGGCTTCGGCGAAACGCTTCTGTCTCAGGCCCATGGCGGGCGCCGACGCTAGCACAAACGATTCAGGCTCTTCTTCGTTAAGCTTCGCCCCTCTCCTCTCCCCACTGGGGCGTCGCCAAGCGGTAAGGCTCGGGACTTTGAATCCCGCATTCGAAGGTTCGAATCCTTCCGCCCCAGCCAAAGAGAGGCCACCACGCAGATTTCCCCCTGAAGATTCCTTAGAGGAAAAAGTCGCCATGGTTCGACCACCCCACGACATGAAGATCTTCACCGGGAGCGCCAACCGGTCCTTGGGCGAATCGGTCTCCCGATATCTCAAGGTGCCGCTCGGCAAGACCCACCTGTCCAGATTCCTCGACGGCGAGGTCTGGTTCCAGATCGAGGAGAACGTCCGCGGCAAGGACGTCTTCGTGCTCCAGTCCACCTCGACCCCGGTCAATGAGCATCTGATGGAACTGCTCATCATGATCGACGCCTTCAGGCGCGCGAGCGCCGCCCGCATCACCGCGGTCATTCCCTACTACGGGTACGCCCGCCAGGACCGCAAGGACCGGCCGCGCGTTCCCATCTCGGCCAAGCTCGTGGCGAACCTCATCTCCACCGCGGGCTGCAACCGCGTGCTCACCATGGACCTGCATGCCTCGCAAATCCAGGGGTTCTTCGACGTGCCGGTCGACCACCTCTTCGCCGCGCCCGTCATCATCGACCACGTGGCCCAGATGGGCCTTGAAGATCTTTGCGTCGTCTCCCCCGACGCAGGCGGCGTGGAGCGCGCGCGCGCCTACGCCAAGCGCCTCGGCGCCACCCTCGCGATCGTCGACAAGCGGCGAGAGACCGCAAACGTGGCCGAAGTGCACAACGTGATCGGCGACGTCGCCGGGAAGACTGTTCTCATCGTGGACGACCTCGTCGACACCGCGGGAACTCTGTGCAAGGTCGCGGAGGCGCTGGGAGAAGCGGGGGCCGGCAAGATCCTCGCGTCCGCCTCTCACGCCGTCCTTTCCGGCAACGCGGTGCGGAACATCAATGCCAGCCAGATCGCCCAGTTGATCGTCACCGACTCCATCGAGGAGAGACCGGACAGAAAATCAGATAAGATTGTCGTTCTGCCCATCGGAGAGCTGATGGGCAAGGCCATCCAGAATATCCACGAAGAAGCGTCCGTCACGAGCCTCTTCATTTGACGCCGCCTCGAAACCCCTCCAAAAGAGGGGTTTCGAGGATAGTGTCCCTAAGATTTGAAGACCAGCAAGCCATGTCAGACATCGTAGTCACCGCCGAAGCCCGCCCGCAGCGCGGAAAGAATGAAGCCAAGCGCCTCCGGGCCCGCGGCCGGATCCCCGCCGTCGTTTACGCTCCCGGCAAGGAGAACGTGTCGGTCAGCGTCTCCCCGCGCGAGCTCGCGGTGGTCTTCAAGACCGGCGCCGCCGAGAACACCCTCGTCGACCTCGAACTCGACGGCAAGAAGCGCAAGGTCATCCTGAAGGACTACCAGGTCCACCCGGTGCGCCCCGAGTTTCTCCACGCCGACTTCTATGAGGTCGCTCTCGACAAACTGATTCAAGTCAAGGTTCACGTCGAGCTGCAGGGCGTGCCCGTGGGGGTCAAGACCCACGGCGGCATGCTCGAGTTCATCACTCGTGAAATCCTGGTCTCCTGCCTGCCCCTCGACATCCCGAAGAAGTTCGTGCTGGACATCTCGGCGATGGAGATCAACGGCGAAGTGCGCGTTTCCGCCGTGCCCATGCCCCCCAAGGTCAAGTCTCTGACCGACGGCGATCTGATCGTGGCTCAGGTCGTCACCAAGCACGAAGAGGAAGCCGTGGCCGCACCCGCGGAAGGTGTCGCGGTGGTCGCCGAACCCGAGGTCGCGAAAAAGGGCAAGGCTCCGACCGAGGCCGAGGCCGCTGCCGCGGCCAAGGCTGCTCCTGGCAAGGCGGCGGCTCCCGCCGCCCCCGCAGGAAAGGACGTCAAGAAAGACAAGAAATAGCGGCCTATGCGCCTGATCGTTGGCCTAGGAAATCCGGGCGAGAAGTACCGGCGAACCCGGCACAACGCCGGGTTCATGGTGCTCGACGAACTGGCGCAGCGGCTGCCTCTGGGCGCGGTCGAACGCATCGACGACGCCTGGGCGGTGAAGACCGAGATCGCGGGCGAGCGGGTGGTGCTCGTGAAGCCGCAAAGCTTCATGAACCGCTCCGGACCCGTGGTGGAGGCGACCCTTCGCTATTTCAACGTCGAGCCCGACCGGCTGGTCGTCATTTCCGACGACGTGGCCCTGCCGCTGGGGTCAATCCGGATCCGGGCGCGGGGCTCCCACGGCGGGCAGAACGGACTTCGGTCGATCATCGAGTCCATCGGTTCGGAGGAGTTCGCGAGGCTTCGCTTCGGCATCGGCTCCTCCGAACCGGTCCTGGACCTCGCGGGCTTTGTCCTCTCCGACTTCACCGATTCCGAGGTCCTGAGGGTCCAGGAAATGGTCTCCCGGGCCGCGGATGCGATCTCCGCCATCGTCGAACTCGGAGTCGAGGCCGCCATGAACAACTTCAACGGAGCGAAGGGCCAGCCCGAATAACCGCCAGATCTTTGCTAGACTCACCGGCCGCACCAAAAACCGACACTCCTTGCTGCGAGTAGCCAGGCGCAAAAGCAGCTCTTTTCACTTGATCCATAAGGAGATCAGAAACACGTGAGTCAAAGACAGTATGAGATTCTGTTCATCGCCGAACAGAATCTCGGTGAACCCGAAGTCGATACCCTCACCGCAACGGTCAAGGGCTTTATCGAGAAGGAAAACGGAACCGTCGAGAAGGTGGAGAAGTGGGGCAAGAAGCGCCTCGCCTACCCGATCGGCAAGAACCGCGAAGGCAGCTACGTGCTGATGATCGCGAACGCGCCGGGCAGCTCGATCAGCGAAGTCGAGCGCCGCATGCGCGTGACCGACGGGATCCTCCGCTTCCTGGCCATCCGCATCGACGCGGAGATGAAGAAGGCCGACCGCAAGAAGACGATCCGAGGCAAGAAGGAGTCGACCCGGCGCGCGAGCGTTCGTGAGAAGGACCGGGCCTTCGAGGGAGGTGCGCAATGAGCGACATGGAAACGCCTGAATTCAGAGGCCGTGGTGGCGAAGGCCGGGGTCCCGGCGGCGAGCGCGGTGAACGTGGTGAACGCAAGGACAAGGAAAAGGGCAAGGGCGGTTTCTTCCGCCGGCGCAAGACCTGCAAGCTCTGTTCGGAGAAGGTCGACTACGTCGACTACAAGAACACCAAGCTCCTTCTCGCCTTCATCCCGGAGCGGGCCAAGATTCTGCCTCGGCGGATGTTCGGAACCTGCGCGCCGTGCCAGCGCAAGGTCCGCACCGCCATCCTGCGGGCGCGTCAGATGGCGCTCATTCCGTACTCGACCGAGTAGTCGATCGGGAATCGCGCGGGAACTTGAACGTCCCGGTGGTAGCACCGTCGCCCACCCTGCTGGCGGTCTTCGCGGGCTCGATGGCGGGAGTCCTCTTTCTCCTGCCTCGGCTCGCGCAGAGCGCCCCCTTTCTGGCCCTTCCCCTGAGCGTCGCCGGTCTGTTCTCGGCGGCGCCCCTTCTGACCGTGCGGATCTCAGGGCGCCGGTTGCATGCCTTCACCGCCCTCGCGACCGCCCTCCTGCTCATCTCCTTGATCGAATCCACTGAAAGCGCGATCGGTTTCGCCGTCCTCTTCGGGCTGTGGGCCCTGGTGGCGGGCGAAGTGCTGGCTCGCCGCCGAAGCGTCATCGCGGCCTCCGTGGCCGGCCTCGTCGTCCTCTCGATCGAAGCGCTTCTCGCCGGATTCGCGGAGGGCACGGCGCCCATCGAAGCCACCCTCCGCACGCCGCAGGTGCAGGGGTCCTTCGACCAGTGGGCGGCGCAGGCCGAGCTCGAACCGGCCGAGGCGAAGGCCGCGATCGAGCGCGTGCGGGCGGGCATCGTGGCGCTCTACCCGGCGCTCTCCGTGATTTCCGCGATGACCATCGTCGCCCTCAACGCCATCGTCCTCGGACGGCTCGCGCAAAAAAAGGGCGCCGGCACTTTCCCGAAGGGCGAGTTGCTCGGGCTCCGCTGGCCCCTGTCCCTGGTCGTGGGTTTCGTGGCCTCGGGCGCGCTGCTGCTCGTGCCCGAGGTGCAGCAGGTCGGCTGGAACGGCCTGGTGGTGACTCTGTTCCTGTTCCTGCTCCAGGGCCTGTCCGTCCTGACCTTCGCCCTCACCCGCCTCTTCTCGAGCGGGCTGATGCGGGCGATGTTCCTGGTGACCTCGCTCCTCGGTCCCTGGGCGATCCTGCTTTCTCTCCTCGGCCTCTTCGATCAGTGGTTCGATTTTCGGAGCCGCTTCACCAGCGTCGAAACACCGGCCGCCCCCTAATTCTTCTGTAAATTCACTTTTGAGGTAACAAAGACAATGGAAGTCATTCTTCGCGAAGACTGGGAATCCCTCGGACGCCGTGGCGATGTCGTCAAGGTGGCCGAAGGGTACGCCCGCAATTTTCTTCTCCCCCACGGCAAGGCCCTCGCGGTCACCCCCCAGAACAAGGCGCGCATCGAGAAGGAGCGCAAGGACAACGCGATCAAGGCCGCCAAGGAAAAGGCGGTCTTCGAGGAACTGGGCAAGAAGATCGACGGCATGCGCTTCGTGGTTCCGCGGCGCGTGGCCGAGGGCGACAACCTCTACGGCTCGGTGACCTCCAACGACATCGCCGATCTGCTCAAGGCCAAGGGCTTCGAAGTCGAGAAGCGCAAGGTGTCCCTGGAAGAGCCCATCAAGAAGCTCGGGGAGCACACGGTCAAGGTCCGTCTCCATCCGGAAGTCGAGACCACCATCCGTCTCCTCGTCACCAAGGAGGCGTAGTCTCGCTCAGATGAAGGGCGTCCTCACCGGCGCCCTCATTGGGGAGGAGAGCGTCGACCATGGCGACCACGGCGTTTTCGAGCGCGAGCGCGCCCCCGGGGGCTTCGGGCGAACGCTCGCTTCCGCATAACGCCGACGCCGAGCGCACCGTCCTCGGCGCGATTCTGGTTGACAACCAGGCCTTCAACTCCGCCGCGGAGATACTGACCCGGGACGACTTCTACCGGGATGCCCATCGACGCATCTTCGAGGCCATGGCGACACTCGCGGAGAAGAGCGAGCCGATCGACCTCGTCACTCTCAAGAACGAACTCACCCGCACCCAGAGCCTCGACGCCGCGGGCGGCGTCGCCTACCTCGCCGGCCTCGTAGAAGGCGTTCCCCGGCTCGAGAACGTCCTTCCCTGGAGCCGAATCATCCGCGAGGCCTCCGTCCTGCGGAATCTGATTCACGCCGCCGCGCGGATCGCCCAGGAAGCGAACGACGCGCAGGAGTCGGCCGACTCCATCCTCGACCGCGCCGAACAGGCCATCTTCGCGATCGCCGAACGCAAGATTCGCGCCGGGCTCGTTCCGGTCAAGGACTTCATCAAGACCACGTTCGAGTCGATCGAGAAGCTGTCCCAGTCGAAGGACGCGATCACCGGCGTCCCCACCGGCTTCATCGACCTCGACCGCATGACCAGCGGTTTTCAGAAGGGCGACCTCATCATTCTCGCGGCCCGCCCGTCGATGGGAAAGACCTCGCTTGCCCTCAACATCGCGCGCACCGCGGCCCAGGCGACCGCCGAACCCGTGGCCATCTTCTCGCTCGAAATGTCGAAGGAACAGCTGGTCAAGCGACTGATCTTCGCGGAGGCGCGCATCGAATCAAGCCTCGTCACCCGGGGCCAGTTGCGCGATTCGGACTGGGGAAAGCTCACCACCGCTTGGGCCGACCTCCACAAGCTGCCCCTCTTCATCGACGACGCGTCGTTCCTGACGCCCCTGGAGCTTCGCGCCAAGTGTCGCCGTCTCAAGGCGGAACATGGACTTGGGCTCATCGTGGTCGACTACCTTCAGCTCATGGGCTCGGGCGGTCGCGTGGAGAACCGGCAGCAGGAAATTTCCTCGATCAGCCGGTCGCTCAAGGGCCTCGCCAAGGAACTCGAAGTGCCGGTTCTCGCACTCTCCCAGCTCTCGCGCGCTCCGGAAGCTCGCACCGACCGGCGGCCTCAGCTCTCGGACCTGCGTGAATCGGGCGCGATCGAGCAGGACGCCGATGTGGTCATGTTCATCTACCGCGACTCGGTCTACCGACCCACCGAAGAGAATCGCGGCTCCGCCGAATTGATCATCGCCAAGCAGCGCAACGGGCCGACCGACACCGTGAACCTGGTTTTCCTGCGCGAGTTCACGCGCTTCGAAAACCGCGCGCCCGAGGACTACTCCTCCGGTTTCCGCGGCGGCGATTCCGGCTACTGACGCTCGGCCTCTCATCTCTCCATGAGCGAGGCCCCCCTGTCTCACCACCCCGCAACGGCGTGGGTGAATCTCGATCGGATCCGCGACAACTTCAAAGCCCTCCGCAGCCACGCCGGCGCACGCTCGATCATTCCGGTTCTCAAGGCGAACGGATACGGGCATGGTGCTATCGAAGTGGCTCGCACTCTCGATCCGCTGGGTGTCTCGATGTTCGCAGTGGCCTACGTGGATGAAGGCGTCGCCTTGCGGCAGGCCGGCATCACGACACCCATCCTGGTCCTGACCGGTTTCGCGCCGGAACAGGTCGAGGCGCTCTTCAAGTTTCGTCTGACCCCGGCGATTTCCACCCGCGAGCAGGTGGGCGCCCTCCAAGCCCTCCCGTACGACGAGAATCGAGCGCCTCTCGCCGTGCATGTGAAGGTCGACACCGGGATGTCGCGACTCGGCTTTCGCATTCAGGAGATCGAGCCCGCGATTCACCGGCTCGAAGACGCCGAAGGGATCCGCATCGAGGGTCTGATGACCCACCTGGCCTCCGCGGACGAGGACGAAATCTTCACCACGAGACAGCTCGACCTCTTCGACGAAGCGATCATGCGGCTCGAAACCCTGGGAGTGAGGCCCGCGCTCATCCACGCCGCCAACAGCGCGGGGATGGCGTTCACGCGGCAGACCCACACCGCGGTCCGACCCGGCCTGCTTCTTTACGGAGTGGCCCCGCGGCCCCTCTCCCCCGTGGTCGCGGTGAAGCCGGCCATGGAGTTGCGCGCGCGTGTGGCGCTGGTGAAGAAGGTCAGCGCGGGCACGCCGGTGAGTTACGGCGGAAGATTCGTGGCGACCAGGGACACTCTCATCGCCACGATCAACGCGGGCTACGCAGACGGCATCCCGAGGACAGAAACGATGCGGACGAAGGGCGCGCTTAAGCACGGCCAGAACGCGCTGCCCGTCGTGGGAACGGTCTGCATGGATCTCACCATGCTCGACGCCACCGACGCCTCGAGCCTCACCGCGGGCGACGAAGTGACGGTGTTCGGAGACGCTCCCACCGCGTGGGACCTCGCCGAGTGGGCGGGCACCAACGCCTGGCAGATCCTCACCGGCGTGGGCTCCCGCGTGCCCCGGCGGTATACCATGCATGGCGAGGTCGTGGAACCGATCTCAAAGGGCTGAAGCCACGTCGCATGAGCTGCTCGCGGGCTGGGTAGTGGTGGGAGGGGGTTGCTTCGTCGCAAGTACCAACGGAATGGCTCCTCGCAATGACGTAGGGAAAAACAGCCGATAGTGGGGAAGGCCTGCGGGCCGACAGCCGGAGACCCTATTGGGTCTTTTTCCCAACGTCATTGCGAGGAGCTATTCCGTTGGCGATGCGACGAAGCAACCCCCTCCCACCACTACCAACCCATGTATCGCGGACTTACGCAAGACACTGGCGGCCCGCGATCGCGCGCGAGTTATCGTGTACCCACCGCGCATGCTCCAACCCTCCCGTCTCCTCCGGCTGAGCCTCGTGGGCGCATCGGCCCTGCTGCTTCAGGCCTGCGGGGAATCGATCGTGAACGAGGGCCGACCCGGAGCCAGCATCATCGTGCCCGCGGGCGCTCCGGTCGAGGTCATGCGGGCGGCGAAGGAGCTCCAGACCTACGTCTTCAAGACCTCAGGGGCGGAACTCGCGATCCGGACCGACGACGCGCCGCGAACCGAGCGGGTGGAGATTCGCCTCGCGGTCACTCCGATCGGGATCACCGCGGGTGGAGATCCGACGACCCAGCTCGTGCACCAGGACGGTTACACGATTCAGAGCACCGGCCGGATGATCACGATCATGGGCGGCTCGCCCCGCGGGACGCTCTATGGCGTCTACGACTTCGTCGAACGTGTGCTCGGCGTGCGCTGGTTCATGCCCACCGATCTCGGCGAGGACCTCCTCCCCGCGAGGACGATCCTGGTCCCGGAACTGAACGTGGTGAAGAACCCCGCATTCCCGTCGGTGAGCGGCTTCACCTGGGCGGGAAGCCCGGGAGCCGAGGACTGGGAGCTCCGGTCGCGGGTTCGTGTCGGCAAGGCGGTGAGCTTCGGTCACAACTGGTACAACATCCACCGGTACTCCAGGGAAACTTTCGACAAGGACCCCGAGATGTTCGCCATGGTCGGGGGCAAGCGCGGGTACAGCAGCCAGTTGTGCACGGGCAACCCCAACGTGGTCAAAGTCACGGCGGAGGCGGCTCGCCGCTACTTCACGGAGAATCCCGATGCGCCGCTTTTCTCCATCAGCCCCAACGACGGAAACGGCTGGTGCGAATGCGACCGGTGCCGGAAGATCGATGAGTTGTACGGCATCACCGACGGCAGCCTCGCCGATCGTTTCGTTCATTATGCCAACGAGGTTCTGAAAGACCTCGAAAAATCCCATCCGGACAAGAGGGTCGGGATCTACGCCTACGCCGAGCACACCGTTCCCCCGAAGAAAGCGAAACCGCGACCCAACTACGAGACCGCGCTCACCCACCAGCCGTGGGCCTTTTGCCACGTGCACGCGATCGAGGATCCGTCATGTCCGGCGAACCGCGAGTTCCTCAGTTACCTCAAAGGCTGGCTGGCGCTCACGCGACACGTGGGCGTCTACGAGTACTACGGCCACTTCTTCGCCTTCACCCCCTGGCCCATCGTCCATTCGATCCGCCGCGACATTCCCCTCTTCAAGAAGCTCGGGGTGGAGCGGTTCATCAGCGAGACCCAGCAGAACTGGGCCAACCAGGGGATCAACTTCTACGTGGCCGCAAAACTCGTGGAGGACCCGGCCCGCGATGTCGACGCCCTCCTCGGCGAGTACTTCTGGCGGTTCTACGGCAAGGCCAGGGATCCGATGCGCCGCTACTTCGATTTGTGGGAGGACGCGATGCTGCAGACCGCCGCGGCCGGCGATCGCGGCTACGCCTGGCAGTCGATGTTCACACCTGCGCTGGTTTCGGAGGCGGGCCTGCTCCTGAAGCAGGCCGAGGCCCTCGCCAAGGCCGACACGGTGAAGGTCCAGGCCCGGGTGGCGTTCGCGCGCACGGGCTTCGGCTACACCGAGGCCTACACGCAGATGCTGGAGGCGACGCGTCGAAACGATCGGGCCGCGGTCCTCTCGTGGTCGGAAGAGGCGCAGAAGCGGATCAAGGCCACCGAAGGCTCGGCCCCGCAGGCCTTCTTCGTCTCTCTCGCGATCGACCAGACCCGCTATATCGCCAACAACATCCTCGCGCGGGGGGTGCTGCCCTGGGTGGCGCTCAAGCCGGTTCCCTTCCCGACCGCCACCAAGACGCCCGGCCCGCCTACCATTCCTTGATGATGTTGAAGACGGTGTCGCGCTCCACGGGGCGACGGCCAGCTTCACGGATCAGGCGGCACAACTCGTCGACGGACAGCGACTGAGACGTGGGCGCGCCCGCATCATGGGCTACCTTCTCTTCGGTCACGGTGCCGTCGAGATCGTCGGCCCCGAACGACAGGCCGATCTGGGCCACGCGCGGGCCGATCATGATCCAGTAGGACTTGATATGCGGGATGTTGTCGAGCATCAGCCGCGCCACCGCGATCGCCTTCAGGTCCTCGAAGCCGGTGGTCTCCGGCAGTTTCATGGAAGGCGCTTCCCAGGGCTGGAAGGCGAGGGGGATGAAGGTGACGAAACCGTTCGTCTCGTCCTGCAGCTCGCGCAGGCGGATCAGATGATCGACCCGGTCCTCGATGGTCTCGATATGGCCGTACAGCATCGTGCAGTTGCTGGGGATGCCCAGCTTGTGCGCCTGGCGGGCGACGTCGAGCCACTGCTCGCCCGTGGCCTTGCCCTTGATGATCTTGTTGCGGGTTTCCTGGTTGAAGATCTCAGCGCCTCCTCCGGGCATCGAGTCCATCCCCGCTTCCTTGAGGGTCTGGAGGATTTCCACCACGGACTTCCGGTAGAGCTTGCTGAAGAAGAAGATCTCGACCGCAGTGAAGGCCTTCACGTGAATGTCGGGGCGGATCCGCTTGATCCCCTTCAGCATGTCGGTGAAGTACTGGAGGGGCAGGTCGGGATGGAGGCCGCCGACGATATGCACTTCCCGGCAGGCTAAGGGCTGCTTCGCGACATCGGCGAAGACCTGGTCGAGGGACATCGTGTAAGCGCGGGGCTCGCCCGTCTTCGCGGCGAAGGCGCAGAAGTCGCAGGTCGCCGCGCACACGTTGGTGTGGTTGATGTGGGTGTTGCAGACGAAATACGCCACGTCGCCGTGCTTCGTCTCGCGCACGTGGTTCGCGAGCCGTCCGAGACCGAGCAGGTCGTTGGTGCGATAGAGCGCGACGCCGTCGTCGAACGAGAGGCGCTTGCCCGCGCGAACCTTCGCGCGGATCGACTCGAGCGACGAGTCGTTCATCGGGAAGCTTTCGAGCACGGAAGGGACAGCCACGGCTGAGGCGTTCATTCCTGCCATTTTATTGGATAAAGGCTGCTTTCGCCTCACCTCTTGCGGTCTACCGCACAGACGGGCCTATACTTTTTGGTTAAGGACGCTAAAACCCTGAGGAAACTCTTCTTCTGCCTCGTGATGGCAATCGGCCTCGCCGTTCTGCCCATCGACGCCTCCCCGTTCCTGGGGGGCACGGAATCGCTTGCCCTGGCCGCGATCACCCCGAAGTTTTCGGTGGTGCGCGGTCAGATCGAGCGGGGGAAGACGCTCGCCGCCGCCCTCTCGCGCGTGATCAGCGATCGGGAGATCCACGACCTCGTCCAGACCGCCCGCCCGAGCTATGACCTCAAGGATGTCCGCCCGGGCCAGGCCTTCCGCGTGTCGCTCTCCGAGGACGGGAAGCTGCACACGTTCGCTTACGCCATCGACGAACTGCGCACGCTGCGCGTCTCGAAGCGGGTGGATGGCCTCCACTCGGATATCGCATCCCGTCAGTACGAGGTGCGGGTGGGAACCGCCGCCGGCGTCATCGAGTCCAGCCTCTTCGAGACCATCGACTCGATCGGCGAGAAGGACGAACTCGCCATGGAACTGTCAGAGATCTTCGCCTGGGACATCGACTTCAACACGGCGATCCAGCGGGGCGACACGTTCCGGGTGGCGGTCGAGAAACTCTACCTCGACGGTGAGCTCCGCCGGTATGGAAAAGTCCTGGCCGCCGAGTTCGTGAACTCCGGCCGGACCCTTCGCGCCGTGCGCTTCGAAGGCCAGGACCAAACCACCGCCTACTACGAACCCTCGGGCGAGCCCCTGAAGAAGGCATTCCTGAAGTCGCCCCTGCGGTTCACGCGGGTGAGTTCCAGCTTCTCGGGTGGCCGCTTCCATCCCGTGCTGCATGTCACCCGCGCCCACAACGGCACCGATCTCGCCGCGACCTACGGAACTCCGGTGCGCGCGATCGGCCACGGCACCGTCACCACGGCGGGCTTCGAGAGCGGCTATGGGAACCTGGTCGCGGTCCGTCATGCGAACGGGTACACCAGTTACTACGGCCACCTGTCGAAGATCCTGGTGCGCGCCGGCCAGCGCGTCGCGCAGACCGATCTCGTGGGTCTGGTGGGAGCCACCGGTCTCGCCACCGGACCTCACCTGCACTACGGCATCATGAGGAACGGGGCGTGGGCCGATCCGATGCGCATCCAGAGTCCGCCCGCGGAGCCTCTGAGGGCGGAGGATCGGCCGGCTTTCCAGGAACTGGCGAAAGTGTCTTTGGCCCAATTGCCTCCCCAACCTGTGAACCTTAGAGCGGCGAACGACTCACGGCGTTAGAGTCGTCGCATGAGCTCTCGGGGTCTGGTGCGACGTGGCCTCCCACCCCTCCTGGCTCTCGGCGCAGCCGCGATGGTGCTGCCCCTTCACGGCTCGGCGCGGGCCGCTTCGCCCGTGGTCACGGTCGGCGCAGGCGGAGCGAAGATCAAGGTGACCCAGGCGTCGCTGTCGGAAGCAATCGACGCCCTCGCGCGCGCCGCCGGCTTCCGGGTGACCTACGAGGGCGCGCGGCCGACTGTCATGCTCTTCAACGCCGAGATCGACACCCCCACCGTGGCCCAGACGCTCTTCCGCCTCATCGACGGGCAAAATCTCAACTACGCGGTGATGTTCGACCTCAGCGGAAAGCAGGTCACGTCTCTCCTCGTCCTCGGCATCCCGCCCAAGACCGGTGGAGCGCCCGGTGTACCTGCAGGCGCCGCGCGGCCTCAGCCCTTCACGCCGCCCCGCGGGTCGAGAAGCGACATGCCGGTGCTCGATGACGATCCGGCCGAACCCGAACCGGAATCGACGCCGCAGCCGACGACGGCGCCCCCACCCGCGGCTCCTCCGAGGGGCAGTCCGGGCGGACCGACATCACCCGCCCCGCCCTCCCCTTTCACACCAAGGCCTCTGTTCGGCAGCCCGTTCGGTCCGCGCCCCTCTCCTTCGCCCTCACCGTGACACTCGAGGCGTCTCGAGGTCGGGGGCTCGCTGGCCGCCGCCTTGAGGCGGAGCCTGGTTGGGCGCTCGGGGTGGCCCGCTCACCGCGGCCGACTGACCGCCCACGATGAACGGGATATTCGGAGCGAAGACCCACTGGTTGTAGGCCAGATTCCCGTTCACAAGACGAAGGCCGGTTTCCTTCGAGAGGCTTGCCACGCCGGCGATCGGCCCGGAGGGAGCGCCTGAGTTGCCGCCAAAAACCGGCGTCGGCGCAGGAGTCGGCGTTGGTGTCGGCCGGCCCGATCCGCCGAGCGACCCGCCCGGCCCGCCCGGTCGCGCCGGCACCACTTCACCGGGACGCACGATGCGCCACTTCCCATCCGCGCTCATCGGGTCCTTGTAGGCCTGGCGCAGATACTTGCCCTTGACGAGCTGATCGAAGGAGGTGGGGAGCGCGTTGCCGTTCTTGCGCTGAAACCGGGCGATGGCCGCGGAGATCTGGCGTCCCCTGAAGATGAGCTCCTGCTCCTTGTCGTCCTTCACGAGGTAGCGCCAGGAAGGCATCGCAAGCATGAGAGCGAAGGTCATGATCGCGATCATGGCCAGGAGCGCAGGCATGGAGAAACCCGACTCGTTCCGGCTCACTGCTTCTTTCCGAACGCCTTCGCGGTGGAGCCTTGTTTCTCCGCCGTCTCGAAGTCCTTGACGACCCTGCGAATGTAGCCGCGGGTCTCGCCATAAGGAGGAACGCCGTTGTACTTCGCGACCGCACCCGCGCCCGCGTTGTAGGCGGCCAGAGCCTCGGCCACGCGCCCCTCGTATCTCTCCAGCAACCGGCGCAGCAGGCGGGCGCCCGCGTCGATGTTCCGGGCAGGGTCGAAGGCATCGGCAACACCGAGTTCTCTGGCGGTTCCCGGCATGAGCTGCATCACGCCCCGAGCGCCCTTCGGTGAGACCGCGTCCGGATTGAGGGCCGACTCGGCCCGCGCCACCGCGCGGACCAACGACCGCGGCAACGCGTACCTGTGGGCCGCATCCCCCACCATCTGCTCGATGGTTCGCGGCGTTGAATCGACAACGCCCGCGGGCGAAGCGACGGGCACGACCGGCTCGGCGTCGACCTCCTCGTCGGGCTCCACGCGCTCGATATCGATGGCGCGGACCTCGATGTCGCCGCCCTTCAGAGTCGCGACGCAGGCGGACGCGTTGCAGGAGAGCGCGTCGATCTTGAGCGTCTTGCCCACTCGGAGGTAGAGCGTGTCGGCCGACGCGGCGCCCGGGCCCACGGCCCAGATCAGGATGGCCACCAGGAAGAAGGCTCTCACGACGAGGCTACGGGGCGGCCAGAACCTGGATGGTGATGTCGGCGATCGTGCCCGTGGAGGGTGCCAACACCTCGACCTTGACGGTGATCGTGCCCGCCGTGGTCCGGGAGGTCTGGACTCGATTCACCGCATCGCCGTTGTTGTTGGTGGTCACATCCGTTCCGTCCAGCAGGCGATCGGTCGCGGGGTTGTTCGAAACCGAGAACCGGACAATGATTCCCGGGATCGGGTTTCCCTTGTCGTCGAGGACGGTGGCCCGGATCGACGCGATGGACTTGCCCAGTCTCAGGTCGATGGTCGGGTCGATGGCCTGGGTTTTCACCTGGCTCACCCGGGGCGCCCCGATAACGATGTTCTCCGCTTTGACGTTGACGGGGCCGGACGCTGCGGTCACCACCGCGGTACCGGAACGCGCATCGGAGATGAGGTTCACCCGGGCCACCCCATCGTTGGTCTTCGCCTGCTCCTGGATCCTGCCAAGGGTCGTGAAGAACTGAATGACCGTCCCGTCCGGAACGGGTGTGCCCGCCTTCTCGGTGGCGAGCACCGAGACCACCGCGCTGGCGCCGTTGGCGGCGATGAACGAAGGGTTCACGAAGATCTGAAGGGTGGTGCCGTCAGGCGCGCTCAGGATGGCCTGGCCGCAGGACGCGAACGCCATTCCCGCAATGATGAGCGCAACCAGGCCGCCCACCGTCCTTCTCCTGACCCGACGTGTCATGGGGTCACCGTAACACGAACGGCTCCAGCCGACGGAACCGGGCCCTGTGCAGTTCCAGAGCTCAGGGAGAGACTCTCGACGAAGATCGTCGCCTCGCCTGGACGGGTGGCCCGAAAACCGACGATCGCGACCGTGCCGGTTCCACCGGCAAGCGGCGTGAGCCGTTTGAACTGGGCCGAGGCCCGCGAGCCTTCGAACTGCCGCTCGGCCAGGACCTGGACGCCGTCGACGGAGAGAAGCTGGCCCGCGGCCATCTCCACGAACTCGAGGGCGGGCGAGTCCGCGCGCACCGTGATGCTCACATCCTTCAGCGAGCGCGCGTTGAAGAGGTTCACGGCCACGCGCTGAACCTCGCCGACCCTCATCCGGACCTCGGTGCGGTCCCAGGCGGAGCGAGAAGCGAGCGGGCCCCCCGCAGGAGGCGGTGTAGGCGCTCCCCGCGTGACCGGATCGAGGGCCGAACCCGACGGCGACGCGGTCTCACTGGGAGGAGCGGGAGACGCGGATGTCGTCGCCGAAGAAGTCAGCGACGCGACCGGCGTCGGCACGGGAGTGGGTGATGCGGCCGGAGTCTCCGCGCGAGCGGCGGGCGCCGGCGTTTCGGGCTCTGGCTCCACCTCCTCGCGTCCGAAGAGCGGACGCACGCCGGGAATGCGGAGATTGTTGCGGAGACCGAGATACAAGGGCTCCACGTCCTCGGCCACGACGTTCGGCGCCCGGAGAATGTGCGGGGTGAGCGAAATGAGAATCTCGATGTCCTGGTCCGAGGCTTGGTGGCTGCCCAGGATCTTGTTGAGAATCGGGATCGAATCGATGCCCAGCGCGCCCTTGATCGCGCGCGCCTCACGGCCCTGGATCAGGCCGCCGATGACCGCGGTCACGCCGTCGGTGAGGCGAAGGGTGTTCTCCAGCTTGCGGGTCAGGAACGTCGGATAGTTGGTTGCGCTGGCGCCGGTGCCGAAGACCTTGTCCTCACCGAGCGCCGAGAACTCGGCCTTGAACTCCATGGTGATCTCGTCGTTCGCGGTCACCTTGGTCTTGTCGATTTCGAGATTGACGCCGACCGTCTTGTATTGAGCGCTGGTGGTTCCGCCAAACCCACCGGAGGGTTGGCCCGGCACGGACTGCTGGGCATAGCCCGGATAGAACTGAGGAATGGGAATGTCGGTGCCCACGTTGAATGTCGCCTTCTTGCCCTCGAAGGCCCGAACCTTGGGCGAGGACAGGATCTTCACCATGGTGTCGTCGTGAAGGAACTTCGCGAAGACGCCCGAAGGAATCTGCACGACCCAGTCGGAGGCGTTGAGCGAGGAGAGGAAGATGGCCCTCAGGTTTGTCAGTCCCCCGGCCACCTCTCCCGCCACCCCGGTGGGCTGCAGTTCGACGCCCGCCTGATAGTTGGAGAGTTGCAGGCCGTAGTCCTTCGCCTTCGTCCGGTTGATCTCGAGGATCTCGACTTCGACCAGGATCTCGCCCTTGGGCTTGTCGTTCGAACGGATGAAGCGATCGGCGAGTGCCATTTCGTCCGGAGTGGCGATGACGGTAATGGAGTTCGTGGTGTCGTTCTTCGCCACCTTGGTCTGGGCGCCGAGCGCGGTGCGCAGCGCGGCCTCGAGCTCCTTGGCCTCGACGTTTTCGAGGTAGAAGGTGCGCATGACCTGATCGTCCCAGCGCTGGCGGGTCTGAGCGTTGGTGTCGTCGAAGATCAGGATGGTGTTGCGATCGAGGACCCGGTAGGCCTTCTTGTTGATGAGGCCGATCTGGTCGAGCGCCTCCTGGAAGGTGACGCCGGTCAGGTTGGAGGAGATGACCTTGTCCTTGCCCTGCAGATCCGGGTCGAACACCACGTTGACGCCGACCAGAGCCCCGAGAGTCTGATAGATCTTCTCCAGCCGCTCGGTCATGTTGAGCTTGATCGGAACCGGGGACCGCGGCGAGAGCAACGGCACGGGCAGGGTCGCATCGGCGGGCCGGCGCCCGGCGAGGTCCTTCTGCTGACGCTTGTCCGCGGCGATCTTGTCGATCTGGGCCTGGAGGACAGCCATGTCGTCGGCCGCTGCCCGGTTCGACGAGTCGTAGCCGACCGCGATCCCATACTCTTCCTTCGCCTTTTCGAGGTTCCCGGTCTGGAGATTCCTGCGAGCCTTTCCCGTGTGATCCCGGCTGGCCTGGATCTTCGCGTTCTCGAGGGCGATCTTGTACTTGATGTTCCTCGGGGAGGCGGTCAGGGCCTTGGTGAAGCGGGCCACCGCCATGTCCCAGTCGCCCTTTTCCGAAAAGCGCTGCCCGCCCCGATAGGCGTTGCTGGCGGCGCAGGCGGAGGAAAAGATGGCGAGCGCCGCCACGACCCCCAAGGTCGCGGCTCGGAAGCGCGGGCTTCGTTCACGGTTCAATCGGGTCTTCAACTTTCCTCGGGTCTAGTTCGTCTTGAGGGGCAGACGGCGGGTCCTCCCGGACCCCATCTCTTCGATTTCCGCCGACTCGGCGCCGATGCGGATGACGCGAAACGCGTTGCCGAGCACCTGCCCCACCTGACCGACCAGGAGTATCTCTCCATCTTTGACGAAGGAGGCGATCTTCCGGCCTGCCCCATTATCAACGATCCCGATGAGGCTGAGGTTGAGGGGGGGCCACGGAGTGGGAGTGGGCGGGGCCTCGGGGGTTGGAAACGGAGTGGGACCAGGCAGGGGGGGAAGCTTGATCACGGGCGTCGGCAGGGGATTCTGATCAGCGCGCGAGTCGCGACCGAACTTGAAGACGTCGCGAGAGGGAGGGGCAGCGAGAGGTTCGGGCCGGCCCAGCCGGTCGAGACCGATGGCCGGAACCTCCGAGCCCGCCTCCAGGCGAAGCGCCGCCTTCTCGGGCGTGTCACCCGATCTCCCAAAGGCGCTCCAACCCAGAGCCGCCGTGAGGACGAAAAGCAGCACGGCGAAAAGCTCCTTCCGCCCCATCACCATTCGCTGTAGGGCACGCCATTCAAACCGACCTGGCCCGAAGCGCTTTTGACGTCGAAGACACCGGTCATGGCCTCGCCGCTGGTCGCAGCGGTCTCGGGCGGTATCTCAACCCAGGGCTCGGAGGAGATGGGGTCGGGCGGGATCTTCCGGAGGTACCCGTCGGTGACCAGGGCCTCCAGGGTTTCCGGGTACTTCCCTTTGTCGGACTGGTACTGATCGATCAGATCGCGCAGGCGATAGAGGTTCTCGCGAAGCACGGCCTCGCGGGCGGAGAGCACGGAGTTGCGGTAGTTGGGCAGGGCGATCGATACCAGGATGCCCATGATCGTGATGACCACGATCAACTCCAGAAGGGTGAAGCCCTTCGATCGATCGTTTCTTCTTCGTGATGCGGGAGATGCGGAATTCAGTGCCACCATCACCAGTCCTTCAACTTTGTGCCGTCGAGCGCCCTTCCATCGGCCAGGGAGTAGACATCGTAAACGTTGTCGCCGCACCACGAGGAAGAATCGTGTTCGTCCTGATAGCAGTGCATCCCCCATTCGGCCTTTCCAGAAAAGGGATCCAGGGGAATCCGCCTGAGGAACTTCAGCTTGATTCCCGGACGCCCCACCTGATTGACACCTTGGACCATGGTCTCGAGCGATTCCGGGTAACCCTCGCTCCCCAGCTTCACATCGGTCCCCCCGATCTGCCCCCGGTCGACGCCATCCTTGAACCGGTCGATGGCGGTCCGGATCTCGCGGAGCGAGCGCCGAAGTTCGATCTCCCTCTGCCGCTCACGCGTGACCCTTGAAAGGGGCAGGACCGCCGCGGCCAGAATGGCGATGATGGTCGCTACCGCGATCACCTCGAGGAAGGTGGTGCCGCGCTCACTGCGTCGCACGGGGGTCTCCATCCTTGAAGATGGCCGAGAGCTTCAGATTCATCCTCGCTCCATCCTCTTCCTGCACGAGGGCCATCTGATCGACCACGATGAAGCGCCTCGCGGACTCGATGCGAGCCAGGAAACCGGTGAGATTCGCGTAGCTCCCCTCGAGCGGCAGCGTGACCTCGCAGCGGACGAGATCGGTGCCCCGGACCTTCGAGATGGAATAGGCGCTCCTCTTGGGCTTGAGCCCCGCGTCGCGGGCGAGCCGTTCGATCTCCCGCTGGGCGCCGAAGAGGTCCTCGTTTCGATATTTGAGATGGTCGCGGCTCAGGCTCTCGATGTCCTGGCGGTTCTGGGCCAGAAGCGCTTTGCGCACCGCCACCTGCGACCACACGCTCTCGAGCCCGGCCCGGCGCGTCGACACTGCCTTCGCGCGGTTCTCGGCCCGGCGAACGGAGGTGAGCCTCGGCCAGGTGAGGGCAGCGAAGAGTAGGGCATTGGCGATGAGCAGAAGCGCACCGATCCAGGCCAGGCGCAGCCTTGTCTTCGAAGAGCGCAGGCTCATCGCGTCTTCCTCGCGACGGGCGGGGAGGAGGGCGAAGGGAGGGGGCGGTTGTCGGGATCGAAGACCACCTCCATCACGAACTCCGTCCCCTCCTGGGTGTCCGACAGCGATTTGAGCGACGCGTTCGAAAACACGGGCGAGGCGTCGAGGGTTTCCGCGAGGGAGAAGGCCGCATCCTTGGTCCGGGCCACCCCCGACAGGTCGATCAGCATGCTGCGGGCGCCGCGGGGGGTGGTGGGCGAGATCCGGTCCAGCCGGACGTCGTCGGCAAGGGCCCCCTCCAGTTCGGCGAGGAGCCGACGCCACGGGAACACGCGTCGATCCACCAGCTCCTTGTATGCGAGAAGACGCACAACCTCGGACGCTTCGATCTTGAGCGGAGGTTCCCTGGCAATGCCCTCTTCGAGCTCCGCGATCCTGGCCTCGTCCTGCCGGACCGCGCGCACGGTGTTGGCCTCCTCGCCCGAAACGAGCCGGCTCAAGAAGCGCCCGTGCAGGAAGGACGCCAGAAGGGCCCCGCCGAAGAGAAGTCCGGACAGGAGCCAGAGAAGCCTCTCGTTCCGGAAAGGCCGAAGGGCCAGATTCGTGGATGCCATCATTGGGGTCAGTAGGCTCCAAGCAGGGCCAGCGCGGGCGAAGCCGAACGCTCCACCGCGGTGGGCATCCCCGCCACCACCAGATGCGCGGGGGGCTTTGCTCGTTGAGCCACGCACCCGAAAGCCGCACTGATGTCGTCGCTCAGTGCTTCGAACCATCGATCCGAGGCGTGGACGACCGCGGAGGCGAGCCGGGTTCCCGCAAGGCGATCCCGCCAGAAGACCGCGGTGGAGGCAATCTCCCGCCGCACCTCTTCGAGACTTCGCGCCACCGTGGCGTCGAACGAACGGATGGACACCGGCCACCCCTGCCGCATGAGAGTCAGGGTCAGCCAGATGGGATCGTGGCGAACCAGGAGGGCGTCTCCTTCGACCTCCAGTCCCCGGAGGAGCGCCATCGACGAGGTTTCAACCGAACCGACATCGAGACCGAAGGCCTGGCCCACCTGTTCGTAGGCGCCGAGAACCGCGCTCGAAAAGCCGACGGCCAGGACCGGATCGGTTAAGGAGCGGGGCCAGGCCGCGACCACCCTGACCTCAGCGGGGGGAAACGGGAGGAGCTTCTGCATTCGGAAAGCGATCACCGCGTCCCGCCGCTCCGGCTCGGACCGGACCTCATCCTGCCCGAACAGACGGAAACGCGCCACCACGTCGGGCACGACCAGCGCCGCGCGGACCGAGGGCGTAGCACCGATCTTCGACAGGACGCGCTTCGCGGCGTCGCGCATCTCCTCCTTGTTGACGAAGCCCGGATCATCGAGGGACGGGACGAAGGTTCCTTCGCTCAACGGCTCGCTGACCAGCGCGCGAAGCTCCACCTTCCCGCGCTTCGATTCCACCCGGGCGCCCACCAGGGCGACGGAGGAGAATTCGAGCGCTATCTGAGCGCCCTCCGGGTCCAGGAAGAAGTGCCGGAGCCTTTCCACCACGGACCTCGGCCGCGCCGCGGGGCCTCTGATCACACGACCTCCACGAACGTCACCTTGTTGATTTCCTGGAGAGTCGTGATTCCCGTGAACACGCGGTGGAGCGCCGAATCGCGGAGGAAGGTCATGCCCTCCTCCTTCGCCGCCTTCTTGATCTCCGAGGCGGGCCGGCGCGCGAGGATCAGCTCGCGGATGTGATCGGTCACGTCGAGCAGTTCGCAGATCGCGGTACGCCCCTTGAAGCCGGTGCCACCGCATTCGAGGCATCCGGCGCCCTCGTAGAAGGTGTGCGACGCGTACTGCACGGTGTCGAGTCCGGACTCGACCAGAAGGGCCTCCGACGCGTGGACCGGCCGCTTGCAGTGTCCGCAGATCGTCCGCACCAGCCTTTGCGCCAACACGCAGTTGAGCGCGGAGACGAAGTTGTAAGGCTCGATCTTCATGTTGAGGAACCGGCCGAGGACATCGATCACGTTGTTGGCGTGGACGGTGGTGAAGACGAGGTGGCCGGTCAGGGCGGACTGGATGGCGATGTCCGCGGTCTCGGGATCGCGGATTTCCCCGACCATGATCTTGTCGGGATCGTGACGGAGGATCGACCGCAGGCCGCGCGCGAAGGTCAGGCCCTTCTTCTCGTTGACGGGAATCTGGGTGACGCCGCGGAGCTGGTATTCGACCGGGTCCTCGATGGTGATGATCTTGTCTTCCTCGGTTTTGATTTCGGACAGGGCGGCATAGAGCGTGGTCGTCTTGCCGGAGCCCGTGGGGCCGGTGACGAGGACCATGCCGTAGGGCTCGCGGATGAAACGGCGGAAACGGGCCAATTCCTTCCCCTCGAAACCCACGATGTCGAGCCGCAGCGAGGAGAACTGCTTCGATAGGTTCTCCTTGTCGAGGATGCGGATGACCGCGTCTTCGCCGTGAACCGAGGGCATGATGGAGACGCGGAAGTCGATCTGCCGGCCCCCGAGGCGGACCCGGAAGCGGCCGTCCTGGGGGACGCGCTTCTCCGCGATGTCGAGCTCGGCCATGACCTTGATGCGGCTGATGATCTCCGCGTGGTGCTCCTTCGCGATCGGCTTCATGGCCGGCTGCAGAACGCCGTCGATCCGGTACTTGATCTGGACCTCGTTGTCGCGGGTCTCGATGTGGATGTCGGAGGCGCGGCGCGACAGCGAATCGAAGAGAGCCGAGTCGATCAGGCGGACGATGGGCGACTTGTCCTGGGCCTGGATCGAATCGACGGAGAGGATCTCGCCCTCGTCGCCCTCGCGGACGATCTGCATGACCAGGGATTCGGAGGCCTGCTCGAGAACCCGCTGCGAGCCCTGCCCGCGCTTGAGGGCCTCACTGATCGCGGACGGCGTCCCCACCGCGGCCTGAATCCTCCGCCCCAACAGGATCGCGAGGTCGTCGATGACGGTGAGATCGGAAGGATCGGCCATCACCAGGACGAGGCGGCCCTGCTCTTCGCGATAAGGGAGGAAGTTGTACCGGAACATGAGATCCACGGGCACGCTCTGGAGGATCTGCGGATCGGGAGCGAACGAAGTCACGTCGTGGAACTGGAGTCCCAGGCGTTCGGCGAGCGACCGGGCCGCGCTCTCTTCGCGGGCCGAAGAAACCGCGGCGAGGGAAGCGGCGGAGGATTGCGGGGCGAGGGCGGGCATGGCTAACCTCCTCCTCGCGACTGGAGGGCCGAGAAGGCCTCGAACATCGGCAGGTAGAGCGCCAGCACCATGGAACCGATGATCACGGCCATGAAGACGAGGAGAACGGGCTCGACCAGGGCCAGGATGGTCTGGACCTTCACCTCGAGATCCTCGTCATAGAAATCCGCGACCTGGTTCAGCATCTCGCCAAGGGCGCCCGTGTTCTCGCCCACCCGGATCATCTCCACGGTGAGCGGCTCGACCTGGCCGGTGGCATCGAGCGCCAGCGAGAGGCTCTTGCCTTCCTGAATCTGAGGCACGGCGGCCGCGGCCGCCGCCGAGATCGCTCGATTCCCCACCGACGCGGAAGCGACGCCGAGCGCCTGCACCAGGGGGAGGCCGCCGGAAAGAAGAGTGGAGAGGCTGCGCGCGAGCTGGCTGGTGGAGTAGGTGCGCATGAGCGCTCCGAAGAAGGGGATATTGAGGATCCACCCATCGAACCGCTCCCGATTCGCGGAGGCCTGCAGCCAGGAGGCAAAGGCAAAACCAGACACCGCGAGGAGCGCCAGGAGAGGCAGGCTCCATTGCCGCGCCTGATCGGACAGGCCCATGAGGACGCGCGTGGGCAGGGGCAGTTGAGCGCCGAGGCTCCCATAGAACTCGGTGAACTGGGGAAGGACGCGGGTGAGCATCACGTACATGAGGCCGAACATGCCGGAGAAAAGCACCATCGGATAGACGGACGCCGCAATGACCTTCTTCTTGATCGCCTGGTTGAGCTTCACATACGAAACGAATCGCCGCAGCACCGCCTCGAGATTGCCGCTCCGCTCGCCCGCAACGAGGCTCGCTGAAAACATCTGCGGGTACAAGGCGCCCTCCTGCCGGAAGGATTCCGAGAGCGCGGCCCCGGATTTGATCCGATCCCGCACCGCGCCGAGCGATCGCTTGAACAAGGGATCTCTCTGGCGCTCGACCATGAGATCCATCGACTGCGCAAGGGGAAGGCCGGCCTTGAGAAGAGCGGCCAGTTCCTGGCCGAAGAGCTGCAGGTTTTCGGGCTTGACCCGCGGCGCGCCGAACCGGAACCCCTGCGTCCTCTTTCGGTGAGAGAAAAGGAACAGGCCCTGACGCAGCACGTCGGCTCTTAAAGCCTCCTCATTCGGGGCATCGAAACTCCGTTCGACGATTTCCCCGGCGGGCGTGCCGACCTTGCAGATGTACTCCATAAGTTATTGGAGCAACTGAGTGTAGCAGCCGAGACTAAACGCCGGACAGAGGAAGGAAGTCGAGAAGGACCCGGGCGCCGTGAACCACCGCGGCGAGGAGAAGAACGAGAGCCAGGGGCAATGAAACGGCCTCGGAGCCGAGCGTCTTAAGCCACCGCAGGTCGAACACCGCGCTCAGGTTCTGACCCGGAAAGGAGCCGTTGTCGCCTTCATCGAGAACCGCGGCTCCGACAATGGCCAAAAGCGGCAACAAGGCGAGCAGGTACCGGACCTCGATCGGGGAAACGAGAGCGGCGATGGCGAGAAGAAGACCGGTGAGGGCAAGGCTCCGGGCCAGGGGCAGGATGGGACGGATGCTCCGCACGAGAATCGAAAGAGCGATGAGCGCAACCAGCGGCCAGCCCGCCCCGTCCACGATCTGATTGGGGAGACGCCACGGATCGAAGACGCCGGAGCTTCCGCCGCGCTCGCCCAGAAGGCGCGGGATCTGCGCGGCGATCATGGGCAGGAAGGTGGCGAAGTAAAAGCCCGAAAGAACCACGCCCAGAAGCAACGGCCTGAAGGCCGGGTCATGCCGATCGCGAGCGATGACGAGGGTCACCAGAAGCAGGGTGGAGAGGACGATGAAGGAGGAGAGGTGGGCAGTGGCGGAGAGCGCGACCAGGAAGGCGAGGAGGAGCCCCCGGGCCTTTCCCTTTCGCGAGATTCCCGCGGTTACGAGGAATAGGACGAAGATGGCCTGGGCGAAGACGTTGGAGAGGTTCCCAAACGCCATGGTCCGGAGGTTCACGGGGGCAAAGGCCCACAGCATCAGCGCCGCCCCGGCGAGGCCGGCGGAGGCCGGGCCGAGAATCAGGGCCAGACCCACGATCGAGAGAGCGGAAAAGAAGGCCGCGCCTTCGCGCACCACCCGGACGTTCGAGACCTCGGGCGAGACGAACGGCGTGAGCACGCCGTAGAAACTGAAGCCATACGGGATCTCGAAGGGCGGCTTGTGGTCCGTCCGGCTGGTGGGGAATCGATTCCCTCGCGCGACCTCGCGGAGTTTGTTCCCGTGCAGTTGAACGTCGCCCTGGATCACCAGTGGCGACGGAGGCAGCACGGCGTGAACGGTGAGCGCCATCAGGACCGCGATCTGCAGGAGGCCGCGAGTGAGGGCGCTGCCTCGCGCGTACCTCGAGAGCATGGCGGCGATCGCGCTCGAAGCACTCAAGAGCACCGTGCATTCGACGAGCCACGAGGATCGCCACAGTCCGGCGGGCAGGACCATGGCCAGAAACAGGATGGGGGGAAGAAGCGCTACCGCCGCGCTCTGACCGAAAAGAACCTGGGTGGCTATCGAAATCAGGGTCACCGCGCCCAGAGCCATCCACAAGCGGACGGGAACACCGGCCGGCCGGCCGGCCATCGACGGAACGGGCTCCACCTTGAGCGAAACGAACTGCGTGCCGAGGACGCGGTTGGTGGCGGCGAAGCCCTCCGTTCCGATTCCAAACATCAGCGACGAGCCGCCGAGACGCGTCTGCGCGGTGAAGCGCCGTTGCCCCGGCTGCAGGGTTCCGATCAAGGCGCCGTTCGCGGTGAGATTCATTTCGGTCCGGTGGTCGCGCACCTCGAGATCGATGTCGACGAGTCCCGGACCGACGCCTTCGAACGAAAACGCGGCCTTCGGACGGGTCCACCGGATGGCTCCACCGCCGATCTGGTTCTCCCGCGGCTCGAGGCCTTCGGTCACGAAGGCGTCGTCGGTGCCGTAGGCAAGACTCGCAAGCGAGGCCGGCCGGCGAGAGACGAGCGAGGGCACCGAGAGAATCGCCACGATTCCTGCGAGAATCAGGACGAACGCTGCGGATCGAAGCGAGTTCATTGACGGCTGGAGTCTATGCGCCAGGGTTCATGCCCTGGAGCCGCGGATCGATTCAGAATCAGATGTGCCCCAGGAAGGAACGACCCATGCTGACCCTTCTCCTCGCCCTCGCCCTCGACACTCAGGCGCTCGCCCAGGACGAGGCCCCGATTATTGCCGCCCAGGACGCGCGCTTCGCCGCCATGGTCAGGGGAGACGCCGGTTATCTCGAGACCGCGCTCGACCCCTCGCTCACCTACCATCACTCGAGCGGTTCGGCCCAGTCCAAGGCGGAGTTCATGGCGTCCTTCCGGGCGGGCTCGCTCAAGTACAAGGCCCTCGATGTCATCGAGCGAAGGGTCCGGCGCATCGGTCCGGTCGCGATCATCACCGGCATCTTCCGGCTCCAGGCCGCAAACAACGGGGAGACCATCGACACCAAGGCTCGCTTCACCGACGTGTACGAGAACAAGGATGGCCGGTGGGCTCAGGTCGCCTGGCAGAACACGCGTATTCCCGAAGCCCCCGCGAGCCCGCGGTAGAATCCAATTGGAGCGGCATATGACCACCTTTCAGGCAATCGAACAGGCTCTGGGCAAAGACGCACGCTCACTCCTGGATCACAAGAGCACCGGCATCTCGAAGGACCGTCTGCACCTCCCGGACCCCGACTGGGTCCTGAGGATGCACCATTCCTCCGACCGCCCGATCGCGGTGCTGCGCTCGCTGCAGGACATGTTCGCCACCGGACGGCTCGCGGGCACGGGGTACCTCTCCATCCTCCCCGTGGACCAGGGCATCGAACACTCGGCGGGGGCCTCGTTCGCCAAGAACCCCGACTACTTCGATGCTGAGAACATCGTGAAGCTCGCCTTCGAGGGCGGTTGCAACGCGGTGGCGTCGACCCTCGGCGTGCTGGGCGCCTGCGCGCGGAAGTACGCGCACAAGATTCCCTTCATCATGAAAATCAATCACAACGAGTTCCTGACCTATCCGAACAAGTTCGATCAGATCATGTTCGGGCAGGTCAAGCAGGCCCGCGACATGGGCGCGGTCGCGGTGGGAGCGACCATCTACTTCGGCTCCGACAACTCCTCCCGGCAGATCGTCGAGGTGAGCCAGGCCTTCAAGGTTGCTCACGAGATGGGGCTCGCGACCATCCTGTGGTGCTACCTGCGGAATCCCGCCTTCAAGAAGGATAAGGACTACCACGTCTCCGCCGACCTCACCGGCCAGGCCAACCACCTCGGGGTGACCATCGAGGCGGACATCATCAAGCAGAAGCTGCCCGAAAACAACGGCGGCTACGAGATCCTCAGCTCCAAGGAAAACCCCTACGGCAAGACGGACAAGCGCATCTACACCGAACTCACGACCGACCACCCCATCGACCTGACCCGCTATCAGCTCGCGAACTGTTACATGGGCCGGGCCGGTCTCATCAATTCGGGTGGCGCGTCCGGAGAGAACGACTTCGCCGAGGCGGTGCGCACCGCGGTGATCAACAAGAGGGCGGGTGGGATGGGCCTCATCTCCGGGCGCAAGGCGTTCCAACGACCCATGGCCGAAGGCGTCAAGCTCCTGAACACGATCCAGGACGTCTACCTGTGCAAAGACGTCACCATCGCCTGAAACGCCGCGAAGAACCGTGAACGAAACGCAAACGGAAAAGCGCCTTTTCACCTACGGGGAGGCCAGAGCCCTCCTGCCGCGGGTGCAGCAGCTCACGCAGGAAGCTCACGAGAAAGTGGAGCGCCTCCTGGGCGCTTCGACCCAGGTCCCGCAGACCAGGGAGCAGGCGCAGTCCATCGTGAACGCGTGGGCCGCGGAAATGGGCGCGCTCGGCCTCGACATCAAGGGCCTGTGGCTCGTCGATTTCGACAACGGCAGCGGCTACTACTGCTGGAAGCACCCCGAACCCTCGCTCGACTACTACCACACGTACGAGGAAGGGTTCTCGGGACGGGTCCGGATTCAGTAGGAGCAGGGCGCAGGGGCCGCGCGAGTCTGGTAGGGGTGGCGGGGGTTGCTTCGGGCCATAGCGAAACGGCGGGGGCCCTCGCAATGACTTTCCGGGGGCGCTGCGCGCGCCCTTGAAAGTCAGGGAACGAAGGGCTCGGGCTCGGCCTTGCCTTTGTGGCAAATGGAGCAGGTGATCACCGCTTCCTTGGTGCGCGGACCGAAGTACTCGGCCTTCTTCGCCTTCATGTCCTGAACCAGCTTGATCATCCGGCGGGCGTCGGCCTTGTGCGGACGCTCGTCCTTTTCGTACTGGTCGACCACGTGACAGAACGTGCACTTCACACCGAGTTGTTCGGTGAAGCCGTCCATCGTCTTCTTCAACTCGTCCTTCGTGATGTCCTTGGGCAGAACCTGAAGGTTCTTGCCCTCGGCCGCGAAAGCGCTCGGGGCCAGAAAGCTCGTGGCCAGAAAAAGGGCAGGGATGTATTTGTTTCTCATTTGAATTTTCTTGGAAGGGTCCTGGGTGGAACGTTCAGCGGGTGGGGACGGGCGGCCGGGGCCGGAAGTTTGCCTCGATGTGGGTGGCGAGGGCAAGAACTTCCTCGGCAGACATGCGGCCTCCGAAGGCGGGCATGTCCGGCGCCTCGCCCTTGGTGATGACTTCGATCATGTCGTTCATGGTGCCCTCGTCCCAGAATGTCTCTCGAGTGAAGTTCTTGGGTTTGCCCTCGAGCTTGGCAATGTCGGGGCCGTCGCCCTTTCCCGACATGCCGTGGCAGGGGGCGCACTCAACCTTGTAGTCGCGCGCCGCCTTCACCACCAGGCCTTCTTCATACTGCGGCTTTCTCGGCAGGTCCCGGTCTTCATACAGGGCCAGGCCGCCGAGGCCGAACATAAATCCGAACACGGCGATGACGCCGGCGGCGCGGAGTTTCCTGGAGGTCCGGATCTCCGGTATCAGCATGAGGGTACCGACGCCGATCGCGGGAAGGAGGGCGCTCTCCACCCATTGGAAGCCGTGGACGTACTTGCCGAACTGGAAGAGCCACAGGAAGTACCACTCCGGCCGAGGCACGTACTCCGTGTCGGCCGCGGACGCCCTCGGCTCGAGCGGCGCCCTGAAGTTGGCGGCGATGACCCACACCGCGATGGCGATGAGACCACAGACCGGAATCAGCCATGGCCCCGATGCCTTCGCGGCCCGATCAAGGCCGTCCTTGAAACCGAAGAGCACCAGGATCACGAGCACGAGCGGAAGAGCCGCCGCATGAAGCGCGTAGAAGCGCGGAAGGGTCGCGGCTCCGAAAGTCGGGCCGCCGCGAAGCATGTCGGCCTGCAGACCTCCGACCACCGGGACGGTCTCCACGATGCCGAGGCGAACCGAGGTGCCCCAATACGCCGGCTGGTCCATGGGAAGCACGTAGCCGGTGAAGCAGAAGCCGATCATCAGAAGAAGGGCCACGACACTCCGCCGGAACTCCCACTTCCGCTCGCGATGGACCTCGGTGAGGACGCCGGTGATGACCATGAGGAAGGCGGCGACCACGACACCCGACGACAGGTAATAGTGCATGGATCGGAGCAGGGCCCCGATCCCTCCCTGTTGCCGGATGTAGAGAACACTCGAGAAGGCCTCGGTCTGGGAAGGCACGTACGACATGGAGAGCCCGATGCCGCTCCCGATGAGGAGCCCCGCGAACACGAAGGCGCAAAGTGCTGCGGCGCCGTGCAGTCTCGACATCCAGTCGACGTCCCCCTTCGGCTCGTCCATCACGATGCCATGGGCTCGGAGCTTGGGAGTCCGGGCCTGAACTTGACGAATCTGAGTTTCAATCGCCCGAATTCGACTCTGGTCTCCAGCCTATCGAGGGCACGAGGCGCGGGGCCGCTCGTCGGCTTGCCTTCCTCATCGAAGTCGCTCTTGTGGCACGGACAGCCAAACCCGCTCGAGACGCGGTGGACCAGGCAACCCGTGTGCGTGCAGAGGGCGGAAACCGCCTCGATCGCCTCGCCCTGCCTCCGGAGATAGACGCTCTCATCGACCACGGTCTTCTTCCACCGGTCCTCGATCTCCCGGCGGAAGCGACGGGCCTTCCAGGGTCCCTCGCCGATGTCAGCGGCCGGGCCGAGATCGATCCAGGCCACGGAACCGCCGCCCGCGGCCGCACCCTTCGAGCGGGCGCCGAAGGCGAAGAACAGGCCGGCGGGAATGGCGGAGAGCCCAGCCACGGCGGCCGCGAGGGCCTGCCACGACTTGAGAAGAGTGCGCCGGTCGATCAGCATAAAGATCCGAGAATAGCTCCAAGGGAGACTCAAACGCGCAGCCGGAGGCGCGATCCGGGCACAAAAAGGGGGCGGCAAGGAGCCGCCCCCGGCGCTCATCTGGAGGGCGGAATCAGTGCTGACCGCCGCCCGCCGCGGTGGTGGCCGAACCCATGTACTTCACGTTCTTGAAGTTCATCTCGATGTCCACCTTGGTGATGGTTCGGTCCATCTGTGGCATCTCACCCTTGACCGTACGGTGCACCGGCATCCACCACTTCCCGTTCTTCTGGAAGAGGTCGTCGTAGACCATGGTGCCGAGGGGGATCTTCTTGTCGCCCATCATCATGTAGAACTCGACCGGGTAGTAGTTCGCGATGTAGCGGCCGTCCTCGGTGCGGATGTTGCGCTCCTGGTTGATGAGGAACTCGATGGGTCCGCCGAGCTTCCGGGTCAGCTTCTTCACTTCCTTCTTCTTGGGATCGATCAGATACCAGGAGCCCATCGCGGTGTCTCCTTCGATTCGCATCTCCACCATGCCGTCGGGACGCTTGTTGTTGACCATCTTGAACCCGGCCTTGCCCACTCCGTACTTGTCCTCGAAGTTCTCGTAGGCGCGGTGGGTGATGAACTGGGAGACATAGGCCTTGGCTTCGGAACGAAGCTGGCCGTCGCACTTCTCGCAATCGAAGTCGAGGACGAGGTTCTTGTCGATGGAAACCCTCGCCATCACCGCGGGCTTGCCCAGATTGATGATTTCGAGGTCGGCGGTGAGGCCGGGGAAACCGTTGTCCCAGATGTAGCGATTCAGGGACGCAGCCTTGAAGATGGCGCGCGCCTCGGGGTCGTCGGTCAGCTCGGCGGCCTTCGCGTTCACGCGGTTCGCCAGATGCGGCTCTACGTCCGCGACTTTCTGGATCAGGTCGCCCTGGAGTTTGGCCTTCTTGAGCCGGGATACCAGGGCGATGCCCCGCTTGCCCGTGAGGCGGTCGACATGGCTGTAGTCCATGCCCACGATGCCCACTCCCTTGGCGAAGTAGTAGGTCTGGGTCGAGAGCGATTTGGTGGTCTCCCACGAGAGCGTGGTCTTCAGGACTTCGAAGGTCCCCATGGGGGTCTCGAGCGTCTCCATGCCGTCGATCCTCGACGTCCACGTCTGCAGGCGCTTGGTCCGATCCGTGACTCCCTCGGGCTGTTCGGACATCGGCTCGCTCCACCGGTAGTCCTTGCCGAAGACCTGATTGGCGCGAACGACGGACACCGCCGGCTGGTACGACAGGATGGTTCCGCCCGGGCGATTCTCGAAACTCGAGTGCATCTGAATCCCGTTGTTCGGATCGTAGGTATAAAGCTGGTAGCTGCCCTTGTTGTCGATGAGCTTGTAGGCGGCGGTGCGGCCGGCGAAGTCGGTGCCCGCGAACGAACGGGTGCGGTCTTCGGTCCGCTTGGTGCCGTCCTGCATGTAATACGTCCATTCGTAGGTCCACTCGTCGGCCTGGAAGTACGGGAAGTACGCGCCGATGTCGGCGGTCATCGTCCCGCCGACCTGCCGGCCCGAGACTTTCGCGGAGATGAGCTCGCGATCGAAGCGCAGGGTCTGGCCCGCCTTCGGCGAATAGATCATGAACTCCTTCTTGACCGGGCCGATGCCCTTGGCGAGCCAGGTGATGGAGGTGAAGGTCGAGCCGCCCGGGTTGATGTACTTGAAGGTCGCCTTGAGGCAGTCCTTGAATTCGCCCGCGGGGATCGAGATGGACTCGTAGCCGTCGAGGATCACTTCGCTGCCGCGCACCGAGCCGTCCGAGATCTTGTGGGCGTTCTGGTAAACCTTCCCGAACGCATTCCGCGCGTTGTAGAACTCAAAGGGCGGATCGTTGGTGACGAGGCCCTTGTCCTCTTCCTCGCCGTAGTGGAGGTACTTGTCCGCCTCGATGCGGAAGAGATAGTACCAACCCTTCTGGTCGATGAGCTTCTTGGCCTTGGTGCCATCGGGCATGTCGACCTCACCCTTGATAGTGAAGGTCTTGGTGCTGTAGTTGACCTGCCCGTCGGGCTGGTAGTTGTGGAACTGATAGGTCCACGAGTCTCCTTCGCCGGTCGGGTAGTACTCCTGGAGGTTGATGCCCTGCGCGGAAGCCGAAGCCGCCGCACCGGCAAGGACGAGAGATAGCAGGGTGGAACGCATGGATGTCTCCTTAGGAATTCTTCTTGGCGATCTCGAGAATCAGCAGGTACAGCTCCTCGGCCTGGGCCGGGGTGATCTTTCCGGCATGGCCGATCATCTTGTCCTTGCCGTTGAGAATGATGTTCACGAGCTCGGCCTTCTGGGCGGACCGGGTGGCGAGCCACTGCCTGGTCGCCCAGGCGGGCACGCCCTGCAGGGGGTCGCCGTCGCCGAGCTTGCCATGGCACTTCGTGCACTCGGCCCGGTAGTAGGCGGCGACGCTCCAGGGAGCCGCCGGCTCGGCCGGACCCTTCGTTTCCGAAGGCGGCCCTGGGTTTGCAGGGGCCTGCGAACCTCCGTCCGCCGCGCTCGACGAAGCGGCGGCGGCGAAGAGATTCGGGTAATCCTTGATCAGGCCCTCGGTGAACTCGAGGCCCGCATGCTCATACTTCTCACCGAAGGCCGTGAGCTTCCCCGAACCGTTGGCGTTGGTATGGCACACCACGCACTTGTCGCGGTTCGCCGCAACCGCGCGCGGGTGCGCGTTGTACAGATCCATCAGGCGGGGCATCGACGAGACCGGAAGGGTCACGAGAAAGGTCAGGCTCAGGGCGCCCAGGGCGAGGCGGGTGGAGAGAGAACTCAAGGTCGGCCTCCGTTAGGGCGGGGGTTTCTGGGGTGTCGCAGCTCAATGTGCTGGAAGAGAGTTCGCTGCTGCTCTTCGGTCAGCAGGGGTCGCAGTTCGACGAGGTTCCGCGCCACTTCCTGATCGAGCTCGGATTCGAGGCGGGCCACTTCCTGGAGCGACCCTTTGACCGCGGCCTCATCGAGGACGCCCGGAGCAGCCAGAAGTGACGCGAGCTCCTGCCGCTTCGCGTCGACCGCGGCCTGGTGCGCGAGCAGGTTCGGATGATGCGCCATCGCGATCTGGTGGATTTTCTCTTTCTGCTCGGCGCTGAGATTGAGGACATCGAACGGGTCGTCCGACGTGGCCCGAACCGGGGCGCGCCAGGCATGAACGCCGTAGGTGACGGCGAACGAGACGAGCCCGGCGAGCAGGACGGTGGCGAGTGTGGATCTGATTCGCATTAGTGGAAGGATGCCTGCCCCATCGTCCTGGTCTCAGGGCTGACCCGGAGGCGGAGCCACTTTCTCGTAGAAGGAAGAGAGGGTTTCGGAAGGCGCCGCGGAAAGGCGCAAGGGCGGCGGCTGGACCTGCCGAGCCTTCGGAGTCAGGAAAACGTTGGTGGCGACACTGGCCACGAGTGCCGCGGCCACGGACAACGAAGCGGCGAACGTGCGGGCCCGGGTCCTCGGCGACGAGGCGGCCTGCGCTCGGGACATGATGTCATCGGCAAGGCCGTAGCGGCCAAGGCGAAACTCGCACGAGGCGCACCCGGGGAGGTGGGCCACGACCCTCCGGTACTCATCAGGCGGAAGTTCCCCATCCCTGAAACGGGAAAGGGTTTCGCCATCGACCGGGCAGAGGGAGTCCATGCGTTCTTTGGGAGAAACACCGCCCGCGGGGAAATATTTCAGTCCCGAAGAAATCGGGCCAAAGTTTCGCGGCCACGGAAGATCGCGTTCGCGACGTCGGATTCCGTGCAATCGAGCGTTTTCGCTATTTCCCGGTACGACCGACCCTCAGCCGCCTTCAGCCACAACGCCCTCCTCTGCCGCTCCGGCAGGTTCGCGAGAGCTCGGCGCACTTCCTTGAGTTCGAGCGCCTTTTCCGGCGTCGCCTGCGAGGGGCGGTCGTTCGCGGCCTCGAGAGCCACCTCAGGTCGACGCTGCCGTGCGCGGATCACGTTGAGGGACAGCCGTCGCGCGATGGTGTAGAGCCAGGAGACGAACTGGCCGCGGCCCTCATAGGCGCGGGCGTGGTCGACCAGTCGAACGAACGTCTCCTGGGCAATATCCTCGGCGTGGCCCGAGTCGCGGGTCAGGCGCGCGCTCATGCGCACCAGGCGGTCGCGGTGGCGAGCGATCAGCGACTCGAGGGCCGATTCTGATCCGCTCGCGACCTGGGCCATGAGCTCATCGTCGACGAGGCGATCCGCGATCATTGGACCGGCGGCGGGAACCAGGGCAGCACTCATGGGAACAGGGTTATCCGGACTGTCTACTCCTGCTCGCCTTGAAGAGTCAAGCAATCAGGGCGGGGCTCGGATCTCGCCTTCAGCCAGTCGGCGATCAGGACTCCCACCTCGTCGCCTTCGAAGTCGATGGGCAGGGCGTGAAACGCGCCCTTCATCTCGACGAACGTCTTGTCCTTCGAGGCAAAGCGGGGAAATGCGTCTCTCGTGCCCTGGATGGGGACGACCCGATCCGCGGTTCCGTGAAGGACCAGAAGCGGCGTCTTCATGTGATCGGCGCGGGCATGGACACGCTCGATCGCCTCGATGGCCGCGACCGAAAGCGCGGGGGTGGTCCGGGGGCGCCAGAGAGGGTCGTCCCGGTAGGCTCGACAAACCGCCGGGTCGCGCACCAGCGCGCCGTCATCGATGCCGGGATCGACGCTCATGGTCGGACAGAAGCGGGCCAGGAGGGGAAGGATGAGGCGAAGCAGGGGCGCCGTCCCGGAGATGTCCAGGGCCGGCGCCATGGCGACACAGGCCTGAACGCTCTCGGGCGCTTCAAGGGCGAAGTCGAGAGCCTGAAGGCCGCCGAACGAGAGGCCGATGAGCGAGGGGAGACGCCCGCACTGATCCTCGACGAGGTCCACGAACCGGGTGAGATCTTCGCGAAGCTCATCCCATGAAGCCGCGTAATTCGCGGGGCCGGCCGAGCGGCCTGAACCACGGCGGTCGAAGGCGAAGACCTCGAACTCCTGCTCGGCCAGAAACGAACCAAGCCGCAGATAGGGCATCGATCTCGAATGATCCCCGAGGCCGTGAATCAGAACCACCGGCCCCCGGCCGTTTCCTGGAACGTGAATCCGGTACGTGGAAAGGCTCAGACCATCCCGGGTGATGAACGACCCAAAAACCGTTTCCAACTTCTCTAGTGCTTCTTGTCGCCGCCGGGCGGAATGAAGACCGGGAACGGGGAGATCGAACCGCCCTTTTCGGTTGAACCCACGATCTTGGAAATACCCTCGTGGTCCACTTCGTCGATCCGTATCACCGAATGCATGGGCACGTAGAACCTCTTCACGCCGGCGAACTCGTGCTTGAGGCTGTCCTCCGACGGGTCGATCAGCACCGAGGACTTCTGGCTCCAGAGCAGGTGGGCAACTTCGACGAAGCCGAACAGTTCCGCCGACCCGACGCTCTTCGCATAGAGCTCGTAAATCCGGCCCTGGCTCATGAAGGTGATGCGGTAGACGCGGGGCACAGCCATGGAAGGACGCCTAGGTTACGCCGCTTCCACCTCCGCGCCCAGGTTTGGATCACAGGTTTGGATCACCACGCACGCCTGACAGATCCGAAGCGGCGCGCTATCGCTTCAGTTTGGCCACGCCCCTGGCGAGTTGATGGTGTGCTCATCGCTCCTCACGCCGAACGCGGCGCCGGTCTAGAAGCGCAGCATGAAACCGCCCGACCACTCGATCTGGTTCGCATACTGGGCATTTGATGTGGTGTAGCACCCCCAGTAGGGGTCGCACCAGAAGCCGGTCGCATTTGACTTGATGCGGGACGAGGTCCAGCGACCCTCGAGGCGGATGCCAAACCTGTGGCTCGCCAAGAACTTGAGCCCGACGGCTCCCGTCCCGGAGAACTTCGTGTTCCCAACCACGCTCGCGACCACGGCCCCGTTGCTCGGGGAGTACTGAGTGGCCCCGAATCCGAGCAGAAGGTAGGGGCGGGCGATGGAATCGTGCCCCAGGAAGTTATACGCGAAGTAGCCGTGATAGTTCCGGACGCGGACGTCTGCAATCTTGAGGCTCGACGTGCCCCCGAGGTCGAGATCGGTCGATTGCTGGTTGAACAGGAAGCCGACCTCGCTATGGTCGGTGACGAGGTAGCCCAGACGCGCACCCCATGAGAACGCATTCAGGGGGTCGATCCGAGTGTAGACCCCTAGACTAGCCACTTTGACGGCAGACCCGGAGACACCGTCGCTGAATGTCCAGCCCGCGCTGCCGCTGATCTCCACCCTCTTGTTTTCCTGCGCCGTCGTCGTGGCCGCGACTAACGCCGCCACCATGGTCGTGAGCATCGTCTTTCGAATCATAATGGTCCTCGGTTTCTTCATTTTGCGCATAGGTTACGTGAACGATGCGGTTGCGCGCGGCCACCTCAAATCCAGGGCACCGTCCCCGTGTCTCGCCCCCCCGACCTCCCACCGCGGGTCTAGAAGTCATGGGCCGAAACAGCCCACCCGCGCCCGCCACCCGCTCGGTCGGCGCCCTCAGGCCTGCTCGATCGAATCCGGCGGCGGCGCCAGGTTCGCCGAGGGGTTCAAAGTCACCGAGGTCAGACTCGCGTGGTAGCTCTGCACCAGCGCGGTCAGCAGGGCGGCGACGAGAGGCCCGATCACAATGCCGATGAAGCCGAAGGCGCTCAAGCCTCCCAGCAGGCTGAGCATCAGGACCGGCGTGCTTACCTGCGACTTGCCCGAGAGGAGCAGAGGGCGGATCACGTTGTCCACGTTGCCGAGGATGAGGATGCCCACGAGCAGAAGGGCGATGCCCTTGGTGACCGAACCGGAGAGGATGAGCCAGGCCGAGGCCGGGAGCCATATGAGCGTCGCGCCCATCATGGGCAGAAGGGCCAAGAAACCGATCATCACGCCCCAGAGCACGGCCCCCGGGATACCGAGGAGGGCGAAGGTGGTGCCGCCAATCAACGCCTGGATCGCAGCGATCGCGAGGGTTGCGGTCACGCTGGCCAGAACCAGGTCGTTGGTGATGGTCATGAGCCGCTCGTTCTGTTCGGGCTCGAAAGGCAGCACCCGGCCTAGATCGTCCCTGAACGTGGCCCAGTCGCGGACAAGAAAGAACATCAGGACCAGCGTAATCGTGAGGGAGAAGAAGAAGCTGGCGAGACCCTTCAGCACGCCTCCGGCGCTGCCCGCGATGAACTGCGCGGCCGCCCCGATGCTGCTCGTGACCCTTGCGATGGCCTCGTCCTCGGGGGGCAACCCGGGCACTCTGTCCCGCAGCCACTGCCAGCCCTGGTGAAGCCACGCGGAGGGCCCGGATCCGTCGTGAAGCCGGGACTCGAGATAGGAGACGGCGGTGGAGCCTTCGGACAACAGGGTCGTGCCCACGAAGATCACCGGCAGCACCAGCAGCACGACAACCAGCAGTGTCAGTACGAGCGCGGTGCGGGTGGGTCCAAGCCGGCGCTCCAGGCGCTTGCGAACGGGGTCGAGACAGATGGCGAGGACCAGCGCCCATCCGATCTCGACCAGGAACGGCTCGGCGACACGGTAGCCAAGCCAGAGAATGAGCGCGACTGCGCCATAGAACACGATCCGCGAGCTGGGCTGGGGCTGAGGATTCTGCTGCATTCGAGGCGCGAGAGTAACACGTGTTCCCGCCGGGCTTCGGTGACACCTCGCCGTCCCGTCGCCTCGCATTTTTTCGGCTGGGCACAGGTCCGCGATGCGGCGGACCCGAGGGGAGCTATTCGAAGGAACGCCACCGCCGAATCGGGGTCGGGTAATGAAAGTGGAGGGTGGTCGAGAACGTTCCGTTCTACACGCGACCGAGGACGTGCCGCAGCGCGGGCTCCAGCTTCGGATACGAGAACTCGAAACCCGAGTCGAGCGCCTTCTCTGGATTGACCCGCGCGCTCGCGAGGAGCAGGGGATCGGTCATTTCTCCCAGCAGCACCTCCAGCGCGAACCGGGGAACCGGAATGACCGCCGGCCTCTTGAGGACGCGACCGAGAACCCGCGTGAACTCGGCATTCGTCACCGGCTCGGGGGACGTGGCGTTCACGGGACCGCGGACGGAATCGTTCGTGAGGAGATGGTGGACGAGATAGAGCCAATCGTCGAGAGCGATGAAGCTCCACCACTGACGGCCGGAGCCGAGCGGTCCGCCAAAGCCCAGGACGAAGGGCAGGAGCATGGGCGTAAGCGCGCCCCCGGCCGGAGTGAGCACCAGCCCGGTGCGCAGGTGGACGACCCGAATGCCCGCGCCACTCGCGGGCTCGGTGGCACTCTCCCACTGCACGCAGACCTCGGGAAGAAATCCTTCGCCCCGGGGATCCGATTCGCGGAGGATCCGATCCCCGCGATCGCCGTAGTAACCCGTGGCGGACGCCGAGATGAGAACCGCGGGCGGCTTCTTAAGGGCCGCCAGGGTCTCCGCGAGCCTCCGGGTGAAGAGAACGCGCGAGTCCCGGATAAGCCGCTTCTTCGCCTCGGTCCAGCGCCCTTTGGCGATGGGATCCCCCGCGAGGTGAATGACCGCATCGAACCCCTCCATCTCCGAAGGGTGTGCCGCTCCCTTCTCCGGATCGAACTCGATCTCGCGATCGTCGCTGGCCGGACGCCGGGTGAGCCGATGCACCTCGTGTCCGCCGCTCTCGAGAAACGAAACCAGGGCCCGGCCGACGAGCCCGGTGGAGCCGGTGATCAGAATGCGCATGGGGCCCCGGGTCGCCCGCGCGTGGACTGCGAGGTCCTTGGCCAGAACGCGATGGCGGTAGGCGAAGGTCGCTTCCAGCTTCCTTCGCACCAGTCCCGATCCGAAGAGATCGCCGAGGAAACCTCCAGGCACCACGTAGCGAATCTGATCCGCCATCACGCTCGAGGCGACTCCTTTTCGTTCGAATCGATGCGTGTGATCGAACAGATCGAAGGGTCCGGTGCGTTGGACATCTCGGAACAACTCGCCCTCGCGCACCTCCTCGAATTCGGAGAGCCAGACCATCTGAATTCCCGGAAGCACCGGCACGTGCAGTTCGACGGACTCCCCCACCCTGGGCGGCGCAAACGGCGAGATCACCCGCGGCTCTTCCCAGGGCGGAGCCAGGCGCTCGAACGCGCCGCGCCTCATATGCCAGGCCCAGGCGGTAGCGGCGTCCACCGGGAGGTCCGAACGGAGGAGAAATTCGCGGGTGGTCAAGGGTCGACTCTCAAAAGGGACAGGCCATGAAGCAAGGTGGGGGGCAATGTGAGAGTATCGCGGGCTGGCCGATCCAGGATATCGGCCCGTACGAATCGAGGAGAACAAGGTGGCCGCTCAGTACATGTTCACAATGAAGGACCTGCGAAAGGTCACCCCGCAGGGCAAGGAACTCCTGAAGGGGATCTGGCTCTCGTTCTACCCCGGGGCCAAGATCGGCGTCCTCGGCTCCAACGGTGCGGGAAAGTCCACCCTGCTCCGCATCATGGCCGGCGAGGACAGGAACTTCGCGGGCGAAGCCTTCGCGGCCCAGGGAGTGAAGGTCGGCTTTCTCCCCCAGGAGCCCGTGCTCGATCCCACCAAGAACGTGCGCGAGAACGTGGAGATGGCGGTCGCGGCCAAGCGGAAGATCCTCACCCGCTACGACGAGCTCGCGGCGAACTACGCCGACGAAACCGCGGACGAATTTTCGAGACTGCAGGACATGATCGACGCGCAGGACCTGTGGAATCTCGACACCCACCTCGACATGGCCATGGACGCGCTTCGCCTGCCCCCGGCCGACGCCGAGGTCGCCAAGCTCTCGGGCGGTGAGAAGCGCCGAGTGGCGCTCTGCCGTCTGCTTCTCGACGCCCCCGACCTGCTCCTGCTCGACGAGCCCACGAACCACCTCGACGCCGAATCGGTGGCGTGGCTCGAACGTCATCTGAAGGAATACAAGGGCACGGTCGTCGCGGTCACGCATGACCGCTACTTCCTGGACAACGTCGCGGGCTGGATCCTCGAACTCGACCGCGGCCAAGGCATTCCCTGGGAAGGCAACTACTCGAGCTGGCTCGAGCAGAAGAAAAACCGCCTCGCCCTCGAGGAGAAGGAAACCAGCACCCGCCAGAAGTCCCTCGATCGCGAACTCGAGTGGATCCGCATGGCTCCCCGGGCCCGACAGGCCAAGGGCAAGGCTCGTCTCGCTCATTACGACGAACTCCTCGCCGAGGAACAGGCGAGCGAGCGGCAGGACAACCGCCGCGAAATCACCATCCCCCCCGGCCCGAGGCTCGGCGATCTGGTGATCGAGGCCAAGGGTCTGCGCAAGGCCTACGGCGACAACCTGCTGATGGACGACCTCAACTTCAATCTGCCCCGCGGCGGCATCGTCGGCATCATCGGCCCCAACGGCGCCGGCAAGACGACGCTCTTCCGGATGATCATGGGCCAGGAAGAGCCCGATGCCGGAACCCTGAAGATCGGCGAGAGCGTGTCACTCTCATATGTCGATCAGTCCCGCGAGGCGTTGAACGGCGAGTTCAACGTGTGGGAGGAAGTCTCCGACGGCGGCAAGGACCTCGTCCTCGTGGGCAAGCGTGAAATGAACTCACGCGCCTACTGCGCTTCGTTCGGCTTCCGCGGCCCCGACCAGCAGAAGAAGGTGAAGGACCTCTCGGGCGGAGAGCGCAATCGCCTTCAGCTCGCGAAGCTCCTCAAGAGCGGCGGCAACGTGCTGCTCTTCGACGAACCCACCAACGACCTCGACGTCGACACTCTGCGCGCCCTCGAAGAGGCGCTGGTGAACTTCGCGGGCTGCGCGGTGGTCGTTTCCCACGATCGCTGGTTCCTCGACCGCATCGCCACCCACATCATGGCCTTCGAAGGAGACAGCCAGGTAGTCTGGTTCGAAGGCAACTACCAGGACTACGAAGCCGACCTCAAGCGCCGCATCGGCGCCGAAGCCGACCAACCCCACCGAATCAAGTACCGCAAACTCACGCGCTAAGGTCCAGCCCAACCAACGATTGGCAGAGGGGCCGGCCCCAGCTATTTCTTAATAAAGTCGATCGCGTTCTTGACGTCGATCCTGGTGGCCGTGATCCCGTTCCCAGGATCGGTGATCGGACGTCCCGAACCCTTGAGGGCGTTCTCGAGCTCGTCCGTGGTGGCCGAGGGCTTGGCCTGAAGCATCAGGGCCAGAGCACCCGCCACGTGGGGTGCGGCCTGGGACGTCCCTGCGAAACCGGCTACGCCGCCACCCAGGCCCGACGAGGTGATGGCAGCGCCTGGAGCCAGGAGGTCGATGGCGGAACTGCTGTTCGAGAAGCAGGTGATCTTGTCGGCGGAGGTGGATCCGTCGGTGCAGCCGAAACTGATCGTGCCCACGTTGGCGTCATAGACCGCGCCCACCGCGATCGCGCCGGTGAGGCACGCGGGAGCCCCGATTTCCGACTTGTTGCCGGAGTTGCCCGCGGACGACACGGTCAGGGTTCCGCGCGCGCGGAGCGTGTTCACGGCCTGAGCGAGGCCCGCGGTGAACGAACTCGCGGTGTCACACTGACCCGGGAAGCTCCCGAAGACAAGGGAGGTGTTCACGATCTTCACCGAACGCTGGGTGTTGATGATCCAGTCGAACGCCTTCATGAGCTGCGTGGACGAAGCGGCGGCACCCGTCTTGTCGAGAACGCGGACCGCGACGATGTCCGCGTCGGGAGCGACACCCCGCGGGGCCACCCGTCCGCCGGACGTGATGATGCCGGCCACGTGGGTTCCGTGGCCCTGCTCGTCTTCGGCCGATCCGGGGCCCGACGCCTCGGTCTTGCCTCCCGGACAGCAGCCGGTGCCGTCGGCATTGGTGCAAAAGCACTGCTGGGCCACGATGTCGTCGGCCAGGTCGGGGTGATCCGTGTCGATGCCGGTGTCGAGCACCGCGACCACGACTCCCGCTCCAGTGATGCCCTGGGCCTGGACATCGCGGGCGCGGATCAGCTCCGTGCTTTCGGCGAGCGCCATGTGACCGGGCACATCGAGGTCGATCTTCTGGACCCGGTAGTCACGAACGAGCTTCATGAGGCCTTCGTAAGTCACGAACCCGCCCACCACCGAAATGTTCGTGAAGGTGTCGGTGACCCGGAACTCGCTCGGAGTGATCTGATCGAGGACGGCGTCCCGCCGCTCCGCGATCGCCTTCGAGCGGGCGCCGAGGTCGGTGAGAGAAAGATCGTCGCCTGCGAAGAGGACGACCACCCGGACGCTCGGAGACTCGGCGATCGACGAGAGAACGGCGGCGCCCACCACACCCGGGGTGGTCATATGGGCATCGCCGGCCTGGGGAACGAGAAAAGTGGCCAGGAGGACGAGGGCGAACAGAACACGTTTCATGATCTGGTGGTTCCCTGGCTAGAAGATGAACTGCGTCTGGATTCGAAGTTCCTTGGCCGTCTCTTTGACCAAGTCGTCGTGCAGAGAGCGGAAATCCGCCACCACCTTGAGGGTGTGCTTGAGGACGAAGTAGTTGAAGACGCCGCCTTTTTCGCTGCGCTTGTTCGAGGGCGTCCGGTCCGAAGGATCGTACTCGGCGAAGCGCGCCGCGATCTCGATCTTGTCCTTCTTGAGGAAGTAACCGGCCTCGACGTTGTAGCCGTTCGAATGGAAGGCGCCCCCCGACTGCGTGGCCGGGCCCGAGGTGGCTGACGAAGTGCCGCTCACCGCCTCGGGCTTCCGCTTGCGGTTGTAGTACTCGGCAAAGAGCGAGAAGCCCTTGTACTTGTACATGAGATCGGCGCTCAGAATGGTGGTGTTGAGATCGGTGAGGTTGGTGGCGCCGGAGAGATCGTTGTTCTCGAACTGGCCGGCGATGGCGAGCAGGGGTTTGTCCCACCCTTCAAAGGCCGACTCCGAGTATGCGACCTTGCCGAGGGGCTCGAAGCTCACCCGCGCGTTGTACTGGAGCTTGGTGTTGTCGTTGGAGGTGCGGCTTGCCGAGTTCCCGTTGAAGACGCCGGCGAAATACTCCACCTTGTCGTTCGCGACCCGGCCGAGGATCTCGACACCGATGTCGCGGCCGCGGCTGAACTCGCCGCCGAGCAATGACCGATCGGCGAACTGCAGGTGACCCGAACTCGTCATCTCCTGCCGGCCCAGCGGTACCTTGAACTGGCCGATCCTGATTTTGAAGGAGCCCTTCTTCGAAGCATCCCAGGTGAGCTGGGCGTCCTCGAGCGGGGTTTGGGTGGAAGCGCCCGCCTCGGGCCCGGCCCACGAGAGCTGAATCTCGTAGGTCAGTTCCTTCTTCCAGAACCAGCCCTCGAGCGAGGTCTTGGCGCGGCGGATGCGGAACGACGGCTTCGACTGCCCGTCTTCCGTGGTTCCGGGCAAGCGCACATTGCTCGGGGGAATCTCCTCGGCGAACCGGAACTGAAGGCGGTTCGACAGCGAAATCTCCGCGTTATCGAGAGTCAGGGTGGTCGCCCCGTCCTCGTGAACGATCTTGTACCCCCCGGTCGGGGCGGGGGCTGGCGGTGCGGTCGCGGCAGCGCCGTCGACTTCGGCCGTCACTTTCGCGACGGCTTCCTTCAATGAGGCGGGACCGGCTCCGGCCGGATCGACGCTGGCAACCATCAGGGCGAGCACGTGGACGAAATGCAGCATGATTCCCCCTCCAGGGGTGGAAAGATCCGGGCGACAGAGTTTTGGGATACGGCGCGAAAACGCGGGTGTGGGCAGAGCTTAAACCGACTTTCGCGCCACGCTCTTCCGGTCGATGGCGGCGGCCAGAGAGAAGTCCTTCTCCGAAATGCCGCCGACATCGTGGGTGCTCAGGGCAAGCCTCACCACGCTGTACCGGATATCGATGTCCGGATGGTGATCGGCCTCCTCGGCCATGGCGCCCACGCGGGCCACGAACTGGAGTGCTTTCGGGAAGGTCTCGAACTTGAACTCGCAGCGTAGGGCGCCGCGGGACAAGGTCCAGCCGTGAAGCTCGGGCAGCCTGTTTCGAATCTCCGAAATCGAAAGTGCCTTCAGTTTCTTCGTCGCCATCGCCGCCGCCTCTCGTGCTGTTGAACGTCTTTTCCGACTAGACCGCGGGGCCCTTGGGCCGCCCGGGACGCCTTCGCCCCCGGCGCCGGACCGGGCGCCTCGGACCATCGGTGGACCTGGGCGGGTGGGGCTGGGACGCGCCCGATTCAGGGCCGCTCGCCGCCCCGCCATCGACGGTGTCCACCGTAGCACCGACCGCCACCTCGCGCCAATGCTGCACGACCTCCGACTCCAGTCCGTGAATTTCAGCCAAAAGCAGCGCTTCCTGGAAGTACGGCTTCCGGGAGAGGTTTCGCTCGGTGCCGGGCGGAAGGTCCGTGCGGTGAAGTTTCGAGCCGACCGCGGCGAGGAGGCCGAGGCGCTCGATGTCGCGCCGCGCGAAGGGAAGACTGATGGCGGTCTCGCCGTGAGCGACGCTCGGGCCGTGCCCCAGATCGGCTTCCTCGTCGAGTTCGACCATCTCGGCCACCACATCGGTCTCATCCAACTGGCCCTCGAGAACCCCTTCGGGCCGGGGCTCCTCGATCTCCTCCTGGAAATCGCGCGGACCGTCGACATCGACGAAGGGACGCCTGCGGGCGGTGGCGCGCAGACCGCTCGAGAGCGGAATGCCCAGGGGGGGCAGAAGATGGGCGATGAGGATCGCGTTGGAAAGAGCCGCGTCGGACCCGATCCGGTTGCGGTACTCGTCGAGGGTCGCGAGGGTGTCGAGAAGCCCGGTCTCGCCGCGGCTCAGGGCCTTGTGCGCCTCGGGGAAGATGTAGGCAAGGAGGCCGGTCGCATAAAGCTGCTCGAAGGTGGAGCGCGCGGATCCCTGGCGCAGGATCTTGTAGATCTCGTCGAGGATCCGGACGTGCGAGCTTTTCACGATCTCGCCGCGGCGGGCGCGGATCGCCTCCTGGGCCTCGCGGTCGATCCGGAAACCGAGACGGCAGGCGATGGCCACCGCTCGCATCATGCGCACCGGGTCTTCGCGGAAGCGCTCGTCGGGATCGCCGATCACCCGCACGCGTTTGGCCTCGAGATCCTCGATGCCGCCCGTATAGTCGATGATCGAGAAATCGGCGATGTCGTAGAACATCGCGTTGATGGTGAAGTCGCGGCGGAAGGCGTCTTCTTCGGGCGTGCCGAACGTGTTGTCCCGCTTGACGATGGTGTCGCCTTCTTCAGGCTCGGCCTTTCGGCGGAAGGTGGCAACCTCGACGACCTTGTTGCCGAAGCGGACATGGCACAGCCGGAAGCGCCGGCCGATGATGAAGCAATTGCGGAAGAGCTTCTTCACCTGCTGGGGCGAGGCGTCCGTGCCGATGTCGAAGTCCTTCGGCTTACGCCCGAGAAGCAGATCCCGAACCCCACCGCCCACTAGAAACCCCTTGAACCCGGAACTCCGGAGCCGATAGAGAACACGCAGCGGATCGGGATCGATCTGCTTCCTGGAGAGCGTGTGCTGCGAGCGGGCGAGGATCCTCGGTTGCATTCAGTGTGGGCTTGTGTTCCTGGAAACTCTTCTATCGACCGCGTTTGGGATTATATGCGCCGCGCCGCACGGCTCGGGAAATAACCGTCATTGAGGAGAAGATGTGATGCGAATCGAAGCCCCGCCGATAAAGCTCCCACAGAGCCAGCGCCCGGCCCGTGCGCCCGTTACCGTCCGCAAACGGATGGATGGCCTCGAAGCGGTGATGGACGATGGCCGAACTCAAGACCGGGGAGATGCCTGGCGCGTCCTTGTTCCACCATTCCAGCAACTCGAACATCAGACCTGAAACATCCGAAGGCGGCGGCGGCACAAACTGGCCCACATGAGTCAAGCGTCAGTCAAGTATGGGTCAAGTTGGCCCGCCGGCGAGGGATGCGAAACATTTCCTGGGTAGCTCTTCAGGAAGACGGCCATCCTGTGCCGCCTACCCGCGAGGGTCTATCGTCTGCTCTCGTCGCTCCCGTTTGTCGGACCGCGCCGCCGGTCGCGTCGCCATCTTCGATCCCCGCATCGCCGCCCTCAGCGCTTCATTGACCGCGGCGGCCGTGGGGAACGCCTTGGCAACCTCCGGCTCCAGAAGGACCAGATTCACTCCAGCCTTGTACCGCTCTGCGTACTTTCCACGCACTCCCCCCGTCATCGAAGCGAAGTCGTACTCCGCTCGAAGATCCGGGTCCGGCACGGCCTTATTGCCCTTTTTCATAGAACCTGCGCTCGCTAGAGGTTGCCCGTCTCGCGCTGATTAATCGAACTGCCTCACCGCGGTCCGTGTGAACCACCACAAAGGATACGCCCGGACACGGACGCTCCGATGGTGGTGAAACGGTACTCATCTGTCGAATGCTGAGGGTCAGCAAACGTGATCCCGAGCTGATCACCCATGACCGTGCCCGCCTCGTGGAAGTCGACGCCGTGTTTGGCCAGGTTGGCGAGTGCCTTCTGAGGGTCCCACGCGAGAATCACCCAGCGATCGGACGCGGTGACCCTTCCAGCACAGGTCCATTTGTGCAACCACCCGTTGCACTATTCCTCAGCATAGGAGGCCTTCGCCTGTTTCAGGATGCGGACTCCGCCGCGGACGACCAGGGCGCACACCGCGGCGCCGATGAAGAGGTCGGGCCAGGCCGAGCCGGTGACCATGACCAGGAGGCCGGCGACCATCACGCCGACGTTGACCTGGACATCGGTGGTGGAAAAGATCCAGCTCGCGCGCATGTGAATCTCGCCGTGGCGGTGCTTGCGGAGGAGGACGACGCAGGCGGCGTTGGCGACGAGGGCCAGAGCCGAGATCAGAATCATCAGCAGGGACATGGGCTCACTGCCGCTCACCGCGCGACGCGCAATCTCGAAGACGATCCCCACCGCCAGAGCCAACTGGATCACACCGCTCACCGCAGCCGCGTGCGTCTTGCGCCGCGTGGTGGAACCCACGGCGAGCAGAGCGACGGTGTAAACCCCGGCGTCGGCCAGCATGTCCAGAGAGTCGGCGATGAGCCCCGCCGACTGCGCGACCCACCCAGCAGCCAGCTCAACGACGAACATGACCGCGTTGATGCCGAGAAGGAGAACCAACGTTCGCGTCTCGACCTTACTCGCCGTGCCCATACGCGTCAGCCTAATGGCACGGACCAAGGCACCCGCACCCTCGGGTGGCGCAGAGCGCAATCGGCGTACTCCCCTAGTCGAACTCGAAGACCTTCGCCGACTTCATGGTCAGGCGATGCCTGAACAAGTTATTCGCAGGACTGAAGACAAAATTGGCGCCCGACACCGGGTTCCTCAGGAGCGCGTCGTCGATCTGGCTGAAGTAGTCGTCTTGGTAGTCGCCTATCGAGTCGTCGAAATGCACAACAGTAAAGACGAACCGGCGGGGCGGGGAACGTGAGGTTGCTTCAGGCCTACGCGGGACGGATCGGGCCTTCGCAATGACGGCAACGACGGGTTCGCGCGACGCTGCGGGCTTGGTAGTGGGGCCAGGGGGTTGCTTCGTCGCGGTACCAACGGAGGGGCTCCTCGCAATGACGGTGCCCACGGGCGCGACTCGCAATGACGGTACTACTCGCTGCGGCGGGTGAAATGGGCGCGGCCGTTGCGGCGTTCCACCGAGAAGCGGGAGCGCGGCGGGAAGAGGCCCTCTTCGCGGAACGGGGGCATCGGGCGGGACTCATCGACAACCACTTCGGCCTTCGTGGGATCACTTCCATCATCGACGCGCTTGAGGGCGCCGATGAAGATCAGTTCGCGGAACTTGAGGTCGGGCAGATCGAGGACGCCCCCGTCGTGCTTCTTCACGTCTTCGAACACCTGGGTCACTCCTTGTACCCGGCGTCGCGGGCCGCGCGCTCCATGCAGTAGCCCACGAAGCGCATCCAGCGGGCATCGGACACAGAGAGGTCGAGGCTGGTGAGGAAACCGCGGAAGAGGCGGCTGTACCTCTCCTTCTCCTTGCGAATGGCGCCCACGGCGCGCAGCCCGATCTCGAGCTCTTCCGCCAGCTTCTGTCGATCATCATAAGAAAGGAGGTGACTGGGGCGAGGCTGGGGGTCGAGTCGAAAGCATTCGTACGCAGTGATGCCCACGGCATGGGAGAGGTTGTAGGAGGGCTGGGACGGGTGCGATGGAATGGAGGCGCGACGTCCGCAAAGCGCCATCTCTTCGAAGGTCAGGCCGCTCTGCTCCGGTCCGAACACGAGACACACAGAAGCGCCCTCGGGCGCCGTGCCCAGCTGACGCACTCCTTCGCGCACGTCGAGCACCATGACCTTGTCGTCGCGCCCCGACAGAGCCAGCGCCATGGTCGAACCGCGCAAGGCCTCGTCGAGGGTCTTGAAGACCTTCGCGTTCTCGAGGATCTCCTGCGCCGCCCAGGCCGTGCGCCAGGTCTCGATGGTCCGCCAGTCGGACGGGTCCACCAGGCGCAGATCACCGAGCCCCGTGTTCTTCATCACCCGGGCCACCGAACCGATGTTGGCGTTGTTCTCCGGGCGCACCAGGACAATCGCAGGTCGAATCATGCCGCCTCCGACTCTAATCTCACCTTCAGGCAGACTTAAGGTTCGAAGCCGACACTGACCGCCGAAGACCATGGGCTCGCGAATCCTCCTCATCGAAGACGACAAGAACCTCGGGGACCAGATCGTCACCCACCTGAAGCGCGACCGCTTCGAGGTGACCTGGATCCAGGACGGCCACGCCGCCCTCGACGCCGACCCGAAGCAGCACGATCTGGTGGTGCTCGACCTCATGCTCCCCGGCGCTCACGGCCTCGACATCCTGAAGATCTATCGCGAGACCGCACAGACGCCGGTTCTCGTTCTATCGGCGCGCAACGAGACTTCCACGAAAGTTCGCGCCCTGGCTCTCGGCGCGGACGACTACGTCACCAAGCCCTTCTGGCCGGAGGAGCTGCTCGCCCGCATCCAGGCGAGGCTCCGCCGCCCGCTCCTGCACCCGGGGGATGTGATCGAGACGGGCGCCCTCCGCATCGATCTGGGTTCGCGGGTGGTGGAGAACGCAGGCCAGCGCGTGGACCTCACCCGAATTGAATTCGATCTCCTGGCCGCCCTCGCCCAGCGCATCGGCTCGGCGATCACCCGGCAGGCGCTGGTGGACCGCGTCCTCGACCCCGACCGGGAAGGCACCGGCCGCACCCTCGACGTCCACTTCTCGCGGGTCCGCAAGAAACTCGGGACCGAAGGCGCGCGCATCGCCAC
>JANMVV010000017.1:0-3190 GCA_031392925.1 Vicinamibacteria bacterium
CACGACCACGAGAGCGTCCGGATGTTGATGCACCTTGCTCGTGGCGCCGGCGGGATAGCTAATCGACAGCACACGCACGCTCGGATTCTCGAACATGACCTTGTAATGCGCAGGATCGGCCTTCGCCGCGTCTTGCGCGGAAGCGACGCCGGAATACGCGACCGCGAGCAGAACCAACAACCCGACCTTGAATGGCTTCATATAGAGACTCCCTGAAAGTTGGACGGACCAGTTGTGAGCGAACAGTTGAGGAAGTATGCGCCCTGTATTGACCCGAGATCAATGGCTCAGCCGCAGGGAAGGGATCGCTTTACAATCGCACCGCTGATGCTGGCTTTGACCGCCGATCCGGCGCTCACCCTGGTCGAGCGCGACGTGCCGCGCCGCGGTCCGGGGGAGGCGCTGGTTCGCGTGCGCCTGGCCGGGATCTGCAACACCGACCTCGAAATCGTGCGCGGCTACATGGGTTTCCGGGGTGTGCTCGGCCACGAGCTGCTGGGCGACGTGGTCGAGTGTGACGATCGCGCCTGGCTGGGCAAGCGCGTGGTGTGTGAAATCAACCTCGCCTGCGGCGCCTGCGAAAGCTGCCGCGACGGACTGGGGCGTCACTGTCCGACCCGGACCGTGCTCGGCATCCTGGGCAAGGACGGCTGCTTCGCCGAGTACGTGACCGCTCCCGTTCGCAACCTCCTCGAGGTGCCGGCCGAGGTCGAGGACGAGCGTGCGGTGCTCACCGAGCCTCTGGCCGCAGCCTTTGAGATCCTGGAGCAGGTGCAGGTTCGCGCGGGCCAGCGCGTGGTCGTGCTTGGGGACGGCAAGCTCGGACTGCTGGCCGCACTCGTCCTCCTCGGCACTTCCGCCGAAGTCCACCTGATCGGCAGGCATTCCGGGAAGATGGCGATTGCCGGGGCCCGCGGTGCGCGGGTACATCGATCCGAGGAGGCTCTCGAGGGGCGGTTCGACGTGGTGGTCGAAGCCACCGGAAGTCCGGACGGTCTGGCCCGGGCCATATCCCTGACCCGGCCGCGCGGAACCCTCGTGCTCAAGAGCACATTCCACGGGGCCACGCCCGTGGCCATGGCGCCTCTCGTGATCAACGAACTGACGCTGGTGGGATCGCGCTGCGGTCTGTTCCCGCCCGCACTTGCCGCCCACGCGACGCGGCAGATCGACGTGAGTCCCCTGGTCCAGGCGCGCTTCCCGCTGCGTGATGGACTCGCCGCATTCTCCGAGGCGGCACGGCCGGGGGTGCTCAAGGTCCTGCTCGACATGCGGGACTGAGCCCAGGGGCACGGTGGAGCCCCTCCGCATACCCGCGTATCGTGGGGCCATGATCGGCGTCGACAAGCAGTTGACCGTTTCCCAGGTGGCTTGATGTGAGGCACTCGAACGAATGCTGATTCCGCGCTACTGGGCCAAGACGAAAGGGGACGCCACCGACCCGCAGGGCAAGAAGTACGCCCTGTCGATCTGGGGCTGGTCGCAGGAGGGCGTTTCGGATGCGGTCAGTGTCGCCCAATCACGCTTTCGCGAGGTGGTCGCCCGGCTGACCCGGGGCGAGCCGGGCGATGAATACTTCTACGGCCGGCAGCCGTTGCGCGAGGAGCTCATTCGCACCCTCGGTGAGCCCGGAGAGAGAACCGAGGCCCTGGTCACGCGCAATCGATACGGAGCCCTGGTTCTGAACACGGCGCGCCTGCCGTTCGCCGACATCGATTCTCCGCCCGCGGGCCTGGGCTCAGGCCTTTTCGGTTTCTTCAAGAAGGACAAGACAGATCCGACGCTGCTCCGGATCCGCGAGGCCGGCGCCCGTCACGCAAGGTCCACGCTTCGTATCTACCGGACATTCGCCGGGTATCGCGTCCTCGCAGCCGACCTCGCCCTGGATCCCAAATCGGAAAGCGCCCAGGATTTCCTCGCGGGATTCGGGTCCGACCCCGCGTTCATGAAGCTGTGCAGGATCCAGGGCAGCTTCCGGGCGCGCCTCACCCCGAAGCCGTGGCGCCTCGACCTTGCCCTGCCTCCGAACCAGTACCCACGGGATGAACCCGCGGCCCAGGCGGAGTTCGACGCGTGGCTCAAGGGCTACGAGCAGGCATGTTCGGGCTTCGCGACCTGCAAATTCCTCGAGTCGATGGGATCCACCCGTCCCTCGTCGGAGACCTTAGCCCTCGTCGAAGAACACGACCGCATGACTCGCGCTCAGTCCGACCTGCCCCTCGCGTAGCGAAACGACCGGAGGCTAAGCCCCCAAGAATCCGCGGAACCTCCTCGGCCTCCCGACGTAAACTCTGTTGCGGGCGAGTTCATCGTCGGGCGCGCTCATCGCAAGGGAGGTGCACCGTGGCCAAGTTCCTGCTGTGGTTGATCCTGCTGGTCCTGTGCTGGCCACTCGCCCTCTTCGCCCTGGTGCTCTACCCCTTCGTCTGGCTCCTGCTCCTGCCCTTCCGGTTGCTCGGCATCGCGGTCGGCGGTGTCCTCGCGTTCGTGAAGGCCGTCATCTTCCTGCCGGCGCGAATCGTTCGAGGCCCGGGCGCCGTCTGAAGCGATGCCGTCAGCGGCCGCAAGGTCAGGCCGGCGCCGATGGCCCCGAACCGCCGCTGGGTTACCGGTTCATCGGGGGGGCGTGAGGGCCTTGACCCGCAGCATCGCGATTCCGTGCCCCGGTACCTTCAGCTTCAGCCGCTCATCGAAGTGCTTTCCGTTGTCGGTGTGCGCGGGCAGGTCCAGATGCGCCCACAGATCGCGGACGCTCGCCGCTCCCGGAGGCAGACCGATATCGGACCAGCGCAGGTACAGGTCAGCTTCCTTCTCGGCCAGGTTCAGCACCGCCACCGCGCGCGACCCGTCGGCGAGGGGCTTGACCCACACCTGGGAGCCGTAGCCGCGGTCGAGGACCTTGCGCCCCTGGGCGCCGCGGGAATCCTGGTCGACCGCGATCACCTCCTCATTGAGCAGGATCGACTTCGTCTCCACGCTCATCGCGCGCAGGTCGTTGCCGGTGATGAGCGGGGCGGCCATCACCGCCCACATCGAAAAGTGCGAACGGTATTCCTCCGTGGTCATGCCGCCGTTGCCCACTTCGAGCATGTCCGGATCGTTCCAGTGTCCCGGGCCGGCGGCGCCCGCGTGCGCTTCGTTCGCGTTCAGGATCCACACCACACTCTCCCAGCGGTCCCGGATATCCGAG
>JANMVV010000024.1:0-4545 GCA_031392925.1 Vicinamibacteria bacterium
CCCGAGCCAGAGCGAGTAACCGAGGCCGCCCGCGGCCGGGTTGTCGGGATAATACTGACCGGAGACCTTCGCGATGAGCACTCCCGAAAGCCCGATGACGGAGCCGATGGAGAGGTCGATCCCGCCCGTGATGATCACGAAAGAGATCCCGATCGCGAAGATCCCGAGCATGGAGATCTGCCGAGTCAGGTTGATCGCGTTCGAGGCGCCGAGGAAGTCGTGGTTCGTCGCCCACAGCCCGAGGCACAGGCAGACGAGGGCGATGAACATTCCGAGTTCCCGTCTCACACCGCCTCCGCGAGCAAACCGCCGGTCATCAGCTGGGCGACCCGTTCCGCGGTGAGGGCGGCTCTTTCGAGCACGCCCACCATCCGCCGCTCCCGCATCACCACCACGCGGTCGCTCATGCCCAGCACCTCCTCCATCTCCGAACTGACCATGAGGATCGTGAGGCCCTCATCGGCCAGGGTGGCCATATGCCGGTAGATCTCCGCCTTGGCCCCGACGTCGATGCCGTGGGTGGGCTCGTCGAGGATCAGGATCCGCGGGCTCATGGCGAGCCACTTTCCCAGCACGACCTTCTGCTGGTTGCCGCCCGAGAGGCTCACCACCGGCTGCTCCACGGTCGGCGTCTTGATTCGGAAGCGCGCCACTTCGGCTTCGACCACCCGGCGCTCCTGTGCACGATCGAGGAAGCCGAAGTGCTGGTGGCGGTGGACGGCCGGGAGCGAGGTGTTCTGCGCGATGCTCATGGGCAGCACCAGGCCGTGACGCTTTCGGTCCTCCGGCGCCAGGCATACGCCCCGATTGATGGCATCACTCGGCCGCCGCGGCAGGAAGGGCCGCCCCTCGAGCCACATCGAACCTCCAAGCGCAGGGGTCGCGCCGAAGATCGCCTGCATCAGCTCCGTGCGTCCCGAGCCCACGAGTCCGGCGAAACCGATGATCTCCCCGCGATGCGCGCTGAAGGACACGGGAGCAGCACCACCCGGGACGAGGAGGTTCTGGACTACCAGCGACGGCTCACCGGAGGAGCGCGTCGGTCGGGTGGGGAAGTAGCTGCCCGACAGCTCGCGGCCCACCATCAGGGAGACGATCTTCTCGTGGGTGGCCTCGGCGCGTGTGAGGTCGCCCACGTTCCGGCCATCGCGAAGCACGGTCACGCGGTCGGCCAGGGCCAGGACCTCCTCCATCCGATGCGAGATGTAGACGATGGCGATGCCGTCCGCGCGAAGAGTCGCGATGATGTCGAAGAGCTTCCTTGATTCCCCCGAGGTCAGGGAGGCGGTCGGCTCGTCCATGACGATGATGCGGGCGTTCTTGGAGAGCGCCTTCGCGATCTCTACCATCTGCATCTCGCCTACGGTCAGTTGAGAGACGGGAGTGCCCGGATCGCGGGCCAGTCCGACCCGCCCCAGGAGAGTCACCGCGGCCTCGCGCATCGCCCTTCGCCGCAGAGGGCTCAGAAGGCCAAGCGGCCGGTCTTCATTTCCCAGGAACAGATTGCTCGCTACGTCCAGGTTGGGCGCCAGCATCAGTTCCTGATGGATGAGGGCGATCCCCGCGCGCCGCGCGTCCCTCACTGACGCGAAGCGCATGGGCTCGCCGTCGATCAGGATCAGGCCGGCGTCGGGCCAGACCAAGCCGCCCAGCGTCTTGATGAGGGTGGATTTTCCCGCGCCGTTCTCGCCGGTGAGGGCCAGCACCTCGCCGCGCCGGAGATGAAGGGAAACCCCCTGGAGCGCGATGACCCCGGGAAAGCGCTTGGTGATCGCGCGCATCTCGAGCAGCGGCGGCACGGGCGCGTCCGGGTTGGGTGCGTTCAGTGAGCCCCGGTCTACTTCTTCCACTCGGCGAGCCGGGTCTCGAAGTTCGCGACGCTGGCCTTGTCGATAACCTCGACGCCGGTGTTCTCGACGCTGTGGGGAGGGATCGTGCCCCGCGCCTTGTCGAAGTCGGTGGCCAGGAGGTGCATCCATTTGGCGGCCCGGTAGCCCATCTCGTAGGGATGCTGCACCACGGTGGCCGCGATCGTTCCCGCTTTGATCGCCCTGAGCGTGCCGTCTTCCTCGTCGAAGACCGCGGCCAGAACCTTACCCTTCCGGTTGGCCCCTTCGATGGCGGCCGCGATGGCCGGGCCGTTGTAGGACCACAGCCCGCATACGAGGCTCACGTCGGGTCGGGCGTTCAGGATGTCTTCCACATTCGACCGCGCCTTTGCTCGATCGGTCTGGTCCTCGCGCTTCTCCACGATCTCGATATGATGACCGGCCACCGCATTTTCGATGCCCTTGAGGCGCTGGGACGCGTTGTCGGCGGAGAAGAAGCCGACGAACACCGCCATCTTCCCGCCCGTCGGAAGGAGTTTCACGATGCGCTCACCCAGCTTCTTGCCCGCCTCGAAGTTGATGGTGCCTACGTAGAGCAGGCGTTGGCTGGCCGGCGCATCCGAGTCGAAAGTGATGAGCCTCGTCTTCAGGGCGGTGCGGTCCAGCATCGGCGTCTGATCCTTCGGCGCCACCACGCTCACCGCGATCGCGTCATAACCCTGGCTCACCAGGTTCTCGAGGATCTGGTTCTGCTCCTCGGTCTTGCCGTTCGCGGGCATCTTGATGTCGACCTGAACCTTGGCTTCCGCCTCGTACTTATGGACGCCGTTCGATGCGATCTTCCAGAACTCGCTCGTATTGTTGGTCACGAAGGCGAGCTTCACCACTTTGGCCGCGTCTTCGGCCGGCGGCTTCGTCGCCGGGTTTTGACCGGCTGGCTGACAGGCGCTGGCCAGGGCCAGCGTCATGAGGGCCGCTGCGAAGGCCCGCCGTTCGACGCTCGATAGGTAGATGGGTTCCATGGATGGAGTCTAGCCGCCCGGGCGCCATCAAAACTGGCCATGGATCGGCAAAGGACGGTCGTGCGATGGTCTGACCCAAGTCGAATAAAATGGCGCTGGCGAGGCGTCCGGAATCAGCAGAGATAAGGGAGTGCAAGTGAGCTACGTCAAGTCCCTCTGGCGGGATGAGGAGGTCAAGGACCTCGTCGGTCTCGACCGCCTCGTGTACCGCTCCAATACCCTGGGTAAGGACCTCACGCTCACCAACACGGGCGGAGGCAACACTTCGTCGAAGCTGATGGAGAAGGATCCCTTGACCGGCGAAAGCGTCGAGGTGCTGTGGGTGAAGGGCTCAGGCGGGGACCTGAGGACGTCGAAGCGCGATGGGTTTGCTTCGCTCTACGCGTCCCGGGTGAGGGCGATGAAGCCGCTCTATCTCGCGAATCCAGACCGCGGCCCGAAGTCGGCGGCTGAGGACCACATGTACGACATGTACCGCCACTGCGTGTTCAACCTGAACCCGCGGGCCTGTTCCATCGACACTCCGCTCCACACCTTCGTGCCGCATAAACACGTGGATCACCTTCACCCCAACGCGGTGATCGCGGTGGCCGCTTCCGTGAATCAGGAGCGCCTCTGCCGGGAGATCTATGGCGAGGATGTCCTCTACATCCCCTGGCAGCGGCCGGGCTTTGACATCGGCGTGCGGATGGAGTCGCTCATCCAGGAGCACCCGAAGGCGAAGGGCGTGGTCCTGGGCCATCACGGCATGAGCTCGTGGAACAACGACGACAAGACGTGCTACGAGACCGCCCTGGACATCATTGACCGCGCCACCGCGTATATCGAGGCTCGCGATCGGGGCGAGAAGACGTTTGGCGGGCTGAAGGTCGCGGCGCTCAAGGACGACGAGAGGCGCGGCCTGCTCGGCGACATCCTTCCCTGGCTGCGCGGGCAGGTCTCGGCGAAGCAGCGGTTCGTGGCCACGGTCCAGGACGATCCGAAGACCCTTCGCTTCACGAACAGCGTGGATGGGCCCCGGCTCGCGAACCTGGGCACGTCCTGTCCCGACCACTTCCTGCGCACCAAGATCAAGCCACTCTTCATCGACTGGAATCCCGGGAGCCGGGATCTCGAGGCCCTGAGGGTGAAGCTCAAGGAAGGCCTCGGGCAGTACCGGCTGGATTATGCGGCCTACTACGAGCGCCACAAGAGGCCCGGCTCGCCGGCCATGCGCGACCCGAACCCGACCGTGGTTCTCATTCCCGGGCTGGGCATGATTGCCTGGGGGAAGAACAAGAGTGAGTCGCGGGTGACTGCCGAGTTCTACAACTGCGCGATCGAAGTGATGCGGGGCGCGGAGGCGATCGACACCTACGAAGCCATGGATCCGCAGGAGGCGTTCGATATTGAGTACTGGTCGCTCGAGGAGGCCAAGCTTTCTCGGCAAGCGCCCGAGAAGGAACTGGATCGCCGCGTCGTGGTGGTGGTGGGCGCGGGCGCGGGCATCGGGAAAGCGACCGCTCACCGGCTCGCTCGGGAGGGGGCCCACATCGTCTGCGTGGACCGCGAACTCTCGTCCGCCGCGGAGACGGCGGGGGAGATCGTGTCGAAGTACGGCGAGGGCATTGGCGTCGCGGGCGTGGGGATCAGCAACTGCGGCCCGGCCATCGGCCTCGGCTGCGACATCACCGACCGCGCGAGCGTTACCTCGA
>JANMVV010000030.1:0-14038 GCA_031392925.1 Vicinamibacteria bacterium
CTGGGAACGCCGCGCGCCCGTCGCCTCGACGTCGATGTTCCGTCTGTCCGACGAGGATCTCGTCGTTCATCTGGCGCTCCATACCGCTTTCCAGCATGCGTTCGTGGCCGGCGAATATCACTACAGCGATTTCGTGCGAGCACTCGACGCCTTCATGCCTCCGGCCGATCGGGTCCTCGCCAGAGCGCGGGAATGGAGCGCCCTCAGCTCGGTGGGGGCCATGGTGTTCTCGTGTCGAGAGTACGCGATCCGGTCAAAGGCCCTCGGCGATCTGTTGGAGATCGCTCAGTCTCATTGTCCGAAATCGGTTCGCCGCTGGCTCGAGGCACAGACTCAGATGCCCCCGCCCATGAGCGTCCTGTCGCTGGCGCGCGTGCGATACGCGCTCGCCCCGTCGAAGGGGGGCTATGCGCGCCGCAGTGTCTTTCCGAAGGTCCTGCCGGGCCGGACCCTGCCGAGGCGAGGGACGATGAGGCGACTCGCCGATCTGGTCGCCGCCGCCTTTTTTTCGCCGGCGCCGTCCCGGACGTGAGCATCCCCGAGCGCACTCTCACTCCTGAGGTCGCCGAAGACTGGATTCGCGAAGTCCTTCGCCAGGGCCCAGAGGGCGCGCACTTGACCGTGTCGGGGTCCTGCATGGAGCCGTCGCTCAAGGAAGGCTCGAGAATCACCCTGCGGCCGTTCGACGGGGTTGTGCGCGTGGGTGATGTCGTGCTCGTTCGAACCGTCGCGGGTCTGCGTCTGCATCGCGTGCTCCTCCGCCTGGGCGACCGGATAAGAACCAAGGGCGATCAGGGAACCTACCTCGATCCTTCCTCGCCCCTTTCCGCCATCATCGGAGTCTGCGAGGCGAACGAGGCGCGCGTTGCCCTCCTGATCAGAGCCATCCGCAGTCTGGGACATTTGGTCGCCCGTCCCCGGGCGGTCTCCGGTCGGGGTGACGGGGCGCACGCCCGCTTGTTGCCATGAATTTGGCTGTTGGGTTACGCTGACTGATCATGGCCCGTCCAGCTCCTGTTCCGCCCGCCCGCCCGTACGAGGCCCCGAAAATTTTTCGGGTTCGCATCGCCGGCGATGAACTCGCGGTGGCGGGCTGCAAGACCGGCGTGTCCGGCGCGGGTCCCAATCCTCCCGCGTGCACGAAGTCGCTCTGCAAGAACGCCGGGAGCTAGGCGACCCGTGGCCCCCGTCAGTTCGGCCGAACTCGCACCTTGAACGCCCCTCCGGCCGCTTCGCGGATCGCGGAGAAGGGTTTCGCCTCGCTCTCGTTCGGCGCGCCCGGAGCGCGCGCGCCCGTCAACGGCATCCTGGAGACCACGTTCCGCTGCAATCTGCGGTGCGTTCACTGCTATGTGAACGAGTCGCCCGGAGATGCGGCCGAGATCGCGCGCGAACTCGACACGCCCCGCCTCCTCAAGCTGATCGACGAGATTGCGGACCAGGGATGCTTCTTCCTGCTGATGACCGGCGGCGAGGTGTTCGTCCGCCCCGACTTCGCCGAGGTCTACCTGCACGCGGTGAGGCGCGGTCTGCTCATCACCATCTTCTCGAACGGCACGCTCGTGACCGATCGAATCGCCGAGCTTCTGGCCGAGCAGCCGCCCCTTCTGGTGGAGATCAGCATCTACGGTCACACCAAGGCTACTTACGAAGCGGTGACTCAGATTCCCGGCTCTTTCGAAAAGTGCCGGGCCGGCATCTCGAAGCTCATGGAGCGAGGCGTGCCGGTGAAGCTCAAGACCATGGCTCTTACCGTGAACCAGCATGAAGTCGCGGACATGGAGCGCTTCGCCGAAGGGATCGGTGTCAGCTTCCGGTTCGACGGTTTCCTTAATCCCCGCGTCGATTGCGGCGCGAACCGGAATGGCGAGCTCCAGCTCACCCCCGAGCAGGTGGTGGCTCTGGACCTCGAAGACCCGGTGCGCATGGAGGAGTTCCGGAAATTCTGCGAGCGTTCCTGCCAGCCCGAGGAAGGAGCTTCCGCCGAGTTCGTCTACACTTGCGGCGCGGGCGAGACCTCGTTCACGGTCGACCCCTACGGCAACATGCAGATGTGCCAGCTCTCGCGAAGGCACTCTTATTCCCTGAAAGAGGGCGGTGAGTTCAAGGAGGGCTGGAACGACTTCTTCCCGAAACTCCGCTCGCGGAAGTGGCAGCACAACGACGCCTGCCGCAAGTGCAACCTCATGCCCTTGTGCGGCAACTGCCCCGGCGCCGCCGAGATGGAAACCGGCGACATCGAGGGAATGATTCCGCACTTTTGCGAGATCACCCATCTTCGCGCCCACGCCGTAATGGGCGAGAAGAGCGGTCACCGCAAGGATGCGACCTGCTGCCTCGGCCTCGGGAAGCTCGCGGCCGCGCCGGAGCACTCGATCGACCTGTCTCATCCCGCGGGCTGCGGGTCGTGCAGTTCGAGCGTGAAGGTCGAGACCGTGGCCAAAGAACCGCTCATCCAGTTGCAGTTTCGTCGAGCGAAGCCTCAGCCACAGGCGGCGCTTCCCCTTCGCGCGGTTTGAGCGCCTATCCCTTCGTCAACCGGCTGAGGGTCGGCCCGACTGTCCTTTCTGCCCGCGCCGAACGCCCATCCACCATCGCCTGGCCTCGTCGCTTTCGGCCCTTCGCGGTTACGAATGGAGCCGACATCGACGTCGCGGTCCGTCGTGAGCCCGGGCCCGGGCCGGGCGAACTTCTCTTCGAATCCGCCGGCGTCTGGCGCGCCTACCGACAGCCGGATGGCCGGCTGCTTCTGACCTTCCGGATAGGCCGAATCGTCTACAAGTCCGTCTTGCTGGATCCGTTGATCACGACCGGCGAGGTCTTCTTTCCGCGTCCGAAAGGCGGCGCTCGCGGCACTCGCTCGGCCCTTCAGTTCCCGCTCGACGAAATGCTCTTCCAGCAGCGCTGGGCGAGAGACGGCCTCCTCGAGGTGCACAGTTGCGCGGTCCGGGACCGCTTCGGAGTCCTGGTCTTCGCCGGCCATTCGGGGGCGGGGAAGTCGACCACGGCGAGACTCTGGAATCACTTCGAGCCGCGCCGGACGATTCTGTCCGACGATCGTGTGCTGCTGGATCCTCGCGCCCCGGGCGCGGTGCGCGCCTTTGGCACGCCCTGGCACGGGCTGGGCCGGTTCGGTTCCACCGCGACCGGCGAGGTGCGGGCGCTCTTCTTTCTGGAGCAGGCGCGTGCCTCCGAGGCGGTCCGGCTTCATCCCGCGGAGGCCGCGGCGCGCCTCTTCACCCGGACGTTCCCGCCCATCTGGGACCGCCAGATCACCTCGACCGTGCTGAACGCCTGCGGCGATGTGGCCGAGCGGATCCCCGCGTTCCTGCTGCGCTTCCGCAAGGACGCCACCGCCATCGAGGTCGCCCGGCGCGCGGCCGACTCGATTTAGCCTGGCTGGCCACCCGACTTATCCTTACGAATCTTGGCCCAAGCTGCACCCGCGACATCCGTCGAACTCTCCGCCACACCGAGACACTCCTCCCGCGTGGTCTCGCGGATGGTGTCGGGCGAGCACATCCTGGTGCCCCTCGCCTCGCGGGGCGCCGACATCGATTCGATTTTCAACCTGAACGAGACCGGCACGTTCATCTGGGAGAAAATCGACGGCCGCCGGACGGTGGCCGAGATCATTGCTCTCGTGGCCTCGGATTTTCAGGTATCGAAGGGCCAGGCGACCAAGGACTGCGGCGAGTTCTTTGCACAGTTGCTGGAAGCGCGCGCGGTCGAATTCGTCGACGCGGACTAAGGAGTGAGACGTTGAACCCCGTTCCCACAAAATCCGTCGTGCGCGAGTATCTCGAGATGCTCGTGGGGGCGGTCATTCTCGCCCTCTTCGTCCGCGCCTTCATTTTCCAGGCGTTCAAGATCCCCACCGGTTCCATGGAGCCGAACCTCCTGATCGGCGATCACCTGCTCGTCGACAAGCTGGTGTTCTCGCCGTCCCTCGGCGGGGTCGAAGACCTGCTCCTGGCCAAGCGTCCGATCACGCGCGGCGACGTACTCGTGTTCAAGTTTCCCGAGGACCCGACCCGCGACTTCATCAAGCGGGTCATCGGCCTGCCCGGCGAGACTTTCGAGATCCAGGACAAGCAGGTCCTGATCAACGGCAAGACCCTCACCGAGCCGTACGCCCATTTCCTGGAACCGCCCCTCAAGCGCACGGACCCCGATTACGGGCTCGTGGGCGAGGACATTCGCGACAACTTCGGCCCTCAGAAGATTCCCGCGGGTCAGCTCATGATGATGGGCGACAATCGCGACAACAGCCGGGACAGCCGGTTCTGGGGCACTCTGCCCATGTCCCAGGTGAAGGGCCGCGCGGTCGTGGTCTACTGGTCTTACGAAGCCTCCCGCGAGGAATACCAGCAGGGTGCGTCCTTCCAGTGGATGAAAGACACTTTCTCAGCGATTGGCCGGACCCGCTGGTCGCGCTTCTTTCACGTGATCAGGTAGTCTCAAGCAGTATCGCAAACAGGAGTGTCTATGAAAATCATTCAATTCAAATCGACCGAACGCGGCGAAGGCCAGCTCGGCAGCATCATCATGCTGGTCGTGTTCATCCTGCTCGCTCTTGCCGCGAAATCCATCGGTCCCATCTACTGGGACAATTACCAGTTTGAAGACCGGATCACCACGATCGCCGGCAGCTTTCCTCCCAACAAGGAGGGCGATGTTCGCGCCATGGCCGCGGTCAAGAAAGCGGTGAACGAGGCGGGCCTGATTGCCTACCTCGACCCGGACACCTGCACGGTCACCTCGTCGGGAGGCATCGGTGGTTTGAGAGTGGTCTCCTGCACGTATACGCGGGAATACTCGGTCTTTGGTCAGAAGAAGAGCACCACCTTCGAGGTCACGGCCTCGCGCCCGATGTTCTAGGCCGCGGCCTTCGAAAACGGTTCTGACCCGCTCCGCCCCCGTGCGAACGTGAGAGCGTGGCGGGGCCGGTACGAGGTCATAAGACACAGGAATTGGGCGCAGCTAGCCAAAACGGCGTGAAGGTCGGCATCTTCGGGGGATCCGGCTACTCCGGTCGCGAACTTTCGCGCTGGCTCTCTCGCCATCCGCGCGCCCGTGTCGAGTTCTCGACCGGTTCCGCGAAGCCTCACATCCCGCACGAAGAGGGGCTCTCCCGCCGCGCGGACGTCTACTTCCTCTGCCTGCCGCATCTCACCTCCGCGAGCTATGTTTCGAAGCTCCGGAAGGCCCAGCCGGGTTCGCTCATCGTCGATCTCTCCGGCGATCTCCGCCTCAGGACCGCGGAGAGCTACAAGCGCTGGTACGAGCACGATCACGTTGATCCCGCCCTCCTGTCGGAGGCGGTCTTCGGCCTGACCGAGGTGTTCCGGTCGGAGATCAAGGGCGCGAGGCTCATCTCGAATCCCGGTTGCTACGCGACCTCGGTCATGCTCCCGCTGCTGCCCCTGATCAAGGATGGTCTGGTGGAACCGGACGACATCATCGTGGACGCGAAGAGCGGCGCTTCCGGGGCCGGACGTTCGCCGCGCGAGGATCTCCTCTTCTGTGAGGTCGAGGGCAACTTCTCCATCTACTCCCAGGGTCGGAAGCACCGTCACATCGGAGAAATCGAGGAGACGATCGAGCGGAGCACCGGCATCCGGCCCGTCCTCACCTTCTCGCCGCATCTGCTTCCCGTGGAGCGCGGCATCCTGTCCGCGATCTACGTCCGAACCCAAAGGTCCGTGGATGACCTTCGCGCGGCCCTCGCGTCGTACTACGACGGCGCCCCCTTCGTCCGGGTCGTCGATCCGGCGCCAAAGCTCAAGGACGTGAATCACACGAATCTCTGTCTGATGTCCGTGCACGAGGGCGCCCCCGGTCGAGCGATCGTCGTTTCGGCCCTCGACAATCTGGTGAAGGGTGCCAGCGGACAGGCCATCCAGAACATGAACGTGGCGCTTGGCTTTGATGAGACGGCCGGCCTTTCCTGATGTCGCGAGCCAGGCGCGTCTACAAAGTGGGCGGTCCTGCCCTCGAGGATCCTCGGCTGGTGGCGCCGCTCGCGCAGGAGATCGGCGCGTTCGACGGCGATGTCGCCCTGATCCACGGTGGCGGCCGCCAGGTCGAACGGATGTTGCAGCAGCTCGGAATCGAGTCGAAATTCATCGATGGCCGGCGTGAGACCTCGCCCCCGGCCATGGATGTCGTCGAAATGGTCCTCAGCGGGTCGATGAACAAGGCGCTCGCTTCAAGTCTCCTGCAGGCCGGCGTCGCCGCCGTGGGGATCTCGGGTCGTGACGGCGGCTTGATCCGGGCCGCGCTGGTCCCGGGCCTCGGGGTCGTCGGCAGCCCGGAACGGGTGGACCCGAAGATCCTCGAGGCTTTTTGGGCGGCGAAGTTCGTTCCCGTGATCTCGCCCGTCTCGAACGGGCCTTCAGGCGAGGCCGTGAACGTGAACGCCGACGAGGCCGCGCAGTGGATCGCCCGGCAGATCGGCGCCGCGACCCTGGTCTTTCTCTCCGATGTCGATGGCGTCATCCTCGACGGCGTCTCCGCGGCGGGCCTGAACGAGGCGCAGATCGAAGCGCGCATCGCCGAAGGCGCCATTCATGGCGGCATGGCCATGAAGGTGCGCATGGCTCTGGATGCGGTGCGCTCGGGAATCCCCGCTGTCGTCATCGCCGGTCGCGCCCGCCTGCAGGGGGGCTTTCCCGGAACCCGAATCTCTCTCAAATGAAAGTTGGTGTCACGCCATGAGCCAGGCTCTCCTCCCTCTCTACGACCGGGATCTGACACTCGTTCGCGGCAAAGGCTCCACCTTGTGGACGAGCGACGACCGCCGTTTCCTCGACTTCTGTGCGGGGATCGCGGTGAACGGCCTCGGCTACGGAGACCGCGCGGTGGTGAAGGCGATCCGCGAACAGGCGGGCAAGCTGATGCACATCAGCAACCTGTACCACTCCGAGCCCACGTCGCGCCTGGCTCAGCGTCTGGTGGCCATGACCTTCCCGTCGAAGGTCTTCTTCGGGAACTCCGGGAGCGAAGCCAACGAGGCCGCAATCAAGTTCGCACGCCGCGTGGGGAATGAGCAGGGCCGCACCGAACTCTTCGCCTTCGATCGCTCGTTCCACGGCCGCACCATGGGAGTCCTGTCGCTGACCTGGACGCCCAAGTACCGCGAGCCTTTCGCACCCCTGCTCCCCGACACGGGCTTCCTTCCTTGGGGCGACCTCAACGCCATCGCCGAACGAGTGGGTCCGAAGACCGCGGCGGTTCTGGTCGAGCCCGTGCAGGGCGAGGGCGGTCTCCGGCCCGCCTCCAACGAATTCCTCCAGGGTCTTCGGCGGATCTGCACCGAACGCGGCGCGCTTCTCATTGTCGACGAAATCCAGTGCGGCTTCGGCCGGACGGGGAAGATGTTCGCCTACCAGCACGCGGACATCACTCCCGACATCCTCACCGTGGCCAAACCCCTCGGCGGCGGCCTCCCCATGGGTGCGACACTTCTGGCCGAACCCTTCGTGCCGAAGATCCATGTGGGTGACCACGGATCGACCTTCGGCGGGAATCCAGTCTGCGCGGCCGCGTCGAACGCCATCCTCGACCGGCTCTTGACCCCCGGTTTTGTCGAGTCGGTGGCGAAGAAGGGCGAGCAGCTTCGCCGCGGCCTCAAGAAGGTCGCGCGCAAGCACAAGGACAAGATCGCGGACGTGCGCGGCCTTGGTCTGATGCAGGGCGTCGAGTTCAGGAACGACGCGTCTAAGGTGGTGAAGGGCCTCCGCGAGAAGGGCATCCTCACCATCAAGGCGGGCGAAAAGGTCCTGCGTCTCCTGCCGCCGCTCGTGATCAAGCCCGCGGAGATCCGCGAGTTCCTGGTGGCACTCGATGCCGTGGTCGGCGAACTGCCGGCGTGAACCCTTCAACTTCCCGTTAAATTCGCAGTTCGAGGAGAACAAACACCGATGAGTTCCGTGAAGAAGGTCGTGCTTGCCTATTCGGGCGGTCTGGATACGTCGATCATCATCCCCTGGATCAAGGAGAACTACGGCGGCGCCGAGATCATCGGGTACTGCGGGGACGTGGGTCAGGGCGAAGATCTCGAGGCGGTGAAGCGCAAGGCGCTCGCCACCGGCGCCAGCAAGTGCATCGTCGAGGATCTGCGCGAAACCTTCGTCCGCGATTATTGCTTCAAGGCCATGCAGGCCGGAGCCATGTACGAGGGCCGCTATCTCCTCGGCACGTCGCTCGCCCGTCCTCTGCTCGGCTACGGCCAGGTGATGTGCGCGCTCGCCGAGGGCGCCGACGCCGTGGCTCACGGCGCTACCGGCAAAGGGAACGATCAGGTGCGCTTTGAGGTTGCCTACGCCACGTTCGCGCCGCATCTTCGCGTGATAGCACCGTGGAAGGAATGGAACATCCGCTCGCGCGAGGACGCGCTCGAGTATGCGGCGAAGCACAAGATCCCCGTCGAGCAGACCAAGAAGGATCTGTTCAGCCGCGATGGAAACCTCTGGCACCTCTCCCACGAAGGCGGCAATCTCGAGGATCCTTGGAGCGCGCCGGTGCCCGAGATGTTCCGGCTCTCCGTCGAGCCCGAGAACGCGCCGGATCAGGCCGAGGAACTCACCATCGGTTTCGACAAGGGTGTTCCCATTTCCGTCGACTCCAAGAAGCTCGGCCCCGTGGCCCTGGTCGAGGAGTTGAATCGCCGCGCCGCCGCGCATGGCGTCGGTCGTCTCGACATCGTTGAAGATCGCCTCGTCGGCATGAAGTCGCGCGGGGTCTACGAGACTCCGGGCGGCACCGTGCTCTATGCCGCCCATCGCGAGCTCGAGAGCATGTGCCTCGATCGCCAGACCATTGCGGTCAAGAACCAGCTCGCCATTCGCTACTCCGAGCTCGTCTACGACGGCCTCTGGTTCTCGACCCTGCGCAACGCCCTCGCCGCGTTCGTGGACTTCACCCAGACGGAGGTCACCGGCGAGGTTCGCCTGCGCCTCTTCAAGGGCAGCGTCATCGCGGTCGGCCGTCGCTCGCCCCGGAGCCTGTATCGCGAGGACCTCGCCACCTTCGGTGAAGGCATGAAGTACGACCACAAGGACGCGGAAGGTTTCATCCGCCTCTTCTCGCTGCCTGAGCGCGTTCGCGCCATCACCCGCGAGGGTCGAGGCAAGTGAGCTCGGGAGTGACGGCCGCGCGGGGATTTCGCGCGGCCGCGGTTGAGGCGGGAATCAAGCAGGGCCGCACGGATCTCGCCTTGCTGGTCTCCGACCGGCCGTGTGTTGCTTCGGGGGTCTTCACCACCAACCTCGCCAAGGCGGCGCCCGTCCTGGTTTCAGCGGAGCACCTTCGCGGGGGCAGCGCGCGCGCGGTCATCGTGAATGCCGGATGCGCCAACGCCTCGACCGGCGCGCAGGGCATGGCCGATGCACGCGAGAGCGCGACGCTGGTCGCGGCCGCCCTCGGCTGTCCGGTCACCGAAGTGCTCGTCAGTACCACCGGCGTGATCGGCGTGAACCTTCCCATGGACAAGGTTCGCGCCGCCCTTCCCGTGGCCGTCTTAGGATTGTCGAACGACGGCGGCGCCGCGGCCGCGCGGGCGATCATGACCACGGATACGAAGCCCAAGGAATCGTCGCGCCGCGTCGACCTGGGCGGCGTCACCGTCACGGTAGGGGGCATGGCCAAGGGCGCCGGGATGATCGCGCCGCGCCTCGCGCCTCTTCACGCCACCATGCTGGCCTTCTTCACCACCGATGCGACGATCGAGCGGGCCATGCTGGACCAGGCGTTGATCGAGGCGGTGGGCCCGACCTTCAATCGAATCACCATCGACTCCGACACCTCGACCAACGACGCCGCGATTGTCCTCGCGAACGGGGCGGCGGGTGCGCTGGCCATCACCGGGCCGGGACCCGCGTACAACGTGCTCCGCGACGCATTCCGCGAGGTCTGCCGCGATCTTGCCCTGATGATGATCCGCGATGGGGAGGGCGTGCAGCGCATCGCCGAAGTCGTGGTGAAAGGCGCGCGGACCTCCGAAGATGCCCTGCGCATCGGGCGGACCATCGCCGATTCGCCCCTGGTGAAGACGGCGCTTCACGGGGGAGATCCGAACTGGGGTCGCGTTCTTGCCGCGGCCGGTCGCGCCGGCGTTCTTTTCGACATCAACAAGGTCGACGTCTGCATCGGAGATGTGTTCGTCTGCGAGGGCGGCGCGGCGCGGGTCTACGATGAGGAGGTGGCGCACCAGGCCATGCTCGAGGACCCCGGGAAACTCACCGTCGATCTGCACGCGGGAGACGCCTCGGAGTCCATGTGGATGTGCGACCTCACCAAGTCGTACGTCGACATCAACGCCCACTACCGCACTTAGGATCGCATCGACATGACCAAACTCTGGGGCGGAAACTACGACGCCGAGCCGAACCGGCTCTTCTGGGAATTCAACCGATCGTTTCCGTTCGATCGCCGGCTGATCCGCGAGGAGATCGCGGCCTCGCGCGCCTATGCGGTGGCGCTGGGCCAGTGTCGAGCCATTCCGGCAAAGGACGCGTCGCGGCTCGATCGTGGTCTGGCGCGGGTCCTCGCGAAGTACGAAGCGGATCCGGGGTTTGCCGACATCGACGTCGAGGACGTTCACTCGTTCGTCGAGACCCGTCTCGAAGAGGAGATCGGCCCGCTGGCCGGTCAGGGCCACCTCGCGCGCAGCCGCAACGAGCAGTCGGTCACCGCGCTTCGACTGTTTATCCGCGGGGCCATCGACACCCTTCGGCTTCGTCTCAAGGATCTCGTCGAAGCACTGGTCGCGCGCGGCCTCCAGGGCGCGGCCCTGCCTATGCCGGGCTACACCCACACGCGCGAGGCCGAGCCGATCACGTTCGGCCACTGGGCGAGTGCCCACGCCTGGGCCCTGGCTCGCGACTCCGAGCGTCTCGGCGATGCCCGCAAGCGCGTCAACGTCCTGCCCCTTGGTTCGGGAGCCCTCGCCGGCACGGCGCTTCCGCTGAAACGTGAAGCCCTGGCCAGGGCCCTCGGTTTCGCCGGGGTCTCCGAGAACGCTCTCGACGCGATTTCCGATCGCGACTTCGCCGCCGAGTTCGTCTTTGCTCTTGCCCAGACCCAGGCGCACTTGTCCCGCCTGGCCGAGGATCTGATCCACTATTCGTCTCTGCCCTATGGGTTCGTGGCCCTGCCCGACGCGTTCACCACGGGATCGAGCCTGATGCCGCAGAAGAAGAACCCGGACTCCATGGAGCTCGTCCGCGGCAAGGCGGCGCGCACCACGGGCGCCGTGGTCAGGCTTCTGGCCCTCACCACCGGAGTTCCGGTGAGCTATCAGAAGGACTTCCAGGAGGACAAGGAAGCGGTCTTCGATGCCCTCGACGCGGTCCTGCCCTCGATCACGGTGACCGCTGGAGTGGTGCGCGGCATGACCCTCAACCCGGCGGTCATGAAGAAAGCCGCCTCCGTCGAAGGGATGATGGCGGCATCGCTCGCCGTGGCCCTGGCCCGCGAGGGCGTTCCGTTCCGGAAGGCTCACGGAATGGTGGGCTCGATGGTGGCCGACGCGGTGAAGACGAAGATCCCGCTTCGCGACATCGCGCGCGCGACCCTGCAGGGCCGTCACCCGAAGATCGCGAATTGCATCCAGGACTTCTTCGATCCCGGGAAGGCCGTCGCGGCCAAAGCAGCTCGCGGCGGAACGGCTCCGGCGGCGGTGCGCGTTTCCCTTCGGGCCGCCCGCGCCCGCGTGCGCTAGGACGATCGCCATGCGTATCCGTGTCGGCACCAGCGGGTTCGCATACAAGGAGTGGAAGGGGACCTTCTACCCCGAGAAGTTCAAGGATGAGGGGATGCTCGCGTACTACGCCGAACGCTTCGAGACGGTTGAGATCAACAACACGTTTTATAGGATGCCCAAGCCAGAGCTGCTCGCGAAGTGGGCGGCCGACACCCCGGAACATTTCGCCTTCGTGCTCAAGGCGCCGCAGAGGATCACGCACATCAAGAAACTCGAGGACTGCGCTTCAGAAGTCGAGTATTTCCTGAAGTCTGCCGAGAGTCTGGGCGGCAAGCGCGGCCCGATCCTTTTCCAGCTCCCGCCGTGGATGAAGAAGGACCTCGGCAAGCTGGATCGGTTTTTGTCTCTTCTCCCCGAAGGCACGCGCGCGGCCTTCGAGTTCCGTCACGCGACCTGGTTCGATGACGAGACGTATGCGCTTCTGAGGGAGCGCCACGCGACGCTTGCCGCTTCTGAAACGGACGAGAAGACGGGTGCACTCGGGCCGCCCGTCCTGCCCACGACGGAGTGGGGTTACTTCCGTCTACGCCGCACCGACTACACCGAGGCCGATCTGAAGGCCTGGATCGAGCGCATCCGCCGGCAGCCATGGTCGGAGGCGTGGGTCTTCTTCAAGCACGAAGACGAAGGCAACGCCGCCGTGCTCGCGGCATCCCTGAGAAGCCTGCTCTAGCCCCTGCCGGAGGCCGAAAACGGCACGAGCCGCTTCACGTTCTCGTCCCACAGCGCGAGTCTCGCGCAGCGCAGGCTCGTGCGCAGGGTCAGGGTGGGGGCCTGCTGAAGGCGCGGGCTCGATTCGAAGCACGCCTGCAGGCGGTAGTTCGGCACCTTGAGGGCGAGGTGATGGATGTGGTGGAACCCGATGTTGCCGCTGAACCACTGAAGGAGGCGGGGGAGCTGGAAGTAGGAACTGCCCAGAAACGCCGCCTTCTCGACCGACCAGGAGCTGTCGCGATCCCAGTACGTGTCTTCGAACTGGTGCTGCACGTAGAAGAGCCACACTCCCGCCATGCCGGAGATGAGGACGATGGGAAGGTGAACGAGGAGCAGCGTCTTCAGGCCGAGCACAGCCGTGAGTCCGCCGAACAGGCCGACTAGAGCCACATTGTTCAGCAGGACGCTGTTCCATTCCTTCTTGTAGGAGAAGGGCAGATCGAAGGGGAACCGGTGCTTCAGGACGAACTGATAGAAGGGCCCGACGCCGACCAGCACCGCCGGGTTGCGATAGATGCGATAGGCGAGGCGGCGCCACCGGGGCAGAGCCTGATACTCCTTGACCGTCATGGTGTCGATATCGCCGAAGCCGCGGCGGTTAAGGTTTCCCGAGGTCGCGTGATGGATGGCGTGAGTCTTCTTCCAGTAGCTGTAGGGGACCATGGTCAGCACGCCGATGAAGGCGCCGACCGCATGGTTCGACCGATCGGAGCTGAAGAACGAACCGTGGCCGCAGTCGTGCTGGAAGATGAAGAGACGGACGGTGAAGCCGGCGGTGAGGATAGTGAAGAGCAGGGTCGCGGGCACGCCCCATCCCTGCGTCACCGAAGCCGCGGTCGCGGCCCAGCCGAGGACGAAGAGCGACAGCGTGGTGGCGAACTGCGTCCACGCGCGCGCGTCCTGCGCCTTGGCGAAAGGAGCGATCAGCAGGCGAAGGGAGACCTCGGCCTCCGGCTTCGCCGGTGGCTCGGGGGCCGGAGCGGTTGAAGCCGCGGAGACCTCGGAGCCGGAAGAAGTGCTGTGAGTGCTATCCAACATAGGGGCAGTCTAGAGATTTTCAGCTGGGGAGTGTGTCACAGTTTCGTCATAGTTCCCATGGTCGTCAGTTCCCTGAATCAATTGACTTTAGCGGCCTCGATCAGAGCGGTGCCCGCGGTCTCGCAATCGGCGAGCGAGACGTCCTTATGGGTGACGAAACGGAGGGCCGAATCGCCCATGACCGAGGCCTGAATGCTGTTGGCCTGAAGATGGTCAGCGAGGTTCTGGGCCTTCGGCGCATCGAAATGGACGAAGAGGATGTTGGTCTCGGGATGAATCACGCGCGCGCCTCGCGCGCCTTTGGCGATTTCGGCGAGACGCCGGGCCTTCTCGTGATCTTCGGCCAGCCGGGACACCATGGTCTCCACGGCGATGAGACCCGCGGCCGCGAGGTGTCCGATCTGCCGCATGCCGCCCCCGAACTGCTTGCGGATCCGCCGCGCCCGCTCGATCGATTCGCGATCCGCGCACAGGATCGAGCCGACCGGCGCGCACAGGCCCTTCGACAACGTCACCATC
>JANMVV010000107.1:0-20136 GCA_031392925.1 Vicinamibacteria bacterium
CTCGGAGAAGAGCGCTCGCACCGCGTCCCGATCCGCGATGTCACCGCGAACGAAGGACACGCGATCGTCTGCGAAGAGATCCTCGATGCCCTCGAGGTGTCCCGCGTAGGTCAGGGAGTCGAAGACGACCAGCCGGTTCGAAGTGGTGGCGAAGGCCTGGCGGACGAAGTTCGATCCGATGAACCCGGCGCCGCCGGTCACGATCCAGGTGCTCAACCGCGGCACCGGCGAAGGAAAGTGGAGCAGGTCATTTTCGGGCCGAAGCTTAGCCGTCCGGCCGAGCCCGCGCTGACCGGTGGCCTCCGTAGACATTCAAAGAACGGCCATAGACTGCGCGAGTCCCAAGCTGGCGACCGAACGGAGTAACCGATGAATCACCTCCTCATGGCCCTTATCGCCGCGGCCCTTCCCGCGGCCGCGACCCAATACAAGGAGCCCCCAGCACCCCTACCGGCGATCCTCGACGCGGCGCCTTCTCCGAACGTGAGGCTCTCCCCGGATCGGCAGTGGCTCCTGGTCATGGAGCGACCGGCGCTTCCACCCATCTCGGAAGTGGGCGCTCCCGAATTGCGTCTCGCCGGGATTCGCATCAACCCGCGTACCTACGCCGGATCGCGCGACGCCTTCCTGACCGGACTCCAGCTGATCGCGGTCCCCGCGGCGACCCCCGCGGCCGCGAAGGGCAAGTCTTTGAAAAAGCCGCTTCCCGCCGCGAACGCGCGGCCGAAGGCGATGACGGTGCAAATCCCCGAAGGCCGAAGGGTCGTCCAGGCCCTCTTCTCCCCGGACTCGAAGTCGCTCGCCATCATTCTCGGCGCCAACGACGGGCTCGAACTCGCGGTCGCCGACGTCGCCACCGGCGCGAGCCGGAAACTGACCGACGCGAAGCTCTCGGGCGCCCTGACCTCGCCCTGCGCGTGGTCCGAGAACATCGCTCTCGTCTGTCTGACGCGGACGGAGGGAAAGCCGCCGAGCAAGCCCGTCATCCCGAACGGTCCGGCCATCCAGGAGACCCGCGGCGGCTCCGCTCCCAATCCGACCTACCAGGACATGCTCCAGGACGCGAGCGACGAAGCCGTCTTCGAGCACTACGCGACGTCCCGCCCGGTGCGGATCACGCTCGATGGGGCCGCCGTTCCGATCGGACCGTGGAGCCTGTATAGCCGCATTCTGCCCTCGCCGGACGGACGCTACGTGGTGGTCCAGAAGATTGCCCGGCCCTTCAGCTACGTGGTTCCCTTCACCCGCTTCCCCAGCGTGACCGAAGTGTGGAACTCGGACGGGACGCTCGTGAAGCGCCTCGCCGAGACGCCGCTTCAGGACGCGGTCTCGATCTCCAACGACGCGGTTCCCATTGGGCCGCGCAACCTCTCCTGGCGCGGCGGCGCGCCCTCGACCCTCACCTGGGCCGAGGCGAAGGACAAGGGAAATCCCGCAAACCCCGCGGCGAAGCGCGACGCCTTCATGACCCTGAGCGAGCCTTTCACCGGAGCGCCTCAGACCGTGGTCGAACTCGAGTACCGGTACGACGGAGCGGAGTTCGGCAGCGACGGCTCGGCCATGGTGACCGAGGGATGGAACAAGACAAAACGCACGCGGACCTGGCGTCTGCGCACCGGCATGGCGCCCGAGCTTCTGTTCGATCGTTCGTCCGAAGACCGGTACGGCGATCCCGGCGATTTCCTGACCGCCCAGGCGAACTACGGTTCCGTCCTTCTGGCGTCGACCGACGGCAAGGCTGTTTACCTCTCGGGTCTCGGGGCTTCCCCCGAGGGCGATCGACCTTTCCTCGACCGCTTCGACCTCCTCACCAAGAAGACCACACGTCTCTTCCGCTCCACCGCTCCAAGGTACGAACAGGCGGTTGCCCTTCTCGATGCGGGCCGTACGCTCCTGATTCGCCGCGAGTCCGTGACCGAGCCGCCCAACTACGTCCTCGCGAACCTCGTCACCGGGGCGGAGACCCGCCTCACCGACTTCAAGGACCCGACGCCGCAGCTCGGTGAACTCAAGCCCGAGGTCCTTCACTACAAGAGGAAGGACGGCGTCGACCTCACCGCGAATCTCTACCTGCCGAAGGGCTACACGAAGGAACAGGGACCGCTTCCCTTCCTGCTCTGGGCCTACCCGCAGGAGTTCAGCTCCGCCCAGGCTGCCTCCCAGGTGAGCGGCTCGCCCTTCCGGTTCCAGCGGCCGCAGGGCGCCTCGCAACTCCTGCTGCTGACTCTCGGCTACGGCATCCTCGACGATCCCAAGATGCCCATCGTCGGCGAGAGCGGCAAGGAGCCGAACGACACGTATGTCCCGCAGCTCGTGGCCTCGGCCGAAGCGGCGGTCAAGGCCATCGTGGACATGGGCGTCGCCGATCCGAAGCGCATCGCGGTGGGCGGCCATTCTTATGGCGCCTTCATGACCGCGAACCTTCTCGCTCACACCGACCTCTTCGCGGCGGGCATCGCGCGGAGCGGGGCCTACAACCGGACACTTACGCCCTTCGGTTTCCAGAACGAGGATCGCACGTTCTGGCTGGCGGAGGACACCTACATGGCGATGTCGCCCTTCGCCTTCGCGGACAGGATCAAGGCGCCGATCCTCCTGATCCACGGCGCGGCCGACACCAACACCGGCACGTTCCCGATCCAGTCGGACCGTTTCTTCGCGGCCCTCAAGGGTCATGGAGCCACCGCGAAACTGGTGTTCCTGCCCGCCGAGGCGCACGGCTATCGCGCGCGCGAGTCGGTCGGACACACTTTGTACGAAATGGCGAACTGGCTCGACATCTACGTCAAGAATCGAAAATAAATTCTGTTGATCAACCTCGCGGTCGGGCTCCTGATCGCCGCGCTGCCGTACCTCGCGAGCGGCACATTCACCGCCTCGGACTTTCCGCCCATCCTCGCGTACCTCCTCTTCCCGGGGCGGGATCTCATGCTTCTGCTCGGGGGAATCGTGATCTTGTGGACCGCGCTTCGCGGTCGAGTCGACCCCGAACCGGTCGCGACCAGGCTTGAAGTCATGACCGGCCATCGCGGGTTCGCCTTGATCGCCCTGGCTCTCATCACTATCGTCTCCTTCGCGCGCGTGCCCCAGCAGGAGAAGGAGGCGGAAGCCTTCGGAGGCGACGAACCCAAGTACCTGCGTATCGCGTTCAGTCTCCTCAGAGACACCGACGCGGACATCAGCGGTGGGAGGACGGAGACGCCCGACTTCTCCACCCGGATGCAGCAGGTCCGGAACCTGGCGCTCGTGGCTCGGGACTCGGTGGTGAATCTCTTCCGCCCGGTTTTGGTCCCGAAGGACCACGTCTGGAACGCGGGCAACTGGACGGTGCGCGGTCTCGACGGCGGCCTCTACCATCTCCAGCCTCCGGGCCTGCCCGCGCTGGTCGCGGTGGCGCTCGGCATCGGCGAAGCCCTCCTGCCCGGACGCGATCCGGGAATCTACGTCTTCGTCCTGCTCGCCCTCGTCTGGATTCTCGCGGCGAGAGAGCTGTGGCTCCTCTCGCTCGACCTCGCCTCGGACACCGTCGGATCCGCGGTGCTGGTGGCCATGGTTTTCCTCTCCGCACCCGTCTACGTCGGCGGCTACGAGCTCTTTCCAGAAGCCCTGTCGCTCCTGCTGTTCCCCTGGCTCTTAAGGCGGCTCCGCACCAGTGACCGGCCATTGGGATCGATGACCGCCCTCGCCGGCGGCCTGGTAAGCGGGTACCTGCTGTGGATCCATCCCAAGCTCACGGTGGTCGCGGCGTTGTTCGCGCTGATCGCCATCCTCCGACCCGGCACATCGACGCGCAGCAAGCTGTGGTTCGCCCTCGGCTTCTTCGCGACCGCGTTCACTTCTCTTCTCTATTGCCATCACCTCTCGGGTCTCTTCCGACCCGAGGGCCTGTACATCCGCCAGGCCGAGGAATACCTGGGCTCGCCCAATCCTCTCTCCCTCCGCTTCGCTGCGGGCCTCGTGAAAGCTCTCGTCGGTGGTCGCGACGGGCTCCTCGTCTTCGCCCCGATCCTGGTTCTGGGAGTCATGGCCCTGTGCGCCCTGAAACGTCCATCGCGATCGACGGTGGAGATCTGGTGCCTGTTCGGTGTGGTGTGGCTGACCTCCGCGGTCCATGATGGCGCCTCGCTCGGCTCCCCCGCACGTCTCATGGCCCCGGTGGTCTTCGTCCCCGCCTTGTTTCTCGCCCGCGCTATCCGCGACCGGGCGCCCGCGAACTTCAGGGCCACCGCCCTGCTGCTGTTCGTCGTCGGCGGCCAGATCACGAACACCATGTCGGGCGACTGGCGAAGGAACGTGAACCCGTACCGCACGATGTTCGCGAACGCCGCGACGAACTTCGAACCCAGCCTGCCCGGCAACTCGTTCTCGGATCGGGCTTACATCGTGGACATCGAAAAGGCGGCATTGATCCTGCTGACCCTGACCATCGTGACCGCCCTGATCCGACGCTCGGCCGCGAGAGGCTCGAGGAATCTGGCCCCCGCCGGATTTGGCGCGGGCGTGCTCGCGGTGGTGGTGTTCCTGGCGTTCGGCTTGAACCGGCTCAGCCCGCCGTAGAGGGCGGGCCGCGATCCGGGGCCTCGGTGACGGTTCTACTTCAGGTACTTCGCGAGGAACGCGAGGACGTCCTTCCGCGACTCCTTCGCGAGAGGGGTGTCGATCCGGTTGAAGTAGTGCCCCCCGGGCGCGTTGTCGTAGATCTTGTACTCGAACTTCTTCCCCGCGGCCTTGAGTGAATCAATCAGGTGCTCGACCTCGAGCACATTCACGTCCTCGTCGTTCGTGGTGGAGTGAATGAGCAGCGGCGTTTCGAGCTTCGACGCGAGCGCGTAGGGAGACCGCTTCTTGTACTCCGCCACGTTCTGTTCCGCCGACTTGCCGATGAAGCCTTCGAAGATGTCGCGGTAGCCGTCGTTCTTGTAGCCCATCCGCGCCACGAGGTCGGAAACGGGGACGCCTGCGTACGCGACCTGGTAGGCCTTGGGCCAACTAAGGATGTTCAGGAGCGTGTGATACCCGCCGTGACTCCAGCCGATGATGCCGACCTTGAGGGGATCGACAGGCAGGTTCTCAACCGCCCAGTTGCGCGACGAGTAGGTGTCGTCGATCTCGGCGCCTCCGTAGTCGATCTGATCGTAAAACCCGCCGCCGTACCCGGTGGACCCGCGGTATTCCGGGGCCACGATCACGTACCCTTCGGTCAGGAGCTCACGGGCCGCGCGCAGGTTCTGGATGGTGTCGAAGCTGCTGTGAATGCCTTCGTGGACCATCACGATGAGCGGCGCCCTCTGCCCCGCCTTCAGGGAGAGCGGAATGAACGTGTACGCCGACATGATCAGGGGATTGCCGTAGCCCTGGCCGGTCGGGTTCGACATTTTCGAGGGCTTGGGGGAGGTGAAACGGACCTTGTCGACCCTCGCGATGTCGGCCATGCGCGAGAACCACATCCAGTCGTCGATCTCCTTCCGGACCTGCTGGCCCTGGTGCATCTGCTGGGTCTGCAGGCGCCGGATCTCGGCCTGCAGGTTTGCGATGGTGACGTCCTTGTCATCACCGCCGCTGCCGCTGCCGCCTCCGCGCGGCTGGGAGAAGGCGGGAGTCGCCGCGGCAAGAAGAGTGGCGACGAACAGGAAGGCGGTGCGCCGGGTCATGGAGTTTCCTCTGAGTAGTTCTTTGCTTCGGGATCGTGGGACGAGAAGGGCGGGCGCGATGTTAACGAAGGCGGGGACGCCTCACTTGAGGCCGGCGCGCCGGCGCTCCTCGGCCTGGAGCCGCTCCTTCTCGAGCCGCTCCATTTCGGCCTTCTGGCCCTCGGGCGTGTCCAGCCAACGCTTGAACTCGCGATTTCGCTTCCATCGCGCCACCGGATCGGTGGTCTGGAAATTCGCGAGAAGGCCGACCTTCGTCACCTGGGCGCCTTCGAGGAGCGTCCCGATCCGGGTGACGTCGGCGGGGATGTGGTTGAGCGATGCGATGTGCCGGATGTTGTCGGCGGTCCGAAGGGACCTCTCCTGCAGCAGAGTCACGATCATGAGGAACCTCCGCGACGAGGAGGCGACCTGCCAGAGTTCGCAGTGCTCGACCACGGGAATACGCAGGGTGAAGAGAATGTCGCGCTGCAGGCGCAGGGTGTCGTCGCACACTGCGATCTCGAGGGCGGGCGTGTAGACCCGTTCGCGCGCGATGTGATCGAGGAGTTCCTCGGTGGGCTGGGCGGCGCGGTACGCGGGCACGATGGCGCCGAAGAGGAAGAGCGCGGTTCCGAGCACCGAGGCCGCGCAAACGGAGACCACGGCACGGGCTCTCGGCCGGATCGCCGTGGAAAGACAGGCGAGCGAGGCGAGGACGAAGAAACCCCTCATCCCGTTCACCGTGGACACGGAAGGTGAGAAGGGCGCTGGGAGCATGGGGAAGAAGGCCGCTCCGATCAGCAGGATCGCGGCCAGGACCGCGAGGGCTCGGAGCGTTCGCGCAGAGGGCTCGCCCATCGCGAGGTAGGCCCCGATCAGGATGCTCGTCGGGGGCAGGAGAGGCAGGAGGTAGTAGTCGATCTTCCCGCGCGAGAGTGAGAGCGGCACCAGCATGAACAGCGACCAGATGAGGAGGATCCGGAGAATCCGCGGGGAGGTTGACCGGAATGCGAAGACCACCGCGGGCACGGCCAGGATCGACCAGGGCAGTCCCTCGATCGCGTAGATGAGGAAGTAGTACCAGGAGGGCTGGTCGGTGTCGTAGGTGGGTGCGGCGAATCGCTGGAGGTTTTCACGCAGGAAGAACCACTTGAGCGGCTCGATCCCTTCCCGCAGATACACGAAGAAGAACCAGCTCAATCCAATTCCGACCGCGGCCAGCGTGCCCGCGAGCCCGGCCGGGGTGAAGATCCTCGGGAACTTCTTCTCGACCAGCGCGAACGCCGCGAGAAGCGCTCCGAAGTAGACCCAACTGATCGGACCCTTGGTGAGGAAGGCGAGCCCAAGAATCGCGCCGCACAGGAGCAGGAAGGACTGTCTCGACTCCGCCTCGCTCCGCAGGTAGACGACACCGGCGAGAAGAGTGAGCAGAGTCAACAGCATGTCCGACATGGTGAGTCGCGCGAAACTCACGAACGCGTAGCTCGTGGCCAGGATGGAGGTGGCGAAGAAGGCCGCGTGGTCACCGGCCGGAGACGCACGGCCGTCTTCCTCGCGCGCGATCAGGCGCCGGGCGGTTAGATAGGTGGCGAGGAGGGTGCCGAGCGCCAGCAGAGCGGCCACGAGGCGTCCGGAGAAGAGGCTCGGACCCAGACCCTGGAAGCTCGCGGCCAGCAGCCAGTAGGTGAGCGGCGGCTTGTCGTAGAAGGGTTCGCCCCGGTAGTAGGGAACGAGCCAGTCCGATCGCTCCACCATCGCGCGCGCGGCGTCGAGGAAGTAGATCTCTGCCCGCTCGATGGGCGCATCGGAAAGGCCGATGAGGAAGGCCGCGGTCGAAAGGAGCAGGACCAGGCCGAGCAGCCACCGGGAGCGGCTGCGGTCTCGAGCGTCGGTTGAATTCAAAGAGGACTCGCGAGTCTTCAGATGGCGGCCGGGCTCTTCTTCAGGTGGAGCTGTCCGCACGCGGCGAGCACGTCCTGACCCCGGGGCTTGCGCACCGAGACCGGAATGCCGGCGTCGAGAAGAATGCCCTCGAACCGCGCCACCTGGGCTTTACGGGGCGCCTCGAACGGGATCGGTCCGGCGGGATTCAAAGGAATGAGGTTGACCTTGCCGTTGCGGCCGCGGAGAAGGCGCGCGAGGGCGTGGGCGTGCTCGTCGCGATCGTTCACATCCTTGAGCAGGACGTACTCGTAAGTGACGCGCCCCCCGCGCGGCGACGGGTAGGAGTCGGCGGCGGCGATGACGTCCTTGAGCGCGTACTTGTCCTCGATAGGCATCAGTTCGCCGCGGAGCTTCGAGGTGGGGGCATGCAGGGAGATGGCAAGGTTGGGACGCACCGGCTCGAGCTTCAGTTTCTCGAGGGCGGGAAGAATGCCCACGGTGGAAAGGGTCAGCTTCTTGGGCGTGATGGCGAAGCCGTGCGGGTCCATCAGGATCCGAAGTGCCACCATGGTGTTCTCGTAGTTGAGGAGCGGCTCGCCCATCCCCATCACCACCACATTCCACGGGCGCTCGTCCCGCGGCGAGGCCGCCGACGCCTCGTCCATCACGTGAGCCACCTGCGACAGGATCTCCCACGGTTTGAGATTCCTTTTGTAGCCGCTGATTCCGGTGAGGCAGAACGCGCACTTCAACGGACACCCGGCCTGAGTGGAGATGCAGATGGTCTGCCTCTTCGTTTCCGGGATGTAGACGCTCTCGATGGTGGCGCCGTCGTCACATTGGAAGAGGGACTTGATGGTTCCATCCGTGGAGAACTGCCGGTCCAGGACGGCGATGCGGCGGACTTCGTGGTGCTCGGAGAGGGCGGCGCGGAACTCCGCCTTCAGGTTGGTCATGGCCCTCATGCTCGAAACCCGCTTCGCGTAGAGCCAGGAATAGATCTGCGACGCCCGGAACGAGGGCTCGCCCATCGCGGTCGCCAGAGCCTCGATCTCGGCGAGCGAAAGGCCGAAGAGGTTCTTCGCGGGCGAGGGTGCCATGCGTTCTTATACTCGACCCGAGCCAAGACTGCCTTGCTCGGACATCCGCGCGCGCAGCCTTTGAAGCCCCCAGGCTGCATGCTCGCGGACGATCGGATCCTCGTCGCCGGCAAGGGTTTCGAGCAGCGCGGCGTGCTCGGCCGAACCCGCGTTCCCGATGGCCACGGCCACGTTCCGCAGCAGGCCGCGGCGCTTCGTCCGTTTGATCGGACTCTTCGAGAACCTTTCCTGGAACTCCTCGACTGAAAGCCGCGCGAGTTCCTCGAATGAAGGAGCCACATTCCCCGGACGGGGCTCGAACGACGTGCCGCCGGACACCGCGCGCTTGCGGTTCCACGGACAGACGTCCTGGCAGATGTCGCAGCCGAAGACCTGCCGCCCCATCGATCCGCGCAGCTGTGGATCGATGGTGTCCTTCACTTCGATGGTGAGGTAGCTGATGCAGCGGCGCGCATCGAGGACGTAGGGCTCGGGAAAAGCCTCCGTGGGACAGGCGTCGAGACAGGCGCGGCAGGAGCCGCAGATGTCGCTCGTGGGCGCATCGGGAGCGAGGTCGAGGTCGGTGATGAGCACACCAATGAAGAACCAGGAACCGAGACGCTGGTTCAAGACGCAGGTGTTCTTGCCGTAGCTGCCCATTCCCGCGGCCACCGCGTACGCCTTCTCCGCCACCGGGCCGGTATCGACGTAAGCCCGCGAGTCGAAGGAACCGAAGGCCTGGCCGAGCGCGGTTCTCAGCGCTTCGAGCCGGGACCGCACGACCTCGTGATAGTCGTCGCCCCAGGCGTAGCGCGCGATCCAGGCCGCGTCGCCCGGCGCCTGGGTGGAGTAGGGATGCGGGGTGTCGTACTGGAGGGCGGCAACCACCACGGAACGCGCCCAGGGGAAGGCCACGGTGACATCCGACCGGCGATCCGCCTGGCTGGTCAGATAGTCCATCGCACCCGCATGGCCCAGTTCCACCCATCGGCGAAAGTGCGCGAGCACCGGCGGCGCTTTCGCGGCGGCGATCCGCGCCTCGTCGAAGCCGGCGTGAAGCGCGTGCCGCTTGACCAGGCCGGCGCGGTTCAGCGGGGAGTTCGGGTGTTGAGACAAAGCAGAGAGGGGTTCAAAGTTAGAATTTCGAACTTCCCCTGCCCGCGAGCTTACTGAAGCGGCGATGGTCGAGGGGCACACGAAGGACCTGACCGATGAAACCCGTCTTTATGAAATCCGCCATTCGCATGGTCGTGGCCATGTCGCTCCTCCTCGTTTTGCCGAGCGTGGTGAAGGCCCAGGATCCTCCGGCCTCGCCGACGCCGACGGACGAGAAGGCGCGCCAGCGCGCGGAACGCGAGGCGAAGAAGGCGGCCGAGCAGGAAGAGAAGACGCTCAAGGCCACGGCGGAGAAGGAGCGGAAGGAAGCAGAAGCGGCGCTGAAGGAAAGAGAGAAGGCGACCGCGCGTCTCGCCGCGGCGGAGCAGAAGAGCAAGGAGGCGGGATCGGAGAAGAAAGAGGTCGCTCCCGACAAGCCGGCGCCCGCACCCCCGACCACGCCCGCCGAGGCCTTGACCAAGGAGCAGGAGCGCGTCCAGAAGGCGGAAGAGAAGGCCCGCCTCGAGGCGGACAAAGCGCGGCAGAAGGAAGAAGATCGCGCCCGCGCCCAGGAGGCCAAGGACGCCGAACGCCGGCGAAAGGACGAGGAGCGCGCCGGACGCGAGGCCGCCAAGGCTCGGGAGGTCGAGGACAAGGCCCGCGCCGCCGCCTTGAAGAAGGAGCAGGAAGAGACCGAAAAGGCAGCCCCTCGGGCCCGTGGGGCCGGTGCGGAGTCGACACCCCCGGCCGGCACTTCACCCCAGACACCTGGCACCTCCGCTCGAAAGGAACTCGTCGCTCCGCCTCCAAGCGGCGAGCCCTTGAGCAAGGACGAGGAGAAGCGACGGCGGGAGTTGGTCAAGCAGATCGAGAAGGCCCGCGCCGAGCGCGATCGCCTCAATCGCGGAGCGGAGGACGCGGAGCGTATCGCCAAGACGGCGCGCAGCGCGGCCAACGAAGGCCAGCGGGCCTACGAGGCACTCGCCACCGGCCTCGATGTCGAGGACGTCACCCCCACAGCCGCGGTGGTCCCGGTCCCCGAATTGCCGAAACGCAATCGTTTCGTCACCAGGGCCGAGGAGAAACATGCGGCCGCTGCGAAGAACGCGCCGGCCGCCGCCGCCGATCCGCTGCGCATAGCCCTCGATCTCAAGAGCCCGGAGCCCGAGGCAAGGGAGAAGGCCGCCTTCGCGCTCGCCTCGCTCGGACCCGATGCCCAGCCCGCCACCCGCGCCCTCATGGCTGCCCTCACCGACGCGAACCCGGCGGTGCGGGTCGCGGCCGCGCAGGCGCTTGGCCGGATCGGAACGGGCGCGGCCATAGCCTTCGCTCCCCTGACCGCCGCCCTCACCGATCCCGACCCTGCGGTGAAGAACGCCGCGCAGGCCGCGCTCCTCGCGATTCAGGGGCGTTAGAACTTTCCGGAGGGCCCTCCGGGTGGCACGGGTCGTTATTTGACGGGATCCCGGCGCTTGCCCCTCACTGGGGATTCGCCGGGATGGCGATGACTCGGGCTTTAGAACTCTCTTCGGCCTTCCAAAGCCCGAGTCATCGTCACCTCATCCGCCCATTCGAGGTCGGATCCGGCGGGGATGCCGGTGGCGATGCGGGTCACCTTGACTCCGAGGTTCTTGAGGAGCCGGGCCAGATAGATGGCGGTCGCCTCACCTTCGACGGTGGGCGAGGTGGCGAGGATCACTTCAGCGGCGAGACCTTGGCGCACGCGGTCGAGAAGGCCCTGGATCCGAAGCTCGTCAGGCCCGATGCCCTGGATGGGCGAAAGAGCGCCATGAAGGACGTGGTAACGCCCGCGATAGCCCCCGCTTCGATCCACGGCCATGATGTTCCCGGGCTCCTCGACCACGCAGACCAGGGTGTCGACCCGCGAGGGATCGGTGCAGATCGAGCAGACCGGAAGATCGGTGAAGGCGTTGCAGCGTTCGCACAGGCCGATGCTTTGGGAGAGGGTCTCAATCGCGGCGGCGAGGCGCTTGTTGTCGTCCGCTCGCCCCTTCAAGAGGAAAAAGGCCACCCGCTGGGCGGACTTGGGTCCGAGGCCGGGAAGCCTTCGAAGCTCCTCGATCAGACGGGCGATGGGTTCGGGATAATCCATTTGGGCGGTTGCGCCTGGCAAGTCTAAGGGGCAGGTGTATCCTTCGACTTGATCTCGTGGCTTGTCTTCCACCCTCTTTTTGGGTGAGAGGGCCGTTTCCGTATGGGAACCGCGCCAGGAGTTAAGTGTTTTAAGGAGTCTTGGATGTCTGGGCCCGATATTGTCATGTACGAGGCGGAGTTCAACCAGATCAAAGCGATCCTGGCGAAACTTCGCACCGACAGCAACGCGCAGGTGGTCTTTCTGGTCGACAAGAACGGCCAGCAGATCGCCACCGCGGGCGACGTGGAAAACATCGACGCAACGTCGCTTGCGTCCCTCACCGCCGGCAACGTGGCCGCGACCGACGGCCTCGCCAAACTCATCGGCGAGCGCGAGTTCTCGATCCTCTTCCACGAGGGCGAGAAGGACAACATCCACATTTCGATCGTGGCTTCGAGGGTCATCCTCGTGGTCATCTTCGACGAGCGGTCCTCCCTGGGCCTGGTGAGGCTGAGGGTCAAGCGCGCCTCCGCCGAACTCGCGGAAGTTTTTGCCGGGCTCCTCACGAAGATGGAGCTCGAAAAGGCCAAGGGCGCCGCTTCGGAACACGCCACCCCGTTCTCCGAAATCACGGACGACGACATCGACGCTCTGTTCGGGTAAGCCCGCACTCTTAACCGAATAAAAGGCCTCTTTCAAAACCCGCGATGACCTTCATCAACTACGCCTCCCGTGAGATCAACTGCAAGATCGTCTACTACGGTCCCGGCCTGTGCGGGAAGACGACGAATCTTCAACACATCTACGACAAGAGCAACGTCGGCACCAAGGGCAAGCTGATCTCGCTCGCCACCGAGACCGACCGCACTCTCTTCTTCGACTTCCTGCCCCTCGAGCTCGGGACGGTGCGCGGTTTCAAGACTCGCTTCCACCTCTACACCGTCCCCGGCCAGGTCTTCTACGACGCGTCCCGCAAGCTGATCCTGAAGGGCGTGGACGGCGTCATCTTCGTGGCCGACTCGCAGGAAGAGCGGATGGACGCGAATCTCGAGGCCCTCGACAACCTGGTCACCAACCTCAAGGGCCAGGGCTACGACTTCAACACCATCCCCTACGTGCTGCAGTTCAACAAGCGCGACCTTCCCACCGCCATGCCGGTCGAAGATATGAAGAAGGTCCTGTGCCGGCGCAACGAGCCGATCGTCGAGGCCTGCGCGTCCAAGGGCAGCGGCGTGTTCGAGACATTGCGCGCGGTCGCGAAGGTCGTCCTGCAGGAGCTGAACAAGGGCCAATAGCCAAGCGGAGCGATCACTCGCTCCACGACAACCGCTCTTCCCGGTCGAGCGCGCGACCGGTCTTGACCCCATCCGCGATCACCACCGCCACCAGGGCCGCGACCGCGATCCAGACGAGGGGGGCCACGATCGGCTGAATCCCGGGCCAGACCAGAAGGGCCATGTTCAAGGTCGCGACCAGAATCCGCGCCTCCGTCCCGCCGATTCCGGCGAAGGCGATCTGAAACACGCGGGTGGTGTGGGCCTTGAGGGCGATGTGGATTTGCAGAAGCAGGTAGGCGACGAGCAACGCGAGCGCGGCGTAGGTTGAGACCAGGCCCGAGGCGGCCAGGCCGCCGAGCAGGAAGATGGCGCCGAACGCATCCACGAGATGATCCACATAGAAGCCATAGCGCGGGCGCTGCTTCTGCCGGACGTGGGCGAGCGTGCCGTCGAGACTGTCGCCGAACCAGTTGAGGAAGAGGAAGAGATTGACGCCCAGGAGGGCAAGCGGCGAAACCGAGAGCAGGCGATAGCACAGACCGGCGCCGGCCATCGAGACCACGCCGAGCGCGGTGAGATGGTCGGGACTGACCCAGGACGGGAGGCTTCGAGCCAGACTCACAAGGATCTTCTTCTCGGCCTCCGCGGTGAAACTTCTGAGGTCTCGGGTCGAAAGGGGCGGGCTTGGGAGCAGGGTCTTTGCAGTGTTCATGGTTTTCTCCTGGAATCCGAAAGGGATCGACAGGGGAGACGCTACGGGGGGAGCGGGGTGGGCGTCCCTAAGAAAACCGTGAAATGATCCAAAAGACTTCCAAGCATGACTCTTCACGGCATCGGTCCCTTCACCCTGGACACGCGGACTCTTCTCCTTCTGCGCGAAGAGGAGATCGTGAAGGTTCCCTTGAAGACGGTGGAGGTCCTCATGGCCCTGTTCGCTCGCCGGGGTGAGATCGCGACCAAGGACGAGCTGATGAAGGCGGTCTGGCCGGACAGCATCGTCGAAGAAGCGAACCTGACCGTCCACGTGGCTCTCCTGCGAAAGACGCTGGGTGCTTCCGCACCCATCGAGACCATTCCCAAGCGGGGCTATCGGCTGCTTTCGGCTTCGCCCCCCGCGACGGAGAGCGTGAACGAACGGCAGGGCCGGGAAATGGCTCTGCGCGGTCGATACTTCTGGAACAAATTCACCCGGGACACTCTCGAACGCGCGGCCACCGCCTTCGAGGAGGCGCTGCGAATCGACCCCGCTTCGGGTGACGCGCATTCGGGTCTCTCCGACACTCGGCTCATGCAGGGCATTCTCGGTTTCAATGCGGATCGGAGCGTGTTCACGGCCGCGCGCGAGCACGGAGAACGAGCGGCCGAGCTCGCGGCCGACTCGGCGGACGCACAGGCGTCCTTCGCGTTCTCCCGGCTCTTCGATCGTTTCGATTTCGCGGGTGCGGCGGCCTCCCTCGCGCGGGCGCGGGCCCTCGCCCCCGCGCGAGTCGAACCGCACCTCTGGTCCGCCCTTTTCCATGCCCTGCGTGGACACACCCTGCTGGCACGCGCCTCGGCGAAGGCGGCCGTCGCCATCGATCCCATCTCCCTGAAAGCGGTGGTGGGGTCGGGCTTTCACCTCTATCTGTCACAGCAGTACCAGCCCGATCTCGAGCCGCTCCTCAAGACCCTCGAACTGGAGCCGGACTTCGCGGTCGCGCACTGGGCTCTGGGGCTTGCCTGCGACCAGCTGAAGAAATTCGATCAGGCGGAAAACGCGCACCGGGCGGCCGTCCGGCACTCTGGCTCGTCCCCGACCATGGAATCGAACCTCGCGAGGTCTCTGGCCCTCGCCGGAAAGCGCACCGAGGCCGCGAGTCTCATGGAACGCCTCCGGGCCGAGGGTCTCGCCCCCTATCGGATCGCCACGATTGAGACGGCCTTGGGCGAGAATGCGCACGCGATCCGTTCGATCGAGCGCGCCCACGCCTTGAAGGACCCGTGGCTGGTGGTGCTGAAGGTGGATCCGATGCTCGATGCGATCCGCAAGGACCGGCGTATCGTCGCAATCGAGAAAGAGGTGTTGATTGGCTGATTTGGAAGCGGGAAGGATGAGGGCGGTCGAAATCGCAGAGCCCGGCGGACCGGACGTGCTGCGGGTGGTGGAACGCGACATCCCGAAACTCGGCTCCTCGGACGTACTGATCCGCGTGTCGGCGGCCGGCGTGAACCGGCCCGATCTTCTCCAGCGCGCGGGAAAGTACCCCGCACCCTCGGGCGTCACCGACATTCCCGGCCTCGAAGTGGCGGGCACGGTGGTTTCCGTGGGAAGCGAAGTGGTGTGGCCGCGCGTGAATGATTCGGTGATGGCTCTGGTCGCGGGCGGCGGCTACGCGGAGTTTTGCGCGGCGCCCGCGGGGTCGTGCCTGAAGATCCCGGCCGGCTATTCGTCCATCGACGGGGCGGCCGTGCCGGAGACGTTCTTCACGGTATGGGCCAACGTGTTCGACAGCGGCCACCTTCAGCCCGACGAGACATTCCTCGTCCATGGCGGCGCCAGCGGCATCGGAACCGCCGCGGTGCAGATGGTGAAGGCTCTCGGCGGCAGGCCCTACGCCACGGCGAGGGGGCCCAAGAAGTGCGCGGCGGTGGAGGCCCTCGGAGCGATCAAGTGCCTCGACTCGACCACTCATGATTTCGTGACGGAGATGAAGGAGCTGACCGAAGGCCGGGGGGTCGATGTCATCCTCGACATCCTCGGAGGGGACTGCACGCAGCGCAACCTCCAGGCCCTGGCCTATGGAGGCCGGCTGGTCCAGATCGCGACGCTGCTCGGCTCGAAGGCCGAGGTGAACATGAGCCTGGTCATGCAGAAGCGCCTGACCCTGACCGGTTCCACCCTCCGCTCGCGGCCGGATTTCGAGAAGGCGCGGATCGCCCGCGCCATCGCGGACCGCGTGGTTCCCCACATGGAGTCGGGCGCGATCCGCCCGGTGATCCAAATGACCTTCCCCCTCGAGGCCGCGGGCAAGGCCCACACTCAGCTCGAGGAAGGCAACGCCGTCGGCAAGATCGTCCTGATCGTCGGCTAGGCCTGATCGTCCTCGGGCTCGAGCCCTGGAATCGCGAGCTGCCTCGGCGCTTGCGAGACGGTTTCGATCTCCGGGATGTCCTCGCCCACCGCGGCCCCGAGTTCCTTGAACCTCCGGGCCTGAACGAGCACGCGGCTTTCCATCGAGCCGATCGCCTTGTTGTAGGCGAGGGTGGCGCGGCCCAGGGCCTCGCCGACCTGGCTCAGGTGAGAGGCCATCACGCTGATCCGGTTATACAGTTCCTTGCCCAGTTCGGAGATCTGCTCGGCGCTCTGCGCGATGCGCTCCTGCCTCCATCCGTAAGCCGCGCCCTTGAGCAGCGACAACAGGGTCATGGGGCCGGCGGGTATGACGTTGCCGGAAACCGCGTCGTCGAGGAGCGAGGGGTCGGCCTGCACCGCATCGGCGAAAGCGCTCTCGATGGGGACGTACATGACCACGAAGTCGGGGCTCGAGGAGAGCTGATCCGAGTAGGACTTGTCGGAAAGCTCGCTCACGTGTTTCCGCAGCTGCCTCGCGTGCTGCTGGATGAACTCGCGGCGCGCGTTTTCGTCGCGCGCGTCCTTGGCGTCTAAATACGCGGAGAGCGGGACCTTGGCATCCACCACCACCGTCTTGCCACCGGGCAGGCGAACAATGAGATCGGGACGCAGCCGTCCATCCTCGCCCTGGATGGTCGACTGCTCGACGAAATCGCAGTGCTGGACCATCCCCGCCATTTCCACCACGCGCCTCAACTGGAACTCGCCCCAGCGTCCGCGGACACTGGGCGCGCGCAACGCGGTGACCAGTCTCTCCGTCTCGCCCCGCAGAAGAGCCTGGCCCTCCTTGAACGACGCGAACTGCTCGGAGAGGCCGACGTAGGCCTCGCCCCGCTTCTGCTCGATCTCGCGGACGTGCGATTCGAATTTCGACAGCGACTCCCGGATGGGCGAGACGAGCTGGGCGAAGGTGGTCTCCTTCGCGGCGAAATCCTTGAGCGCGCTCTCCCGGAACTGCCCGAAGGTGGCCTGGGCCTGGTCGAGAAACGCGGCGCGGCTCTTGTCGAGCGCATCCATCGAGAGGGCCTGGAACGCATCCTTCATCGAGGTTTCGGCCCGGGCCATGAGCTCGAGCTTTTCCGCCGCGGCCTTCTCGGATTCAGACAGGCGGATGAGCGCCTCGGCGATCCGGACCTGGGCCTCGCCGAGCCTGGCCTCGCGCTCTTCGACGAGGGCGCGGGCCGCGGCGAGATCGCGTTCGAGAAGGGGAACGCGTTGGGCGATGGCCTCGAACCGGGCGCGCTCGGTGGCGATTCGGGACGCGTCCACCGAGAAGATCGCCCGCTCCGTCGACTGTCCCAGATTGCGGCCAAGGGCGAAAGCCGCTACCGCCACGAGGACCAGGACGATCAGGGCGGGCAGAAGAAGCGCGGAAGAGAGGACCATCTGAGGTCCCAGTCTATTCGGGTCCCTGTTTGTCCCTCGGCAAAACGCTCGGTTAGATTGAGCCTGACCATGGCCCGAACCCGACTCGCCGTGGCGCTGCTCCTGTCCGTCGCAGGCGGCGCTCTCGCCCTGATCCTCCTTTCGAAGCATTACGGCGTGCCGCTGCTCGGAGAAGCGATCCTCGCCGCGTGCGGCGAGGGCGGAGGATGCGACGTCGTGTCGCAGAGCCGCTACGCGGTCTTCCTCTCCATCCCCCTCGCGGCCTGGGGCTTCATTCTGTATGGCTCGCTCGCGGCCCTCCTCGCTCCGGCTCTGTTCGGAAAGGCCCCGGAGGAGCCCGATCCGGGTCTCTCCCTCGCCTTCGCTCTGAGTGCCGTGGCCCTGCTGATCGACCTGGTTCTCTTCGGCCTTCAGATTTTCGCGATCCAGGCCTTCTGCAAGTTCTGCATCGCGACTTACATCGTGAATCTCCTGCTCCTGGCCTCCCTGTGGCCGCACCGGCCGTTTTCGGGCGTCGCGGTCTTCCTGTTCGCTCCGGAGGCGAGACGGGCATTCGCGGCCTGGGTGGTGGCGACCCTGTGGGTTCTGGCCACCGCGGTCGCGGTAGACGCGGCGCTTCAAGGCCGCAAGGAACTCGCGGGCAATTCCATCCTGGGCGTGCCCACCATGCTCCAGGCCCCCCAGAAAGTCGAGAAGGGCTCGCTCGAAGAGCAGCTCGCCGCGGCCCAGACCGAGGCGAAGAAGTGGAAGGACACCCTGGACAACGAACAGAAGCTCCAGGCCTACCTGAACCAGAAGGCCCGGGACGACTTCAACAAGGCCGACGTGGCGAAGCTCGATTTGTCACGAGCTCCCTCGGAAGGTGCGAAGGATGGCCCGATCTCGGTGGTGACTTTCTCGGACTTCATGTGCCCGTTCTGCCGCGATCTGGCGAATGGCCTCAAGAACTTCCTGCCGACCGCGGGGAATCAGATCCGGGTTCGATACAAGAACTTCCCGCTCGACGGGACCTGCAACGTCCGGCTGGGCCAGACCATTCACCAGGGCGCTTGCGAGTTGGCGCTTGGCGGCATCTGCGCGGAGGAGAACGGTCGCTTCCGGGAATACCACGACCTGGTCTTCTCTCAGCGGTGGGACCGCGCAACCCGGGAAGACGTCCTCAAGATCGGCGCCTCGGTCGGCCTGGACGGGGCGAGACTCAAGTCATGCATGGACTCCGCGGCGACCAAGGGGCTCCTGGCCAAGGATATCGACGAGGGCTGGAACGTCGGGGTCGGGTCCACGCCTACAATCTTCGTGAACGGTCGAAAGCTGCAGTCCGCCGGCGTCTTCCTTCTCGCCATCGAAGAAGAAAGAAAGCGCCTCAACCTGCCGCCCGTCAGTGGAACACCAGCGCCCCAGGGAAAGTAGGGAGACCAAGAACCATGACGAGCACCATGCTCACCGCCCCGGATCAGATCACCGCGGGGAAGCTCGAGATCAGGGTCGCGAGGGTTCCACGCACGCGCGCGATGCCGAAAGCCGCCGAGCTCGGGTTCGGGCGGATCTTCACCGACCACATGTTCGCGATGGATTACGAGGAAGGCCGCGGGTGGTTCGACGCGCGCATCGTGCCCTACGGTCCGATCGCCGTGGATCCGGGCGCTTCCGTGCTGCACTATGGGCAGGCCATGTTTGACGGGTGCAAGGCGTTCCGCGCAAAGGACGGGCGCATCCTCCTTTTCAGGAACAAGCGGCACGCGGCGCGCATGAGCGAGGGAGCGCCCCGTCTCGGCATGGCGGCGCCCGACGCCGAGACGATTCACGAGGCGATGAAGGCTCTCGTCGGCTTCGAGCGAGACTGGGTGCCGAGTGAGCCGGGCACGTCCCTGTATCTGCGGCCCACCCTGATCGGCACCGAAGGTTTCCTCGGGGTGCGCACGGCGAAGAAGTATCTCTTCTTCGTCATCCTCTCGCCGGTGGGTGCTTACTACGCGGACGGGATGAAGCCGGTCAGGATCTGGGTGGAGAAGGATTTCATCCGGGCGGCCAAGGGCGGACTCGGCGCGGTGAAGGCCGGGGCCAACTACGCGGCGAGCCTCTTCGCCGCCACCGCGGCCCAGAAGCGAGGGTACGCGCAGGTGCTGTGGCTCGACGCGCTCGAGCATCGCTACTGCGAGGAAGTGGGTGTCATGAATCTCTTCGTGCAGTTCAAGGACGAGATCGTCACCGCACCGCTTCTCGGCACCATCCTTGCGGGAGTCACCCGCGACAGCGCGATCACCCTCCTCCGCGATTGGGGATACAAGGTCAACGAGCGGCGCTACGCGTTCGACGAGCTGGTTGAGGCGAAGAAGAACGGCACCCTCGGCGAAGTGTTCGGCACGGGGACTGCCGCGGTGATCTCCCCGGTGGGCGAGTTCGGTTTCACCGAGGGCAGCCTCAAGACGTCCGATGGCGCTATCGGCCCGCTGGCCCAGCGTCTCTACTCGACCCTTACCTCCATTCAGTATGGAGAGGCCCCGGACACGCACGGCTGGACCGAGGAAGTGACCGGGGTTGCGTAGACTTGCGCCCTTCGCACCGATCCCGCCTTTCA
>JANMVV010000131.1:0-7013 GCA_031392925.1 Vicinamibacteria bacterium
AGATCGAGCTGCTGGTGGGAGCGGGAATGAGCGCGCCGTCCGCGTTGCGTTCGGCCACCAGCGTCAACGCGCGCATCCTCGGGCTCGATGACCGACTCGGCGCGTTGCGCGACGGTCTCCTCGCCGACCTGGTCGCGGTCCAAGGCGATCCGACCCGCGATATCGCGCGCGTTCGCGACGTCCGCTTCGTGATGCAGGGCGGGCGCATCGTTCGCTCGCCCTGATCGGAACGCGGGTGGTTCGATCCCGCGGCGGTGGAAGCCAGGCAGAGCATGATCGAGAACATGAGGCCGGTGTTGACGCGCCTGTTTACACCTCGCCTCGCCGCCATGCTGGTCACGTTTCGGTTAGACGGTGTCGTGGACCGGACGCGGAGTCGGCATCGAGCGCCGCGTGCCGATCGGGTTCGACCTGCTCCTGGCCGACGCGGTAGCGCTCTCCCAACTGCTACCATCGCCCATGAGCTTTCTCTCGCTGCTCCTTGTCCTCACGTTCGGCGCGGCTCAGGAGGAGCGGGGACCCGTCATCGCCCTCGTGGGCGGCACCATCGTGGATGTCTCCGCGTTCGGGTCGTCCTTGGCCGATATCCGCGACGCCGTCGTCATCGTCGAGAACGGCCGGGTCACGGCCGCCGGGCCTCGGCGCTCCACCAGGATCCCGCGCGGCGCGTTGAGCCTTGACCTGAAGGGCAAGTTCATCGTGCCGGGGTTGAGTGACGTCTTCGCGACCGTCGGCAACCAGGCGTACGCAAACGCGTTCCTCTATATGGGCGTTACCTCCGTCGTGGCCAACGACGCGCTGGACCCCCGCCGTGGCGCGCTGTTCACATCGGGGACACCGTCGCCGCGCATTCTCAAGATGGAGACGGTGAGCGGGTACGACATCACGGGCCTGGAGCCTCCGCCGCGGACGCAGACTGAGCTCATGGCGCGCGGGCGCAAGATGAGTCTTTTGGAACTGACGGCACAGGTGGACGAACGCGCCGGCAAGGGCGTCTCCGTGCTGCTGCTGCACTACCCGATGGCGCCGGACCAGACCCGCGCGGTGGCCGCGCGCGCGGCGGAACTTGGGCTGGGCACCATCGGCGAGCTCGGTGCGACCACGTACCCCGAGGCGATCGCGGCCGGGGTCAGAGCGTTCGTTCACACCTCGCGCTACTCGCTCGAGCTGGCGCCGCCCGACTTGCGCGCCAAGGTCGCGGCGGCGCCGTTCGGGCCCCCGCGCATTCCCTATTACGAGTATCTGAGCACGATCGAATCCGACGATCCGGCGCTCACGCGCTACGCGGCGACGCTTGCGAAGAGCAAAGCCGCCCTCATTCCCACGCTGGCGATGGGCTACCTGGATCTTCCTGGCCACCGGAATCCCTGGAATGAGCCGGTCGCGAAACTCCTGAATCCGGCCGATATCCATCTGCCCGCTGATCCGAAGACCGGCGAACGCACACCGGCTCCGACCGCGAGAGATCAGTTCCCTCCCGGTGCGAACGAGCACCTGCAGGTCATCGAGGCCCAGTACTGCAAGGCCGGCGCGCACTACCTCACGGGCAGTGGAACGGATGCCTTCGGAACCATGCCGGGGATCTCCCTCCACACCGAGCTCGAGCTGCTCGTCAGGGCGTGCCTCACGCCGCGGCAAGCGCTCGCGGCTTCAACCGGCAATGTGGGAACGGCCTTCGGCTGGCGAGACGTAGGACAGATTCGCGCGGGGTACCATGCGGACCTTCTGGTGCTCGACGCCGATCCCACGGTGGATGTCGCGAACCTGAAGAAGATCAATCGCCTGATGATCGGGGGCGCGTGGATCGATCGCGAGGCGCTGCTGGCGAGTCCGGCGGTGACGAAGTCCGGGCTGGCAGCAACCGGGTCGAGATGAGAAGGCCCATACCGCGAGCTGTGCCACCGAGTCCCGAGGAGATGAAGCCGTGAGGAGCGGCGGCGGGCTTCGTGGAGGCTCGCCCGGATGTTCGGCAGCGAACAGACCCGACGGGCGGGCTCGCTCATGCTTGCCGGCGGAATGACGAAGCAAGCGGGCGTCTGGATGGACCACCGGGGAGCGGTCCTGATCTTCACCGGCAACAACAGTGAACGAACGGAACGGATGGAGTCCGGAGTAGAGAAGCACGAACGAGTGGCGGGCCTCTCGGCGGTGGACGCACCGGAGGACGATCACCGCGACCGGCACTTCGCCGATCACCTCGACAAGTACTACGACGAGGTGATCCGCCGTCTGGGCGTGGCGGAGGAGGTCTTCCTCTTCGGCCCCGGCGAGGCCAAGGGAGAGCTCCAGAAGCGCATGGTGGACAAGGGATTCGGCGCGCGCATCGTCTCGGTTGAAACCGCGGACAAGATGACCGAGCCTCAGATCGCGGCCAAAGTGAGAGAGTACTTTCGGAAGTAGGCCATCGCCTGTCGACGAAGTGAACGCGCGGGGGCGCTCGTCCCCGGGAGCGCCAAGCAATTGGCACTCGCCTCACTCGAACGCGCACATCTCGATCTCCAGCGCATATTCCTCATCGGAGGCGTAGAGCTTGAGAAACAGGTCTTCGACGAATTGAGAAAGATCGCCGACCGGACTGCGGGGAATCGAGAACGTACACGACGGATTGGCGTTCTCGATGAGCTGAAAGGGCGCGGGCACCTCCACGCCAGCCTCGGCCAGCACGGTCTCGGGTTCGTCATCGAAGGGATACCAGAGGTTGACCACCGTCGCCCTGGCCAGGACGATCTCGATCCACGGCTCCTGCTCGGCGAGCGAGAAACGCGCAAAGTACCGAGGGGGCTCGCCAGGCGCGCGAAGCGCCTCCTCCGATTCCAGCTCTTCGATGGCGGACTCGATGGCGGCCAGCTGTTGTGCTCCCACGGATGTCAGCGTCCCTTCGGCTCGCAGTCCCGCGGCGGCAGATTATCCGTGGTCACGCGTTCGTTGACTTCGCGCATCTCCGTTCCGAAGGTCGTTTGCGCGCGATCGATGAAGATCTCGGTTCGCTTGAACGCCCAGAACTTCTGCAGGACGGCCCAGCCGGTGTTCAGGGCTTCGGTGACCTGCGCGGGTGAGGGACTCGGCGTGGCGGTCGCGAGGTACGAGCGGTAGTCCTCGAACCAGAGGGTTCTGAGGTCCCGTTCGTTCTTGACCGCGATGCCCAGATTGTTCCGATCGACGTTTCTCGTGTCGGCGATGACCGCCGCTTTGAAGAAGGGATTTGCGCTGAGCAACCTGTTCGTCCTTCCCATCTCCAGATCAGGGCCGCCTCCGAAGAGGGAATCTTCGAGCCTACGCCGCAGGCTCTCGTTCGTCATCTCCTGAACCGCGAACGTGGAGCCCCGATTGCCAAAGTGGCGGTCCTCGAGGACGAGGCCCACGCGGCCGAATTCGCCGGGCTTCTCGGGAGGAGTTTCGAACAGGATCCTCGTCGCTCCTTCGAGAAAGGTCTGAAAGGCCGCATCGGAGGCTTCGGAGGACGGGCGGTCGATGTAGGCCTGAAGCGCGGCGACCAGGGCTGCGTCCGCGGTCGGCGGAAAGACGGTCGCGCGCGCCTGGCCAGGGGCGGTCGCGTGCGTTGGTCGCGCGCCGCTCGACGGCCTGGCGGCGTTGGAGCCTCCGAGTCCGTCGAGGAGATCGTCGAGGGTTCGCTCGCCGATTGCGAAGGCGCCGCGCTCGATCGACTGGAAGAATGCGACCTTTCCGAGCGATAGAAGGCTGTCGCCCGGTCGACAGGGCGGCGCCGACTGCGCGTCAGCCTGAGTGCTCAGCAGGAGGGCAAGGACGATTCCGCGCACCGGGTACCGCGGGAGACGAGAGCATCGAGCCATCGAGGGAACTTTCTCACAACGGTGAGAAGGGCCGGGATCGGGGTCAGGTCAGCCGACGGGGCTAGACTGAACGCGCGAGAGAAAGCATGAGCGGGATGGAGGTTGGGCGACTCACCACGGCCAAGGTTCCGGCGTTGTTCGAGGCTCCCTTCCTGCGCGCGCAGGATTACGTGCAGCGCTACTTCGCGGATCGAGTCGAGAACCCGGATGCGGCCACCATCTCCATCGCGGGCGAGCGCTACGTCCTTCTGCGCGCGGCCTCACTCTCGGTCGAGTTCATCGAGCTGGTGATGAAGCTGTACCAGGATCAGGGTGAAGCCGAGGCCCGCAGCGTCGCCAACAACCTGCTGTTCGATCTCGCCCATGCCCTCGGCCGCGCCGACGCCCGGGCCTTCCAGGCCAAGATGGGGGTGACCGACCCGATCGAGCGGCTCTCGGCCGGCCCCATCCACTTCGCATATTCGGGCATGGCTTTCGTGGACATCTCGCCCGAGTCGCGGCCGTCGCCCGACGAGGACTGCTTTCTCCTCTACGACCACCCGTTTTCGTTCGAGTCGCACTCATGGCTGGACAAGGGCAAGAAGAGCGACGTGCCGGTGTGCGTGATGAACGCCGGCTACTCCTCCGGCTGGTGCGAGGAGAGCTTCGGCGTGCGTCTGGTGGCGGTGGAGGTCGAGTGCTGCGCCGCGGGAGGCGAGCATTGCCGCTTCATCATGGCCCCGCCTTCGCGGATCGAGGCGCATCTGGCGCGGTTCGCGCCGCGGCGGACGGGCAGCGACGCCGCGGGCCATGCCGCTCTGGTGGCGCCGGAGTTCTTCCAGCGCAAACGGCTCGAGGCCGAGCTGCGGGAGGCCAACGAACGGCTCGAGCAGCGCGTCCTTCAGCGCACCCGGGAACTCGAGCTTGCCACCGAGCAGCTTCGTCATCAGGCGCTCCACGACTCGCTCACCGGGCTGCCGAACCGCGTGCTTCTCCTCGATCGCCTGGAGCAGGCGATTCTCAACATGCAGCGCAAGCACGAGCCCTTCTCCCTGCTGCTGCTCGACCTCGACGGCTTCAAGGATGTGAATGACACCTACGGCCACCACGTGGGCGACCTGCTGCTGGCGAAGGTCGGCATCCGCCTGCTCGCTCAACTGCGCGACAGCGACACCATTGCGCGACTCGGCGGTGACGAGTTCGCGGTGCTGATCAACAACGTGGGCAGCATTGGCGACGCCGAGCGGGTCGCCGCCAACCTGCTCCTCGGTCTCGACCAGGCGATCATCGTGGACGGGGAACCGCTGGCGGTGGGCGCCAGCATCGGGGTCGTCCACTGCCCGGCGCATGGCGCCGACCCGGCCACCCTGCTGAGACGCGCGGATGTCGCGATGTACGCGGCCAAGGCCGAGCATGCCGGGATGCGCAGCTACGACCCCGGCATGGATCAACACTCGCCGGCGCGGATGCAGCTCATCGCGGAACTGCGCGCGGGCTTCGACCACCGCCACCTGGTGCTGCACTACCAGCCGGAGGTGGCGATCAAGGACGGCTCGGTCATGCGGGTCGAGGCCCTGTTGCGCTGGCGTCGCGACGACGGAGTTCTCCTGCCGCCTTGCGAGTTCCTGCCCCTCATCGAGTCCTCCGAACTGATGGACCGGATCACGCGCCTGGTGATCGACGCTGCGTTGCGTGATTGCAGCTCCTGGCGGGGCGCGGGACTCACGCCCGGCGTTTCGGTCAACCTCGCCCCCCGGAACCTGCGCGATCCCGGTTTGCCCGCCGCGGTGGCGCAGGCCCTCATCAGGTACGGCCTGCCGGCCGAGGCCTTGATGCTCGAGGTCACCGAGAGCGGTGTCTTCGGCGACGCGACCCTCGCCTCCGAGGTCTGCGGCGCGCTGCGGGAAACCGGGGTGGGGCTCTCCGTCGACGATTTCGGCACCGGCTACTCGTCGTTGATGCACCTCAAGCACCTGCCGTTCACCGAGCTGAAGGTGGACCGCGCCTTCACCGCGGGCATGATCAGCAACGAGCACGATGCCGCGATCGTGCGGTCCGTCATCGACCTCGGCCACGAATTGGGCCGCACCATCGTGGCGGAGGGAGTCGAGAGCCAGGAGGTGCTCGACCGCCTGCGGGCGAAAGGGTGCGATCTGGTGCAGGGCTTCCATATCTCTCGCCCGCTCCCCGAGCCGGAACTGCGCGAGTGGCTGCGCGCTTATGGCCACTGAACCTCGGGGCGGGTTCGGGCTCGGGATGGTTGTCCTGCGGGGCTATAGTCGGAAGGTCCCAGCATTTCCGGAGTGCAGATGAAAGACGAGACCCGCGGCGCCATTGTGATCGCGGTGATCCTCGCCATGTACACGGGCGCCGTCTATCTCCGCAAGGCCACCCGGAGGCCGACGGGTGAGGCCCTGACCCAGGTCCTGGGCAAGGAGGCGAGCGACATTCTCAAGGCCGATGCGGTCGCCCTGGTCCCCGAAGGGAACGAGGCCATCGAAATCTGGCCGCGAGGCTCCACGAGCAGTGCGAGCCTCCCGAATCGCGCCGCCCTGTCGTCCTGGCTGTGCAGCAAGGAAGCGCCGAGGGAGACCGCGGTCGTCATGTTGCAGGGTCCGTCGCCGACCCGGGGGATGCTGGAGAGAGCGTCCAAAGAAGGCAAGCTCGTGGTCGAGGAACTCCGCGGAAGGCCGGTACGCCTCGAATGCCCGTCGCGGGCAAGGTTCTTCTCCATGGAAGTGCGGCTTCGGGAGACTCCCGAGGGCAGTTGAGCGGCCGGCGATCAGTCCCGGTTTGCAAGAATTCGCGGGGATCGCGCGTCTCGCCTGTGAAAACCAACCAAGAGCCCCCCACGAATTTCAAGGAAGACCATGAACAAGAAAGCCACCGCCGTTGTCCTCGCCCTCTCCCAGGCCACCTTCGCCGGCCAGGTGACCTCCACCGGCGACAACCGCGTCTCCGTGGCCGTCACCGTCTACAACGATGGCCGCGGTCTGGTTCGCGAAGAACGAAACATCGATCTCGCCGTGGGCGTGAACGAAGTCCGCTTCATGGATGTGGCCGAGCAGATCCAGGCTCCGACCGTCCGCGTGGCCCCGGTCGAGGGCCCTCCGTTCAACGTCTTGGAGCAGAACTACGAATATGACCTTCTCTCGCCCGCGAAGATGCTCGACAAGTACGTGGGCCAGACCATCACTCTCGTCCAGCAGAAGATGATGAACA
>JANMVV010000194.1:0-3371 GCA_031392925.1 Vicinamibacteria bacterium
TCCTGCTCGGAGGTCATCCATTGGATCGAGTCGAACCGCGCCAGGTTCACCGGACTCGAGTATGCCCGCAGCGTTTTCTCCCTTCGCAGATTGAAGTACGACTCGAAGTACGACATCACCAGCTCGCGGATGGTGCGATAGACGGGCTCCCGATAGCGCAGGCCCGAGTAGTTCGACCGGCCGATGGCGCCCCAACCGTGCTTCGTCTTGAAGACGGCGAGGACGTGGTCGTCGTCCTGCTCGGCCTCGAGATCCAGGATCAGCGGACGGTAGCCCTGCACGCGCAGCGCCGCCGCGGCAAAGAGCGCTCCGTCCATGCACTGGCAAAGTCCGTCGCGGATGACCCGGCGCGGCGACCGGCAGGTTCCGCCCTTGGTGTCGTACAGGAGGGAGCGGTCGAGATACTCCTGGATACGCCAGGTGGGCGTGAGGGAGGCAAGCAGGCGTGCTTCGGCGCGGGTGAGGTCGAACGGTGGCGCCCCTCTGGCCCTCATGACCTCCTTACGATACGCGAGAGCCAGGCCGACTCCCGGGCGAAAGGCCCGTCCTATACTCGTCCGGCCATGGGTAAGAGAACCTTCGCGACTCCCGGTCTAGCCGTGCTCTGCTTCGGCCTGGCCCTCCATGGGTCCAACCCTCCGTTCCCGGCTCCCGCGGTGCGGGCCGACGACGGCGTGAGGGTCATCGACGCTTCGCAACTCGAGCTTCGCGCGGCTCTTGGTCCGCGCACCGACTACGCGTCGCGAGTCGTCGTCCAGTTCAAGGACACCGTCGATGACCGGGCCGCGGAGGGTTGCCTGAGCGACGCCGGCGGGGCCCGGGCGACCCGCAGCGCATTCGGGCGGCGCTATGTAGTCGAGCCGATGGCGGGCCTGGATCCTGCAGGGCTCACTCAGCGGCTTCGCTCGATGCCCGAGGTCGAGTACGCGGAGCCGGATGGCGTCGTCCACGCGCACTTCGCCCCCAACGACAGCCTCTACAGCCTCCAATGGCACCTGAAGACCATCGGGGCGGAGCGCATGTGGGACATTCAGAAGGGCGACGCCTCCGTGGCGGTCGCGGTGCTCGATACGGGTGTTGCCTACGAGGACTTCGGTCCCTTCCGCAAAGCGCCCGACTTCGGCGGCACCGTTTTCCTGCCCGGGTTCAACGTCTTCACCCACGACTCGCATGCGAACGACGACAACTTCCACGGAACCCACGTCGCGTCGATCATCGCGGAAGCGACCAACAATGGCGCCGGGGCCTCGGGCATTGCGTACCAGAGCGCGATCATGCCGGTGAAGGTCCTGGACGGGGACGGCTTCGGTTCGAACAGCGGCATCGCCGAGGGCATTGACTACGCGGTGAACTTCCGTCAGGGGGGCGTGAACCCGGTCCGCGTCATCAATCTCAGTCTGGGCGGATCGACGCGCTCGCAGGCGCTGCAGTCCGCGGTCGACCGGGCGGTCGCGGCCGGGATCACCGTGGTCGCTTCCGCAGGAAACGACAACACCAGCCCGATCGATTTCCCCGCCGGCTTTTCGAACGTGATCGCGGTGGGCTCGGTCGATGGCCGCAAGGTCAAGGCACCCTATTCGAGTTTCGGCGCGGACCTCGATCTCATGGCGCCCGGCGGCGATCTGCGTCGCGATGACAATGGCGACGGCCGTCCCGATGGCGTCCTCCAGCAGACCTTCGATCCCGCCTCCGCGACCCAGGGCCGCTATGACAACTTCGCCTACTACTTCGTCGTGGGCACCTCGCAGGCCGCGCCCCAGGTCTCGGCTTTGGCCGCTCTACTCGCGAGGCAGGGGATCAAGGACCCGAAGGCCATCCAGGCCGCGATGGAGCAGACCGCCGAGGACCTCGGGCCACCCGGTCGTGACGATCAATTTGGCTGGGGCCTCATCCGCCCCTCCGAGGCGCTCAAGGGTCTCGGGTTGAGCAAATGAGAATGAAGGGTTCCGGTCTCGGCTTCATCGCGGCGGCAGGTGTTGTGGCCTCGCTCGTGACTCCTCGCCCCGCCGGCGCAGGCGAGATCGCCCTCACCTTCGACGCGGGTCTACGCACGATGTCGAACTCTCCGGATACCGAGAAGGCGATCTTCGGCTCGAAGGACGGCATCGGCTACGGTCTCGGCCTGTCCTACGACCGCGGCTCCCGCTGGCGGTTCGGTGTCGAAGGGAGGCGCATAAAGCGCGAGGGCGAGCGTGCGTTCGCCGCGGACCGGACCTCGGAGGCCTTTCGCCTCGGACATCCGCTCACCCTCACCCTGACCGAGGGCCTGGCCTCGGCCGCGTTCCGCTTCGGGAAACTGGGGCCGGTGGCGCCCTACGTCGGCGTGGGCGCCGGCGTCGTGTCATGGAACGAGGAGAGCCACATCGCCGGCCTCATCGACCGCGCCCGCGGAACCACGGGAATATTCGAGGCCCGGCTCGGCCTCGAGAGACAGCAGGGTCCCGTGCGCCTCGGACTCGAGGGCGGCATCACGCTCGCCCGAAACGCGATAGGCGGAGGCGGCATCTCGAAGGTCTATGAAGAGACTGACCTCGGCGGCCTGTTCGTGGTCGGCAAGATTGGCTTTTCCCGAAAGTAGCAGGTCCCGTGCACCGATATCACCGTCTCGGAAACATTCCCCCCAAGCGCCACACCACACTGCGTCGCGAGGGCGGCCACCTTCACTACGAAGAGCTGATCGGCAATCGCGGCTTCAGCGGACCGTCGTCGCTGCTCTATCACCTGCACCCGCCCACCGCGATCCAGTCGAGCGAGTTGGTGAAAGAAGTGAGGCCTGAGCCCGAGTCGGCCCGCGACCTTCGCAATCGCCATTTCGACACCGCGAAAGTTGCTTGCGGTCCGAGCCTCACTCTCGACCGCGTGCCCCTTCTTTTTAACTCTGATGTCGCGCTTTCTCTCGCCCGTCCCACCCTGACCGACGCGGCTTTCGCCCGCAACGGCCAAGCCGACGAGATGGTCTACATCGCCGAAGGCCAGGGCACGATCGAGAGCGCTTTCGGCGACATCGCCTATCGACCGGGCGACTACGTGGTGGTGCCGCGGGGGATCGTGCACCGTTTCGGCTTAGGCCAGGGGCCGCACCGATATCTGGTCTTCGAGAGCGAGGACTACCTGCGCGCGCCGCGGCGGTACCGGGGCGATCACGGCCAGCTCCTCGAGGGCGCGCCGTATTCGGAGCGCGATTTCCGGGTGCCCGAGAACCTGCGCGCGCGTGACGAGAAGGGGAGCTTCGAGGTCCTGGTGAAGGCCCACCATGCGCTGACCCGCATCGGCCTCGCGCATCATCCCTTCGACGTGGTGGGATGGGACGGCCACTACTACCCCTTCGCCTTCTCGATTCACGACTTCGAGCCGAAGGTGGGCCGCACGCA
>JANMVV010000221.1:0-3570 GCA_031392925.1 Vicinamibacteria bacterium
CGTCAGGCTGGTGCAGACCGCTCAGAACTCGAAGGCTCCATCGCAAAGATCCGCGGACCGCGCCGCCCAGGTGTTGACCATATCGGCCATCGTGTTCGGCCTCGCGACTTTCGCGGTCTGGTACTGGGTTGCCGGATCGACGCCCGTTTTCGCCCTGCTCTTGGCCATCACGGTCGTGGTGATCGCCTGCCCCGACGCGCTTGGGCTCGCCACACCCATGGCCATCATGGTCGCGAGCGGCAAGGGCGCGCAAAACGGCATCCTCTTCAAGGATGCGACCGCGCTCGAAGAGGCGGGGAGACTTCAGGCCATCATCTTCGACAAGACCGGCACGCTCACCATTGGCAAACCGCAGGTGGTCGAAATCGTCACCGATGGGAATCCTGTGACTGACCGGGAACTGCTCCGGCTGGTCGCTTCGCTCGAGCAGTCGAGCGAGCACCCGCTGGGCCTGGCGGTCATCGAGAAAGCCACTGCGGAAGGTCTTGCGCTCAGCGCACCATCCGACTTTGAGGCGGTCCCAGGGCAGGGCGCACGCGCGACCGTGGACGGGCGCAGCGTGCTCGCCGGCAATCGCAAGCTGATGGACGCCAGCCGAGTTGCCCTCGATGGCGTGAATGAGCGGGCGAAGGCGCTGGAGGAAAAGGGCAACACCGTCGTGTATGCGGCGGTTGATGGTTCTCCCGGCGGCCTCATCGCCATCGCCGACGCGATTCGCCCGAGCGCCAAGCAAGCAATCGACCAGCTCACGGTGTTAGGCATCGAGGTGGCGATGCTGACTGGTGACAATCAAGGCACCGCCAACCTCGTCGCCAGGGAACTCGGCATCAAGACCGTGTTCGCGGACGTTCAGCCCGGACAGAAGGCGGAGAAGGTCAAGGAGATGCAGGCGCGCGGGCTGCGCGTCGGCATGGTCGGAGACGGCATCAACGATGCGCCGGCCCTGGCCCAGGCCGAGGTGGGCATCGCCATAGGCGCGGGCGCGGACGTGGCCATGGAGGCCGCCGACGTGGTCCTGATGAAGAGCGATCCCTTCGACGTGATCGGCGCGGTCATGCTCAGCCGGGCGACAAGACGCAAGATGCGCCAGAACCTGTGGTGGGCCGCCGGTTACAACGTCATCGCCTTCCCGCTCGCCGCCGGGGTGTTGTATCCCTCGACCGGGTGGCTGCTCAGTCCTGAACTCGCGGCTCTCTCCATGTCCGGCTCGACTCTGATCGTGGTCGGGAACGCGCTGTTGTTGAAGCGCGTGAAGATGGAGCAAGCCGGCAGTGTGGAGACCAAGAAGCTGCACGCCCCAGACCAGACGTCCAAGACACAACCCGCGCCAACGCCGTAAACAAGAAAGGATTCTTATGAATCACGCAAACGGATGGATGACCAACGACTGGTCGAACGGCGGATCATGGGTCATGCCGGTCATCGGCCTGCTGGTCGTAGTTCTACTGGTCGTCCTGATCATGAAAGTGTCAAGCAACAAGCCATGAGACCGTGGGCCGCCCAGGCGCCCAGGTGAGCACAGAAGGAATAGCCATGCAAAGCCAGACACAGCGGGCCGCAAAGACCTCGACGCCCAACAGCAAAGGACAACAGAAATGAACACAATGAACACTATCGCCCGCGCAATTCTCGCTCTGAACCAGCCTCGGTGGACACGACCGGCGAGGATGATGTTAGTGATAGTCGCAATCGCCTTTGCGGTGACCGGTTGTCCGTCCACCCACCCCCACTGAGTCAACGTCCTGAACCCAACCCCCTGGCCCTCGGTTCTCGTTGGTCATGGAACAACCCTGGAGATCGACAACAATGAAACACTACACACTCGCCATCAATTCCGGACTGGCCGTAGCCCTTGCTTTCGGGACATGGTCAACTGGCCTGGTCCACGCCGCGCAGGACGTGAAAGCCACGCCACCGCCGGCGCACATGGATCACATGGACCACATCACCACCCAGGCTCAGGCGGAAGCGCTGAAGCCTGGAGACTCGATGGCCATGACCTGCAGCCGGTGCAAACACGTCATGGTTCAGAAAGTGGGCGCCGACAAGGCCCACGTCAAGATGATGACCGTCGGTGAAAAGTTCACCTGTGCCAGCTGCGGCGGCACCGTGGAAGTCGTGGCCACCGGCAAAGGCACGGGCAAGAACGCCGAGGTCAAGCATGTCTGCTCGAAGTGCGGCGAGGACGCGATGTTTTGCGCCGCCACCAGACACGGAAAGAGTGACATGAAGGGCATGCCCGAGATGAAGGAAATCGAGAAGGACATCGAAAAAGAGAAGAAGTAGTCGAGACCGCGCCCGACGGCGATGCGAGTCCGAGGCAGTCCGGCGCCCTCGCGAAAGACATAAGTCAAGGAGAGAGGAGATACCATGGGCTGTTGTGGCGATGTAATGGAACCGATCGAGGCGTCTTCGTGCTGCATGCCGCAGGACACCGCGGCAGACGCGGCGAGGGCCATTCGTGATTCAGGCTGCGGGTGCGCGCCCGTCGTCGAGGACAGAGAACACCTGAAGGTGGTGGGCGTGGTCACCGAGCGGGACGTGTGTTGCGGCGTTGCCGCCGATGACCGCCATGCCGCTGACGTATGCGTCGAGGAAATCATGCGTCCGGCATCCGCTTGTTGCGGCGCGGACGAGTCGGTGGACGCCGCTCGTCTCAAGCTTCATCAGCATCACGCGAGAAGCCTGCCCGTGGTGGACAAGTCCGGAGGCTGCTGCGGCACGGTCAGCATCTAGGTCATCAAGCGCGGTCGCCCGGCGCGCGAAACGAGGACGGAGAACGTCGCCTTGGTTTCAGGAGGGGCAATGACAGTCAGCCCGTTAGCGGGAAAGCCGGCCGACCCGTCGATGCTGGTGAACGTGCCCAGGCTCGTCACTGCGTTTTATGCCGACGTTCCCGATCCTGCCCTGCCCGAGCAGCGGGTGGCGTTTGGAACCTCGGGGCATCGCGGCTCCGCATTCGACCGGTCCTTCAACGAATGGCACATCCTCGCCATCGCTCAGGCCATCTGCCTCTACCGAAAGGAACAGAAGATCGATGGCCCGCTGTTTCTCGGACTGGACACCCATGCGCTCTCCGTGCCGGCCCAGGCGAGCGCGCTCGAAGTCCTCGCGGCGAACGGTGTGGAAGTCACGCTCGCCGAGGGCGATGAGTACACGCCGACACCGGTCATCTCCCACGCGATCCTTACCTACAACCGGGGGCGCACAGAGGGGCTTGCTGACGGTATCGTCATCACGCCATCTCACAACCCGCCTCACAGCGGTGGGTTCAAGTACAACCCGCCGAATGGGGGACCCGCGGAACGGATGGTGACGGGTTGGATCGAGAAAAAGGCCAATGAGCTTATCGAGGATGCCTTGAGAGGGGTGAAGCGCATTCCCTTCGCCAAGGCCCTTCGAGCCTCCACGACTCACCGGCACGACTATCTCAACGCCTATGTCGCCGATCTCGACCGTGTGATCGATATGGACGCGATTCGAGGCGCGAACGTCCATATTGGCGTGGACCCCATGGGCGGCGCCGGAGTCCATTATTGGGGACCGATCGCCGAGCGCTACCGCCTCAAC
>JANMVV010000223.1:0-1950 GCA_031392925.1 Vicinamibacteria bacterium
TACGCCGTCACCACGACGGCTGGTGAGGACGCATCCTTGGGAATTCCCCATACCACATGGACGGGCTGATCGTGTCCGTCCCGTTGAAGGACAAGCACGCAAGGACCTTTGTGGTAGGCGGGATAATCCTCCACGACGACCGCGACGGCGAGTCCGGCCAGGATGTCGTCGACGAAAAGATCATCGTCTGCCAGCTCGTCGTACCCATGATCCGAGATCTGCACCTCCCGTCGGGTGACCAGTTCACGAATCCGCCCAAGCGTTCGACTCATCGCACCTCGAAGCAAGACACGACACTGCTCTCAGAAATGCCATCGTATATGCGACATCCCATCTATTCAAGGCCTTTCGATCTCATGCCAATCGTTGGCAAGCGAGACGGGCTGGACGAGCGAGAAAAGCGCGACTCGAAGATCGAAGTTCCGGAAACCTCGAACTTCGGACTTCGAACTCTCCCCCGTCCCGCCACTCTCGCCCGTCGCGCGCCCCCCGGTTGGCATTGACCTATCGTCTGTGCTAGATTCGCTCCCATCTATGGCTCCTGCACTACAGCATCCGGCACGAGCACTATCTCACAAGCCTTCGTTTCTACTGGCGCTGCTCTGTCTAGTCGGCACCGCCTGTGGCACGACTGCCCCAACCGGCAAAATCCTCTTTGACGATCCTCGCGGAACCGTGTCGTTGCAGACGATGTCCGATCGGTCGATTCAGGCCACTCATCCGATCACGCTGGAACCAACCCTTCTCGCCAAGGTGTTGCGCGGTATAGAGATTCAGGATCAAGGGCATGGCCTTCAGAAATATCTCGCAGGACCAGCCTCTTCCGTCCCGGTCTTCTCGGACGATCAGATCCGATTCCTCGCTCCACTGCTTGCAGAGGGCTTGCGCACGGCAACGCCGGATCAAGGTATCGAGTATCGTGTCCACACTACACACAAAGGTTCCATGTTGGAATCTTCGACCACGGAAACCACCGCCGGTTCCATCTACGCCTACGGCCGATTGCTGTATGTGATTCTCGCTCAATATCGATATTCACCGACGCGGACGAACCTCACGACCTCCGGCGACATGGCCTATCGGTCACGCTCACCCGATTCCTCAGGCCTCCTGAACCGTATCCTGCTGTTCATCCCGAGCGATGCCCAACGGTCTGATGCCTTCGATCCGCCGGAAGGAGGAAAAACGACCGATCGGTTCCTCGCCATCGATTATCAGATGCTGCAACATGCGCCGACAGCAACAGCTACTGGGCAGACTGCGCCGACTCACGAATCTCCAGCAGGAACCAGCGCATCTGAAGCCCCGTCTCATACCACAGAGGCTCTGGCTCAGGAAGTGGAAACCCTCAGGAAGGAACTGGAATCCGTTCAAAAACGACTCGACAGCCAGACCACCAAACCAGACAGCCCAAAGCGGAAAACCACACCGCGCTCGAAACCCCAACCAACCGCCCCGTAAACATCAAACCCGGTCTATCTGGTCTATTCGGTCTGTCTCGTGTGTTTGGTTGAACGAAACTAACCAGATAAACTAGACAGACCAGACAGACTCCTATGAGTTTCGATACCCGTTCGTAATCGGCATCCGCCGATCTTTTCCGAGCGCTCGATGCGTGATCTTGATGCCGATCGGCGCTTGCCGGCGCTTGTACTCGCTGCCGTCCACCATCGTCATCACACGGGCCACCGTAGCGCGGTCGTACCCTGCCTCGACGATCTCTTCGAGAGACCGGTCTTCTTCCACATAGGCCTGGAGAATGGGGTCGAGGATCTCGTAGGGGGGCAGCGAGTCTTCATCCTTTTGGTCGGGCCTCAGCTCGGCGGTCGGTGGCCGATCTAACGTCCGTTTGGGAATCACCGGGGTTGTGCCGCGGAGGTTGCGGAGCCGCGCCAGCTCATACACCATCGTCTTCGGCACGTCTTTGATCACAGCGAAGCCGCCGGCCAT
>JANMVV010000274.1:0-38683 GCA_031392925.1 Vicinamibacteria bacterium
GCCTGGCCCGCGCGTTCGCACCCGCGGACTACGAGGCGGTCTTCTCGGATCCGGCCCAGATGGAGATGTTCGCCCCGGAGGTCGCCGCGGTCCGGCCGATCCTCACACGGCACACGAGCGGCGGGTAGCCCCGGAACCGAAGGTGCGGTCAGTGCCGCCCTTGGAACGCGCGCTCCGTCGCGAGGGCGCGTCTTGTCGCGGTCGCGCCAAACTCCGAGCGAGCGCTCTCGGAGTACCGCAGGAAAGCATCGAAGCCTTCGCGGTCGAGGCGCATCAACGTCATGGGCGTCTGGGCTATGACCCTGGCCACGCGGGGCCGGTTCTCGAGTAACGAGATCTCGCCGAAGAAATCGCCCTCGGCCAGGACTCCCATCGACTGTTCGGCGCCGGTCGGGCTTCGTGCGATGACTTCCGCCTCGCCGGCGACGATGAGGTAGAGCGCATCCCCGGCCTCGCCCTGAGCCACGATCGTCACCCCTGCCCGCACTTCGCGCAGCGACATTCGTGCGCCGAGCACGCTCGCTCCCGCGGAGGTGAGCTGGCTGAATACGGTGGGCGCCTGCGCGGCCGCGCGCGGCCTCTGGTTGCTTTCGAGGCGTGCCGACCTCGTGGCCGCAGTCTTCGTCGCGATGTCGGGAAGGGCGGCGAGGTACTGGAGGTAGACGTCGCGCGAGAGACGCAGCACGGTGGCGCCCGCCGCACTGACGACGTCGGCGGTCCGGGTGCCCCCGGTCACGAGGGCGATCTCTCCGAAATGATCGCCTGCCCCGAGTTCGGCGAGAACCGCCCCTCCGGCTTGCACCTGCACCTTCCCGAATTCCACGACAAAGAGCGCGTCGCCGTCCTCGCCCTCGCGCACGATGATCTCGCCTGGCGCGATGGTCAATCTCTCCAGTCGCGTACCGAGCACCGCGGCTTCGGCGACGGAGAGATCGGCGAAGAGCGGCGCGGCACGAAGGCGCTCGCCTTCCTGGATCAGCTCGAGACGATCCGCCATGGCGACTTCCGGTTGGCGAAGCACGACCGCCTCGTTGATCGCCGGCAGCCCGCCCTTCGGTTCGAGGGTGCTGCGATGCGTGGATACGTGGCGGCGCAGGTACGAAAGCCGAATCAGCGCGAGCCTTCCGGGAAGAGACAGCGCGCGATCTATGGACTTGCCGCGCGCGCGGGCGAGCGGGAGATCGTCGCGCAGCACCGCGAACGGAAACACGGTGCGATGCTGATAGCGCCGAAAAAGCCACGCGGTTTCGGCCTCGTAGGGAATCGTCCCATGCAGCACCGCCATGGGCACGTGGAAGTAGGCAAGCCGCGCCTGCGCGATGCCTTCCTCGAAATCGCCGAGATAGACCTCCAATCCCGGCAGCTCGAACTCGAGCACGCGCCAAAGTGCCAACGAGGTCTCGAGGGGCGCGCGGATGCTGCGCTCGTCGAGCGAGTCGTAGCGCTGGTTCTTCACGAAGCGGCCGACCTCCCGCGCGCGGGAGATCTCGATGTCGGGCAGACGCTCGAGCCGGTTGTACACCCCGAAGCCGTGAACCTGTTCCACCGGAAAGAGCGGGCGCTCTTTCATCCGGAACGTGGCTCCCGGCGGCCCGGCCACCGCCTTGATCGTCATGTAGCAGAGCATCTCCCCGCTCTCGATGTCGGCGGCGATCAGATGCACATCGCGAGGTCCCGAGTGATCGAGCGGCTCGTACTCGATTCGCTCGGCGTAGACGCGCTCGAGATCGACAAAACGGACCGCGAGATACTGCGCGAGCCGGAAACGCATGATGTCGATGAGTTCGTCTTCGCGCAGGGAAGCGGTCTCGATGGCGACCACCTGAATCGACCGTCGCGCTTTGGACCGGTACAGCGCGCGATCGCGGCCGGGCGCGGGCTTTTTGAAAAGACCGGAGAGACGGATCAACGCGGCGTCGTCGATCAGTCTTTTGGCATACGCGCCCGCCGCGGGCGAGGGCGGCGGAGGGGTCGATACCGCCCGGCGGAGGGAGGGTTCGCTCACTTTTCCGGGTCGACGCCCAGAACCAGCGCGGCGTGGAGGAACTCCGAAGCCGTGATGATTCGCTGCTCGAATGGCAGTTTGGCCGCCGATTCGGCGAGCCAACGGTTCTTTTCACCCGGAATGAAGGTCAACTCCTTGCCCAGCACGGCGAGCGCGCCAAGGGCGACCTCCTCGGGCTCCATCGCCCAGGGGGCCAGCATGGTCCCGGCCTTCTTCTGGAATCCCGTCTTCGTCGGGCCGGGAAGGACGATGAGCACGTCGACCTTCGTCTCGCGCAGTTCGTACCACAGCGCACCGGCGAACGAGACTTCGAGCGCCTTGGTCGCGGTGTATACCGCGCTCCCGCCGATCGGCGCCAGCGCGTTCAACGAGGTCACGAAGATCAACGCGCCGCGATTCGCGGCGACCATGGCGGGCAGATACTCGTGGGTGAGTGCTATGTAGGCGCGCACGTTGACCGAGATGAGGGTGTCGTAATCGGCGAGGGAGCGGGAGAGAAAGGGTCCGAGCACGCCGAAGGACGCGTTGTTGACGAGGACGGAGATCTCGATGTCCCGTGTGGACGGGCGCACCACGTCGAGCAGGTCCGGGCGCGCGAGATCGACGCTGCACGCCCTGGCCTCGACCCCATGTTTCGCGCGTAGTTCCTCGGCGACCGCCTCGAGCTCGGCCGGCTGATCCGACACGAGCACGACATTCAGCCCTCTCGCCGCCAGTCCGCGCGCGAGCGAGCGGCCGATGCCGGAGGAGGCGCCGGTGACCAGCGCCCAGCGGCCATACCGTTCACGCATGGCCGACCATACCGGACTTCAGGCGCCACTGCGGCACGCGATCGAGCGCGTACCGATATCCCTCTTCCGCCGCGCGATCGATCGCCGTCCACTCGGTGAGCCTGACCCCGGTCGTTGGCGGGCTGAGATAGAGATCCGCGAGCCGCCGCGCTTCGAGTCCGGCGGGCACGCTGCTGATCGTGGAGGTCAGCATGAGAATGTCGGCGAGGGTCGGCACTCCCGATGCCCGCGCGCTTCTCTTGCCGGTCATGCGCTGCCAGAGGACCTCCCAACCGGACACGCCGTCCCAGGGCGGAAGGGCGCGCAAGACGTCCCGCGCCGAGCCCGCGTCCGATGCGATGGTCGTGCCGATGCCGTGCGTTCCGCGCATGACGCCGACCGGGAGGTTGTCGAGGATGCCGCCGTCCACGATGAGCTGGCCGTCCTCGAAGATGGGTGGCGCCATCCCGGGAGCGGAACAGCTCGCCCGGACCCACCTCCACAACGGTCCCTCGCGCGACACCAGCAACTCGGCATTCGTAAGGTTCGTCGAGGCGCAGAAATACGGCGTCCACAGATTCTCGATCAGCGCATCCCCATACATGCCGCGAAGCATGGTGTTGGAACGGCCGCCGTGATTGATCGCGACGATGGGCAGGGTGAAGTCCTTGTTCGGCGGGTTCTCGAAGAAGCCGGTCTTCGCTCTCTCCATCCGCTCCTCGTGCGCGTAGCCGCAGGCCACCAGACCGGCAAGAATCGCCCCCATGCTCGTGCCCCCGACCGCGTCGATCGGGACCCCGCATTCCTCGAGCGCGCGCAGCACGCCGAGGTGGGCAAATCCGCGGGCCGCGCCGCCGCTGAGTACCACGCCCACCCCTTTGCCAAGCATCAGCCGGCCCAGTCGTTCGGCGTCAGCAGCATGCCCTTCCCGAACGTGGTGGTGCGCGGCCACGCGTCGCGTTCGTCGCCACACCTCGGCGCGGGCCGGCATTCTCGTGTCTTTCGGGTGGACGAGAACAAGCTCCGTGGTGACGCGCGTTCGGTTGTCTTCGCCGTCGAAGTGCCGCGCCTCGACTTCGGAGTGTCCCTCCGATTCCGATGCGCGAGCCGCGAGGGCGATTCGATCCGCCTGGCGAAGGCAGCGCAGGGTCCACGCGGTCGGCCCGGGGTCGCATTCGTAGACCACGAACTCGTGCTCGGCCTCTCGCTGGTCGAGCCAGGCGACGACGGTCGCGTCGTCACCCGCCATCGCGCCCAGACCGCGCTCCAGCCGGTCGGAGGTCAGGTGCAAGGTCCGCCCGTGGCGGCCGAGCTGTTCGACGAGCAAGCGCGCCACGAGAGGTACGGGCGGGTTTCCGCCCGAGGGCGCGACCGCGATCGTCGCCGGCGCGGAGGGCGCGTCGCGCCGCCGGTGGATGGACTCTTCGAGACGCAGCACGATGAGCCGCGCGAGCTGCATCGTGGTGCGCGGGTAACGTTCGAGCATGAGATCGAACGACGCCTTGGAGAAGCGGAGCAGGAGCGAATCGCGCAGGGCACGCACCGTCGCGGACCGCGGAGAGCCGGAGAGCAGCGCCATTTCACCCACGGTTTCGCCGCGGGCAATCTCGGCGACCGATACTTCGGCGCCGGTAGCATCTCTGACCAGCACCGCGAGCCGTCCGCTCGCGACCACGTAGAGGCAGTCGCCGGGCTCGCCCTCGTTCAGCAGGGTCTCGCCCCCGACCACGTTCACTCGTTCCATCTGCGCCACGAGCTTCTCGAGCGCTTCCGAGTCGAGAGTGCCGAACAGCGCGGTCGCCCCCAACACCGCCGCGGGGTCGACGGACCACGAGGCGGGGCGGGCGGGTCTCACGGAGGGATGATAGGCGATCGTTTTCCGCTCGCCCGCGTCTCCAACCAGTCCGAGAGAACGCCTCAGGCGGCCCTACCGATACCCCGCGGCCTGGATCTCGAAGAGCTCGGCGTACCGGCCCTTCGCGGCCAGCAGTTCCTCGTGCGTGCCCAGTTCGGTCACGTGGCCAAGGGCGATGACCGCGATTCGGTCCGCGATGCGCACGGTCGAGAAGCGATGCGAGATCACGATCCCGATCCGTCCCTTCAGGTTCTCCTTGAGCTCGGCGAATATCCCGGCCTCGGCCTCGGGATCGAGCGATGAGGTGGGCTCATCGAGGATCCAGACATCGGCGTCGCGATACATGATCCGCGCGAGGGCGAGGCGCTGCCACTCGCCGCCGGAGAGGTCGTGGCCGCCCTCGAAGAGACGCCCCACCCGCGAGTCGAGGCCTTTGGGCATCTTCTTCACCAGCCACTCGCTGCGGGAGCGTCGAAGGGCGTCCATCACGCGCTCGTCGTCGCCGGGGAGATCCGGCCGCCCCATGGCCACGTTCTCGCGCACGGTGAGCTCGTAGCTCGGGTAGTCCTGGAACAGCACGCCGACCCGCCGGCGCAGTTCGTTCGGGTCGACGTTGCGAAGATCGACGCCGCCCACGCGTACCGAGCCCTGGTCCGGATCGTAGAAGCGAAGGAGGAGCTTCACGAGCGTGCTCTTGCCCGCTCCATTCTCGCCCACCAGCGCCAGCATCTCGCCGCTCCGGATCTGGAGGCTCAGCCCCGCGACCGCCGGCTCGGTCCCACCCTGGTAGGTGAAGGTGACGCGGTCGAGCTCGATGCCGCGAACCTGCCAAATGGGCACGGGGTGGGGAACCGTGGGCACCTTGAGCAGAGGCTCGATGGAGAGAAAGGAGAAGTAGTCGTCGAGGAAGGTGGTGTGCTGATCGACCGCGACGAACGTGCTCGAGATCTGGCTGAGGGTGCCCGCCACCGCGGCGAAGGCGCCGATCACGAGGACCACGCCGCCGGGATCGATCGAGCCCGCGACCCCGCGCACGGCCACGAAGGCGTAGGCGAGAGCGAGAGTCGTCCCGCTCACCAGGCCGGTCAGCAAAGAAGTGCGGGTGGCCGTGCGGTACATCTCCTCCCGCTTCTTGAAGAGCTCTTCGGAGAGCGCGCCGTGACGCCCCATCAGATAGTCGGCGAGGACGTACGCGCGGACTTCCTTGGTGGTTCGCGGTTGAGCAAGGAGGTCGCCCAGGTAGTCGCGCTCGCGCTCCTCGGGAGTTTCCTTGTAGAAAAACTCGTACAGCTTCGACGTCACGCGTCGCTCGATGGCGAGGGACAGGACCGCGGAGGCGAGAGCCAGAAGGACGAGGGCGTAGTGAAGGCTCGCGAGAAGCGTCGCCATGAGCAGGATGGTGATGATGTTCCCGGACAACCCGAGCACCGACCAGGTGAGGTCGCCCGGTCGCCAGGAGACATCGCGCTTGGCGCGCGCGAGGCGATCGTGCCAGTTCGAGTTGTCGAAATGACCGAGGTCCATGGTCGCGGCCTTGGCCAGAAGCCGGCGTTCGGCTTCGAGCTGCACGCGACGGACGAAGAGGTTCCGCCCGTAGCCCATGTAGGCGCCCACCGCTCGCTGGACCCCGGTGGCAAGCCAGAGTCCCAGGATGACGGGCAGGACGTCGTTGAACTCGAGCGCGCGCGCTCGAGCCCCGGCGATACGGTTCACGAGTTCCGCGCCGAGGTAGACGGAGATCGGCGGCATCGCTGCGCTCAGCATGCCCAGCACTGAGTACCGGACCAGGGAACTCGGGGAGGCCGCCCATGCGAGGGACATGCCCAGCCGGAGGTTCTTCCGCACTCTCCGGGCACGGGACTCGGGCGGGGTGGCGCTCATCTGAATCAATGTTATCGGCGCTTTCGTCCCGACGGCGGTGGCCCCTTCGGTGTGCGAAAGAGAACCAGGAGCCGGGCGGCTAGTGCGCGATAACGCACCGACCTTCAGGGTTGCCGGACTTTAGGCTGAAGTCATGAAATCTGTCCATGGTCTCGCCCTGTCGCTCTCGATCGCTCTCCCCACCGCCTGCGCTCCCGGCCCCGAAGGAGGCGCGCCGGCGGCCGCCAGAGCGACCCCGGCGGCGGCCAGAGCGACCCCTGCGCCCCGCCCGGTGCTCGAGGTGCCAGCGGGCACCCGCCTTTCGGCCATCGTGGAGACCGCGATGTCCTCGAAGACCTCCCAGGCTGGCGATCGCATCGAGGCCCGTCTGGCCCACGACCTTCTCGTCAACACCAAGGTGGTGGCGCAGGCGGGCAGCGCGTTGCGCGGCCGGGTGACCGCGGCGGTCCCCTCCGGGCGGGTGAAGACCCGAGCCCGCCTCGCCTTCGTGTTTGAGGCGCTCGTGGTCGAAGGCGGCGCCGAGCACGCGATCGAGACTCAGGCGGTTGACATCACCGCGGACGACACTCACACGCGCGATGCCGTCACCGTTGGCGGCGCTGCGGGCGCGGGGGCGTTGATCGGCGCGATCGTCGATGGCGGAAAGGGCGCCGGGCTCGGTGCGCTGATCGGCGCGGGTGCGGGAACCGGAGTCGTTCTCATCGACAAGGGCAAGAACATCAACATACCCGCGGGCGGCACGCTCTCCCTCGAGCTCACCCAGCCCCTGCGAATCCGCCCCTGACTGCGGAACCGCCCTCGATCTCGACAGTCCACGTGAATCCCGGCTGTGTGCGCTAGAGCACGGACGCAAGGCTCGCGCCTCTCTAGTCTGTGGCCGGTGGTTCCACTCGGTTATCGCCGCAAAGGAGAAAGCAGTATGCGAAGAGAGATGTTGAAGAACAGAGACGTGATCCTCGTCTTGCTCGGCGGCTTGATGCTCGCCGGGTCCGGGATTGCGCAAAGTCAGACCAACGACGGGCCCACGGTCCGCCGCGAAGATGTGAAGACCTGGGTGATCGTGGTCGAGGGGAAGGATTACGAGGCTCATCCGGCGACGCCCGGCTACGACGGCTCGACCGGCCTCTTCCACCTTCCCTCCGCCTACACCCTCCCCAAAGGCCGCGTCTCGTTCAGCCTGTTCCGCGACAACCTCGATCGCGACCCGAAGGACGAGGACATCTCGATCCACGGCGTGACCCTGGCGTACGGCGCCACCAGCAAGCTGGAACTGGCCCTGGCGTTTGGCCTGCAGAATCGCATCAACGCGGATGCACTCTTCCAGCCGGGCTTTGTGAATGACTATCCGTTCGTGTCCACGGGTTGGCAGACCGGCGCCGGCGACCTGAAGCTTGGGGTCAAGTACAAGCTGCTCGATGACTACGGCAAAGACCCCGTGGGTCTGGCCGTGCACGGCTACGTCAAGCTCCCGACCGCCAACGAAGCCAAAGGCCTGGGAACGGGAAAGCGCTCGGTAGGCGTCGACGTCCTGATGTCGAAATCGCTCGGCCGCAAGGCGGACGTGCACGCCGCTCTCGGCTATCAGTGGAACACCGATCCCACCTCGCCGAGGCCCGTCGATATCGGCAACGCGTTCAAGTGGGGATTGGGAATCAACCTCCCCGCGTGCAGGAGAGTCCAGGTCCAGGCCGAGTTGACCGGAACCAAGTATGGGGACGCCGCCTTCAAGCAGACGAATCCTCTTGACTTCGTGATCGGCCCGGTGGTCTGGCTGGGCAAGGGTTTCTTCATCCGGCCCGCCATCTCGAAGAATCTCAACTTTGACGACCGGGGCCTCAACTCCGGGAGCAAGAGCTCCATGGGCAAGCAGTTCTCGGTGGGGTACCATCCCGGCACGAAGTGCTGTGCGATCGCCGTTCCCCCGCCGCCTCCTCCGCCGCCTCCGCCACCGGCGCCGGCCCCGCCGGTCAACCGGGCGCCGACCGTCTCCTGTGACCCCGCGAGCGCCAGCATCCGTGCGGGCGAAGTTGTGAAGCTCCGCGCCAACGCTTCGGATCCGGACAACGACAACCTGACCTACACCTGGACCACGAGCGGGGGGCGCATTCTCGGCTCGAACGCCAACGTCGAGCTCGATACCACCGGGGTCAGCGGTCCGGCGAACGTCAACGCGACGGTCCGCGTCGCGGATGGCCGCGGCGGCGCCGCCGATGCGACCTGCAACCTTCGGGTCGCCGCGCCGGAACGGAAGCCCGAAGCCATGACCTGTGCCGCGACCGGCTTCCCGCACAACCGTGCGCGTCTCAACAATGTCGACAAGGCCTGCCTCGATGACGTGGCCCTGCGGCTTCGTGAAGACCCGCGCAGCCATGTCGTGATCGTCGGCCACGCCGACCGCAACGAAGCGCGACCCGAGCTGCTCTCGAGACAGCGCGCCGACGCCACGAAGTTGTATCTGACTTCCGAGCGCGGCGTGGACGGAGCGCGAGTCACGGTGCGGGGCGACGGCGCCTCGAAGGCGCAGGCTGCCCCGGCGCTATCGGGCAACCGCCGCGTCGAGGTGATCTTCGTGCCTGAGGGCGCTACCTCGCCGTCGCAGAAGTAACCACGTGCAAACGCGGGGCGGGCTCGAGACGGCTTCGGGTCCGCCCCGATTCGTATTTGCGGAATGGAGACAGGCCCTGCACATCCAGGCTCGGACCGCGCTCACCCTTTGCCTCCTTCTGACCGCATCCGCGTCATCACCCTTGGAGCGGGCGTCTTCATGGATCCCCATCGGTCCGGATGGCGGCGATGTCCGCTCGCTGGCCACGGACCCGCGGAACACGAACCGCGTGTACCTCGGCACCGCTGGCGGGACCCTCTATCGCTCGGAAAACGCCGGTCTCGCCTGGCGGCGCCTGACTCCCGGCTTCCCTCGAAGAGACCAGAATCTGGACGAACTCGTGGTGAGCCCGCTGGGCGCGCTGCTGGTCGGGTTCTGGGACGCGCATGGGCAGGGCGGCGGTGTCGCGACGAGCACGGACGGTGGTGAGACCTTCACCCTGGGCCTGCAAGGCGAATCGGTTCGCGCGCTGAGATTGGCCCCAACCGACCCGAACCTGGTGGTCGCGGGCTCGCTCAGCGGCGTTTTCTCATCGGCCGATGGCGGACTCACGTGGCGTCGGATCACGCCTCTCGACCACGACGAACTTCGCAATGTGGAGTCGGTCGCGATCGACCCCCGGGATCCGCGCGTGATCTACGTCGGCACCTGGCATCTGCCCTGGAAGACCACCGACGGCGGGGCGACCTGGAAGTCCGTGCCCAGGGGGATGATTGAAGACTCCGACGTCTTCACCATCACTCTCGACCGACGGGATCCGAATCGCGTTCTCGCGACCGCGTGCTCCGGCATCTACCGGACGCCCGACGGAGCGGGGCTGTGGTCGCGGGTGCAGGGCATGCCCTTCGGCAGCCGTCGCGCGCGCGCCTTCGCGCAGGACTTCGACCGTCCCGATACGTTCTACGCCGGCACGACCCAGGGACTCTGGGTGTCGAGTGACGATACGGCGGGATGGCGGGCCACCACCGCGCTCGATGTGGTGGTGAATGCGCTCGCGAGTCTGCCCGGCGGCGTTGTCCTCGCGGGCGCCGAGGGCGCGGGCGTCCTGCGCAGCGTCGACTATGGTCGAACGTGGGTGTCGTCGAATGCCGGCTTCTCGGAGCGGTTCGTTTCTCGAATTGCTTTCGATCCCTCGTCGCGGCGCGTCCTTGCGGGGGTCTGGGGCGACCGGATTCATGGGGGAGTGTTCGCCGCACCGGAGCCCCGGTCGCCCTGGGTCCGGCTAGGAGAGGGCTTGAAAGGCCAGGAAGTCCTATCGCTCGCGGTCGCCGGATCGCGATCCTTCGCCGGCACGGACCAGGGGCTGTTCGCCCTCGACCCTCCGGAACGGCTGTGGCGGCGCCTTCCCCTGGTCGCCCGAGCGGGGATCCCCGCCCCGAGGATCAACGACCTCGCGAGCCTTCGAGGGCAGAGCGTCCTTGCCGCCACGTCGGCCGGGCTCTTTCGAAGCGATGACGCCGGGCGGGATTGGACTCAATTGCTCAAGGTTCAAGGCGAGGTCACGGCCATCGTGCTCTCCCCGCTCGGAGAGTTGTCTCTCGCCGCGACCGGGCTTGGGCTTGAGGCGAGCCGGGACGAAGGGCGAACCTGGGCGGAGGTCTCGAGCCCGGGCCTCGCGCGTGTGAACGCTCTGGCGATCGTGCCGGGGGAGCCGCGGATCATTCTGGCCGCCACCAGCCGGGGTCTCTACCGCTCGTCCGATGACGCTTCGAGCTGGTCCCTTGGCGCTCGCGGCCTCCCCGACTCCGATTTCACCGGCATCGCGGTGTCGCCCTCGGGCGCCCCGATTTTCGTGAGCGACTTCGTGTGGGGGGGCGTCTATCGCAGCGACGATGGAGGCCTGAGCTGGACCAGACTCAGGGATGAGGGCCTCGTAACCGACAGAGTGTGGGCCCTCGGAATAAACGTGATGGCGCCCGACGAACTGCTGGCCGCGTCTCTCTCCGGCGGCCTCCACATGTTGACCCGGGCGAAGCCGCAGCCCTGACTCTCGTTGCCGCGGCCGAGCGGATCCCACTTCGTGGGCGTCGGTACGCTGCCGCACATACGCCGACCCGTTCAGCGACTAGGGTGATCATGAGGCTCGGATGGCTCCGCCTCCGGTCGCGGTCGCCCCCCATCTTCGCGGATTAACGATGTGAAAGAGAGTGGACTATTCGCGCAACCCTGCTCCGATTGACGGCGCGGCTGCGCGGCGACACTCTGGCCGAGAAGTACGCTGCCGCCGAACCCCCGCTTCGCTCCGAGTTGTTCAGCGCGGACGAGATGGAGCAGCACGGCCGGACCCTGGCGGACTCGCACAAGTTCGGTCTGCGCCGAGGCCCCGATCGCCTGCTCGCGCGCCTGGTCGAGAACGAGGGCGTCCTCGTCGAGGCCTTCAAGCTGCTGACCGAGTCCGCCGAGGCCTCGCGCCGGATCACCCCCGCCGCGGAATGGCTGCTCGACAACTCGTTCCTCATCGAGGAGGAGATTCGAACCGCCAGGCGGCATTTCCCGGAGAAGTACAGCCTCGAGCTGCCGCGGCTCGCCGCCGGTCCGTCAGCAGGGCTTCCCCGGGTTTACGACATTGCGCTCGAAGCGGTCTCCCACGGCGATGCGCGAGTCGATCCGGAGAGCCTCAATCGCTTCGTGTCCGCCTATCAGAAGGTGGAGGACCTCAAGCTCAGGGAACTCTGGGCGATTCCGATCATGTTGCGCCTGGCCCTGATCGAGAATCTACGGCGGGTGGGGGCCCGGGTGGTCGCGGGCATGATCGACCGGAACCAGGCCGACGAGTGGGCCGACGAAATGATCTCGGTCGCCGAGAAGGATCCGACCAATCTGATCCTGGTGATCGCGGACATGGCCCGGTCGAATCCTCCGCTCGTGAATTCATTCGTTGCCGCCCTGGCGCGCCGCCTCCAGGGCCAGAGTTCCGCTCTGGCCCTGCCCCTCACCTGGATGGAGCAGCGGCTCTCCGCCTCCGGCTCGACCATCGAACAGATGGTGCAGTCGGAAACCCAGAGTCAGGCCGCGAACCAGCTCTCGATCAGCAACAGCATAGGCAGCCTGCGGGCGCTCGGGGCCATCGACTGGCGGGAATTCGTCGAGACCATGAGCTCGGTCGAAAGGATTCTGCGCGAGGATCCTGACCGCGTGTACGGTCGAATGGACTTCTCCACCCGGGACCGCTACCGGCATGTGGTTGAGAGTATGGCGAGGCACGGTCCGATGTCGGAGAGCGAGGTGGCGCGGAAGGCCATCGAGCTCTCGAGCGCGGGTGAGATCGCGCACGTCGGGTTCTATCTGATCGACAACGGCCGCGTTCAGCTCGAGCAGGCGGTCGGGGTTCGGCTTCCCTGGGACGAAGTTGTTCGCCGCGGGTGCGCGCGCTTTCCGCTTTCGCTGTACCTGGGCGGAAGCGTGCTGCTGACCGCGAGCTTCACCCTGGCCCTTGCTCTGAAGGCGCGCTCGGACGGCCTCGCCCCCTGGTGGCTCGCGGTCATAGCGGTTTCCGCCCTGCTCGCGACGAGTCATCTCGCGGTCGCGCTGGTGAACTGGCTGGCCACCCTTATCGCCCTCCCTGACCTGCTGCCGCGCCTGGACTTTTCCCGCGGGATCCAACCCGGATCGCGGACCCTGGTCGTGGTGCCCACGATGCTCACCAGTCAAAGAGGCGTGAACGATCTGGCCGAGGCTCTCGAGGTCCGGTTCCTCGCGAACCGCGACGCGCATCTCCACTTCGGTCTGCTGACCGATTTCTCCGATGCCCGTGAGGAGACCCTGCCCGAGGACGAGGCTCTCCTGAAGCGGGCTCGCGAGCGGATCGAGGGCCTGAATCGGAAGTATGAGAATCCGGACCGGGACACGTTCTTCCTGTTTCACCGGCCCCGCACCTTCAACGCCCGCGATCGCATCTGGATGGGGTACGAGCGCAAGCGCGGGAAACTGGGCGCGCTCAACGCGCTCATACTCGAGGGATCGAAGGAAGCGTTCTCCCTGATCGTGGGTGAGACGGAAATCCTGCGGGAGGTCAAGTACGTGATCACCCTCGACACCGATACCCAGCTTCCGCGGGACTCGGCGCGCGCGTTTGCGGGGACGATGGCGCACCCCCTGAACCGCCCTCGTTACGACGAAACGAAGAAGCGCGTGGTCCAGGGGTATGGGATCCTGCAGCCGCGGATGGCGGTGAGCCTTCCCAGCACCAATCGCTCCCGCTACGCCCGGCTTTGCGGAAGTGAGGCGGGGCTTGATCCTTACACGCGCGCGGTGTCCGACGTCTATCAGGATCTGTTCCACGAGGGCTCGTTCATCGGGAAGGGCATCTATGACGTCGAGGCCTTCGAGAAGGCGCTCAAGGACCGCTTTCCAGAGAACCGGATCCTGAGCCATGACCTTCTCGAGGGCTGTTACGCCCGCGCGGGCATTCTGAGCGACGTTCACCTGTACGAAGACACCCCGCCGCGTTACCCGATGGACGCGGCCCGCCGCTACCGATGGATCCGCGGTGACTGGCAGATTGCGTCGTGGCTCTCCCCCCTGGTTCCGGGGACCGGGCGGAACCGCCTGCCGAATCCCCTGTCCGCCCTCTCGCAGTGGAAACTCCTGGACAATCTGAGGCGCAGCCTCGTTCCCGCCGCCCTCACCCTGCTGTTCCTGGTGGGCTGGGCTCAGGTGCGGTCGATCCTGCCCTGGACGCTCCTCATCATGGGCGTGATCTTTCTGCCGGCGCTTGTGACCTCGAGCGTCCATCTCCTGCGCAAACCGAAGGACGCCCTGCTCAGCCAGCACATCTTCAGTGGTCTCCGTTCGGCCGCCCGACAGGTCGCCCAAGGAGTCCTCTCGCTCGCCTGCCTGCCCTTCGAGGCCCGGGAAAACCTCGATGCCATTGGGCGCACCTGCTTCCGCATGTGGATCAGCGGAAGGCGTCTGCTGGAGTGGAAGCCGTCGAGCGAACAGGAGGTCGTGGCCCGTCGCCACCCGGGCGGTCTCGCCGGTCTTGCCCGGACCTTCGCCGCCATGTGGATCGCCCCCACCCTCGCGGCGACCGCCGCCTTGTACCTCGCTCTCACCCGGCCTTCGGCTCTGATGGTCGCCGCACCCGTCCTTCTTTGCTGGCTCACCGCACCTGCCCTCACCTGGTGGCTCAGCCTTCCCCTCCACCGACCTCCGGCGAAGCTCCGGACGGAGCAGACCGCGTTCCTGCACAAACTCGCTCGCCGGACCTGGGGGTTCTTCGATACCTTCGTGACCGCGGTGGATCACTGGCTGCCTCCGGACAATTTCCAGGAGCATCCAGTCGCGATACTCGCTCATCGAACCTCCCCGACCAACATGGGTCTCTCCCTGCTTTCGAACCTGTCGGCGCACGACTTCGGGTACATCAGCACGGGCCGGCTGCTCGAGCGGACCGCGAACACCCTCACCACGATGGGCGGCCTCGAAAGGTACCGGGGTCATTTCTTCAACTGGTACGACACCCACTCCCTCAAGCCCCTGCCGCCGTCGTACGTTTCTTCCGTCGACAGCGGCAACCTTTCGGGGCACCTCCTCACTCTGAGCCCCGGCCTGCGAGAACTCGCCGGCCGAGGCATCATGGGACCGAGAGCGATCGAGGGCCTCGGCGACACCTTCGCGCTTCTCGTCGACGTGGTGGGCGAGGACGCGACCGCGGAGCTCTCCGACCTGCGAGGCCGCATCGAGGCCGCTTTGGAATCGAGACCCCAGACGGTGGGGGCGGCGCGGGTCTGGCTCGAGGGCGTGGTCGGTTCGGCCACCGCTCTCGCCCGGCGATTCAGCGCCGAGCTTTCGGGAACCATCGAGGCCGGAGTTTGGGCGCGCGCCCTCGCCGCTCAGGGCGAGGATGTGTTGAACGACCTCAACTTCATGGCGCCTCATGCCGCGCTGAGGGAGGCGCCGGTTGGGCTCCGCGGCCTCAAGGGCCTGAGCGGCATTCCCACGCTGAAGCAACTGGGCGCGCTCGATCGCGGGTTGTCGGAAAGATGGGCGCAAGGGTCGGATGAGAGCGTCCCGCCGGCCGAGCGGGCCTGGCTCGCCGAGGCTCGGCCGCTGGTGGAACTCGCAAGCCGGCGGGCGGCCGAAAGACTCTCGGTCGTCGAACACCTGGCCCAACAGGCGGGGAGTCTGGCCGCCCTCGACTACGACTTTCTCTACGACGCCTCTCGCCATCTCATGACCGTCGGCTTCAACGTCGATCGCGAGCGGCGGGACTCCGGGCACTACGATCTGCTGGCCTCGGAGGCCAGGTTCTCGACCTTCGTGGCCATCGCGCGAGGCGATGCGCCTCAGGAGAGCTGGTTCGCCATGGGACGCCTGCTGACCTCCGAGGGCGGCGAGTCGGTTCTGCTCTCGTGGAGCGGCTCGATGTTCGAGTACCTCATGCCCCTGCTGGTGATGCCTACCTACGAGAACACCCTCCTCGACCGGACCTGCCTCGCCGCGGTGAATCGGCAGATCGCTTACGGCAACCAGCGGGGCGTGCCCTGGGGGATTTCCGAATCCGGTTACAACGCGGTCGACGCCGCGTTCAATTACCAGTACCGCGCCTTCGGCGTCCCCGGATTGGGCTTGAAGCGGGGCCTGGGCGACGACTTGGTGATCGCGCCCTATGCGTCCGCGCTCGCCCTCATGGTGCGGCCGGGGGCGGCCTGCCGGAACCTGGAGCGCCTCGCCGGCCTTGGCCTTCTGGGCCGTCACGGGATGTACGAGGCGGTGGACTACACCCCGGCGCGCCTGCCGCGCGGACAGCCCTTCGCGGTGGTCCGGTCCTTCATGGCCCATCACCAGGGCATGAGCCTGCTCGCTCTCGAGTCTCTCCTGCTCAATCGCCCGATGCAGAGGCGTTTCGAGTCTGACCCGCAGTTCCAGGCCACCACTCTGCTCCTGCAGGAACGGGTTCCCGCGGCCACCGCCTTTCACCTTCGTCCGGTCGAGATCTCCGACGCCCGCCCCACCTCGAACGGTCCGGAAATGCCGATGCGCGTCCTGCACAGTTCCGACACGCCCGCCCCCGAGGTTCAACTGCTGTCGAACGGCCGCTACCATGTCATGGTCACGAGCGCGGGCGGGGGTTACAGCCGGTGGAAGGACATCGCCGTCACCCGGTGGCGGGAGGATGCGACCTGTGACAACTGGGGCGCCTTCTGTTACATCCGCGATGTCGGCACGGGGCAGTTCTGGTCGACCGCTCATCAACCCACCCTCAAGCGCGCCGACGTCTACGAGGCGATCTTCTCCGAGGCGCGGGCGGAGTTTCGGAGACGCGATCACGACTACGAAACCCACACGGAGATCGTGGTCTCGCCGGAGGATGACATCGAGTTGCGCCGCACCCGTATCACCAACCGAAAACGCTCCCGCCGCACCGTCGAAGTGACCAGTTACGCGGAGGTAGTGCTGGCCTCGCCCGCGGCCGACGCGTTGCATCCGGCCTTCAGCAATCTCTTCGTTCAGACCGAGATCGTGCGCGATCGCCAGGCCATCCTCTGCACGAGAAGACCCCGATCGGTGGAGGAGCGCATGCCCTGGATGTTCCATCTGGTGGCGGCGCATGGAGCGACCTCGGAGGAGGTCTCCTACGAGACCGACCGGTCGCGCTTCATCGGTCGAGCGCGGGGCATCGATTCACCCCTGGCCATCACCGAGAGCGAGGCGCTCTCGGGCGGCGAGGGGTCGGTCCTCGACCCTATCGTGGCCATCCGTCTCCGGATCACCCTGGATCCGGGCCAGACCGTCACCGTCGATATGGCGACGGGAATCAGCGAGAGCCGTGAAGCCGCGCTGGGCCTCGTTTCCAAGTACCGCGACCGCCATCTGGCCGATCGGGTGATCGATCTCGCCTGGACGCACAGCCGCGTGAACCTGCAGCAGATCAACGCGACCGAATCGGACGCCCAGCTCTACGGGCGGCTCGCGAGTTCGATCATCTACGTGAACCCGCTGCTCCGCGCCGATCCCGCGGTTCTGGTTCGCAATCACCGGGGTCAGTCGGGGCTGTGGGGTTACGCCATCTCCGGCGATCTTCCCATCGTGCTGCTGAAGATCGGAGACGCCGCGAACATCGAGCTGGTGCGCCAGCTCGTGCAGGCCCATGCCTACTGGCGGCTCAAGGGCCTCGCCGTGGACCTGGTGATATGGAACGAGGATCATGCCGGCTACCGGCAGTTCCTCCACGAGCAGATCATGGGCCTGATCGCCGCCGGCCTCCCCGCGAGCCTCGCGGACCGGCCCGGGGGGATCTTCGTGCGCGCCGCGGAGCAGATCTCGAATGAAGACAGGACACTCTTCCAGACGGTGGCGAGAGCCATCATCGCGGACTCCCGGGGTAGCCTCGCCGATCAGATCGGCCGCCGCCCCGCGAAGGAAGACCGCCCGGCCCTCCTTTCGCGCCTCATCCCCGCGAAGCGTCGCGCATCGGAAGGGATCTCCGCGCCCGTGCCGCCTGCGCCTGAACGGCTCTTCTTCAACGGTCTGGGCGGTTTCTCGGAGGATGGCCGCGAGTACGTCATCACCCCTGGGGCGGGAGGATCGACGCCGGCTCCCTGGGCGAACGTGCTCGCGAACTCCCACTTCGGCTCGGTGATCTCGGAAAACGGCGCGTCTTACACGTGGAGCGAGAACGCTCACGAGTTCCGATTCACTCCCTGGGCAAACGATCCCGTCATCGATTCGACGGGTGAAGCGATCTACGTCCGCGATGAGGAGACCGGGCACTTCTGGTCTCCCGCCTCGTCGCCGTGCCGCGGGGCCGTGCCCTATGTGACGCGCCACGGATTCGGGTACAGCGTGTTCGAACACGAGGAGGACGGCATTCGAACCGAGCTGACCGTTCATGTGGATGGTGAGGCGGCGATCAAGTTCTCGGCCCTCAGGATCACGAACCGCTCAGGCCGTCCGCGGAATCTCTCGGTCACCGGTTACGTGGAATGGGTGATGGGCGACCTGAGGCCGAAGACCGCCATGCACGTGGTCACGGAGATCGACTCCGCCACCGGCGCCATCTGCGCGCGGAATCCTTACAGCGCCGAATTCGGCGACCGGATCGCCTTCTTCGACGCCGACGAGGCCACCCGCGCCCCGGGAGCGACCTTCACCGCGGATCGGGTGGAGTTCCTCGGCCGCAACGGCACGCTCGGAAGTCCCGTGGCCATGACCCGCCTGCGGCTCTCCAACCGCGTAGGTGCCGGCCTCGACGCCTGTGCCGCCATTCAGGTTCCTACGGACCTCGCTCCCGCTCAGGAACGGTTGATCATCTTCAGACTGGGTGCTTCCGGGCGGCGGGGAAGTGACGACGTGGTTCGGCGCATGCGGGGGAGCGAGGCGTATCGGCGGTCGCTCGACGGCGTTCGCGCGTACTGGACCCGCACGCTCGGTGCGGTGCAGGTGACGTCTCCGGATTCGTCGGTCAACCTGCTCGCGAACGGGTGGCTCTTGTATCAAACTCTCGCCTGCCGCCTGTGGGCGAGGAGCGGGTACTACCAGTCAGGCGGCGCCTTTGGCTTCCGCGATCAGCTGCAGGACACCATGGCGCTGGTTCATGCCGAACCGCGGTTGACCCGCGAGCACCTCCTGCGTTCCGCGGCCCGGCAGTTTTCCGAGGGGGACGTGCAGCACTGGTGGCATCCGCCCACCGGCCGCGGCGTGCGCACGCGCTGTTCGGACGACTTTCTCTGGCTGCCCCAGGCGATCTGCCGCTACGTCCTCATCACCGGCGACGACAAGGTGCTGGAGGAGCCCGTCTATTTCCTCGAAGGGCGCCCGGTTAACCCCGAGCAGGATTCCTACTACGACCTGCCGGTTCGATCGGAGGCTCCGGCCACCCTGTATCAGCACGGGGTGCGCGCGGTTTTGAAGGGCCTGCGATTCGGGGAGCACGGCCTTCCCCTGATGGGGACGGGAGACTGGAACGACGGAATGAACCTGGTGGGCATCCAGGGCCGGGGTGAGAGCGTGTGGCTGGGCTTCTTTCTCTATGACACTCTGGTGCGCTTCGGCGCGCTGGCCCTTGCCCGCGGCGACGTGACCTTCGCCGATCGGTGTCGCCTCGAGGCTGAGTTGCTTCAAGCGAATCTCGATAAGCACGGATGGGACGGCGGCTGGTTCCGGCGCGCGTATTTCGACGACGGCACGCCGCTCGGGTCTTCAACCAACGCGGAGTGTCAGATCGACTCGATCGCGCAGAGCTGGTCGGTGCTGTCTGGCGCCTCGGCCGCGGAGAGATCGCGCGTGGCCATGGACGCGCTCGACCAGCGCCTGGTGCGCCGGGATCGCGGCCTGGTCCAGTTGCTGGACCCGCCCTTCGACAAGTCCGAGCTCAATCCCGGCTACATCAAGGGGTACGTCCCCGGAGTGCGCGAGAACGGCGGGCAGTACACCCACGCCGCCATCTGGGCGAGCATGGCCTTCGCCGCGATGGGCGACCACGGCCGGGCGTGGGACCTGTTCCGCCTGATCGATCCAATCCGTCACTCGAATTCGGCGGAGGCCATTGCCCTCTATCGGGTCGAGCCTTACGTGGTTGCCGCCGATGTGTACGGGGTGGCTCCTCACATCGGGCGCGGAGGCTGGACCTGGTACACCGGCTCCGCGGGCTGGATGTATCGCCTGATCACCGAGTCGCTTCTCGGGCTGCGCGTGGAGGCGGGGAGACTCCGCCTCAAACCGTGCCTGCCGCCGGAGTGGCCGGGATTCAATCTGCGCTACCGGCACCTCGGCACCACGTATGCGATTGCCGTGATCCAGGGCAAGGACGCAGACCGTCCCCTCGAAGGGATCGGCTTGAGTCTGGACGGGGTGATCCAGGAGGACGCCACCCTGGCCCTGGTCGATGACGGCCAGGAGCACCAGGTTGTGGTGCGCGTCTAGAAGTCGATCTCGAACCGATTACCGGCCCGGGTGGTATGTCCTCTCGGTGTGGCCTTCGAGTTGCTCGCGATAGAAGTAAACGTCGCGCAGGCTCCCGGAGGCGTAGCGCTCGACCTGGTCCTTGAAGTGCTTCGAAGAGACATCGCCGCTCTGCCCGCCCGCCATCACCGCGCGGGCCCGGATCTTCGGGCCGAATTCCACCGCGGCGACGAAGCTGTTTCCGCTGGTGCCGTACCACTTCTTCGTCTGCGGCCAGGCTCGCGCCTGAAAAGACGCGAGCGATCCCCAGCGCGAGGAAACGAACGGCACCGGGTGGCTCGGATCGGCGTCGTCGAAGGGCTGAACGATGTCGCCGGTGCGGCGCTGGTACCGGTTGATCTCCCCCCACGGAGTGTTCCACTTGCCGAAGTCCGCGCTGAGCCGATCCATCGCCGAGGCCAGGCTCCCGAGCTTCTGAGCGCCGGTGGTCTTGCTGGCGATGTAGTCGTACACCGTTGAATTCTCGTCGTCGGCCTCGCGAGCGGTGCCCCGCCACAGGTCCTCGCCCCAGAACACGGCGAGCGAGGTCGGCACCGAGTCGGCGCCCCAGCGGAAGTCCCAGCCCCGCAGAGCTTCGATCCCCGCCGCGACCTTCGCCTTCGTCGGATCCGAGGCGGGCGCCTCGTCCCAGGCCTTCACGAGGAGCGGCACGAGATCGGCGAAGGCCGGCAGGTACGGGTCGTAGGCCGCCGCGATCAGCGAGTCGATGGTGAAGTCCTTCCTTCCCGAGAGAACGCGGATCGCGTGGATGCCGCGCGGGTTCTCCACACCCTCCTCCATGTAGGCGGGGAAGTTGGCGCGCTTCGGGGAGTCTGGCCCTGCGGCCGAGTAGGGCCAGTTGTTGGAGTTGTAGACCCAGCCGTTCTTCGGGCTCACCACCAGCGGACTCTCGTCGATGGTGTGGACGCCCTTCCAGTCGGTCGCGGGGTCGGAGCCGTCGACGGGCTTGCGCCAGTTGAACCTGGGATCGCGCCGGGGGACGAAGTTCGCGTGGAAGTATGCAATCACGCCATCGCCATCCGCATAGATGGTGTTGTTGGACGAGTTCGTGTGCAGGTCGAGACTCTTGCGGAAATCGGCGTAGTTCCTCGCCCTGGTGCGCGAGAAGGACTGGATGAGAGCCTTGAGCGGCTCTTCCATCAGCCGCATCGCGATCCACTTGCCTCCGGCTTCGGCGGCGCGCACGATCGGACCGTGATGCGTCCGGTAGACGGTGAACTCCCTTTGAGCCATGCCCGCCGGGGTCTTGTAGGGCACCACTACCTGCTTCACCTGCACCGGCTTCCAGGAGGCGCCGTATTTGTAGAACCAACCGTCCGTTCGCTTCTCGATGGTTTCAATGTACTCGTCGATGTTGTCGACGCCGCTCGACGTGTGCATCCAGCCCAGACGATCGTTGAAGCCCTGATAGACGAAGAACTGGCCCCAGGTCGAAGCGCCGTACACGTTGAGGCCCTCTTCGCTCACTATGTTGGCCTCCGAGCGGAAGTAGAACGAGGTATGCGGATTGATCAGGAACAGGGCTTTTCCGCCCGCGGTGTGCGAAGGCATGATCGCGATGCCGTTCGAACCGCCGGGCTCCTCGCGGCGGCCGATATCGAGGTTCGTCCCCTTCGCCAGGGGCGTCTTCTCATAGAAGGCCTTGAGCGCCGCCACCGAGACGCGTTCGATGTCGCCGCCGATGCTGCCCTCGCTGAAGCTGAGCGGCATCCACGGCTCGAAGCGGGCAATCGCCCGCGGCTTGACGTTCGGATGGGTATGAAGGTAATAGTTGAGGCCGTCGGACCAGGCGTTCATCAGTGCCTTGAGCCAGGCCGGGCTTTCGGAATAGAGCCGCTTCATGTCGGCCTCATCGATGAAGAGACGCTGGCGCAGGTCCTGGTAGATGGCGCCTTCGCCTTCGGCCTGGGCCAGCCGACCCATCGAGTTGAGGTAGTTCGTCTCCACCCGGTTGAAGTCGTCCTCGGCCTGCGCGTAGATCATGCCGAAGACCGCGTCCGCGTCGGTCTTGCCGTAGATGTGGGCGATGCCGCGATCGTCGCGGATGATGGTGACGCGCTCGGCCTGCTGCGCCCACCGGATGGGATCTCCGCTCTGCGCGCGGGCGCTCGATCCCGCGAAGGCGGTGAACAGGACGGCGACAAGGAGTCTTTTCATGAGTGAGCCTTTCGGTTGCGCCGCCCTTTGAGGATGTGTGCGAACGAACGGGTCTGGATCTCGGCCATGGAGAGCTGGGTGGCTTTGAGCTCCCCGAGGCCGATGGCGCCGCAGTTGAAAGCGCGCAGGAAGTAGTTCAGCAGGCCCTGGCCGGGCGGGCGGAGAAGGCCCTTGGTGGTGGCGGGGGGGAGAGACGTCCGGGCGAGCTCCATGGATCGATCTTAGCGAAGCGACGCGCGGGCGTGCCGGAACCCGGTCGGCGCCGCGATCGCGATCATGCGCTCGGCGTCGCCACTAGATCCAGCAGCAGTCGTCGGACCACCTGCGCCGCGACATGGAGCCGGTACTCCGCGGTCGAACGCACATCGTCGATGGGCGAGATGGTTTTCGCCACCAGCGTGGCCGCGCGGTCCGCGAGTTGCGCGGTGAGCGGATTGTCCTCGATCAGGGCCTCGACGTCGTGCAGGCGCACCGGCAACGCGGCGATGCTGCCCATGGCCAGGCGCACGTTCGCGAGCAGGTTGTGCTCGAGGCGGTCCGAGGCGAAGCCCACGACCACCTTGCTGATGGCCTGCGCCGCCCTGGTTCCGACCTTGCGGAAGATCTGCACCGCGGGCGAGGGCAGGGGAATGAACACCCGTTCGATCAGTTCGTTCGGGCCGAGCACGGTGGTGCGGTAGCCGGTGTGGAACGCGTTGTAGGGAACGATCCGTCGTTCGTGCGGTCCGGAGATCGCGATCATGGCGCCGAGGGCGAGGAGGGCCGGAAGCGAGTCGCCCGCCGGCGAGGCGTTCGCGATATTGCCGCCGAGGGTGGCGCGATTCTGGATTTGCGCGGCGCCGATGGTGGCGGCGGCGGCGGCGAGGAGCGGCGCGTGCTTCATCACGCTTTTCGATTGGCGGATCTGCGTGAAGGTCGAGGCCGCGCCGATGCTGAGTCGATCCGCCTCCACACGGATTCCCTGCAGTTCACCGATGCCGAGGACGTTCAGAACGGATTCATGCACCCGGCCGGTCGCATGGTCGATCACCAGCAGGTCGGTCGCCCCCGCCACCTTGGTGGCGCGCTGCGCGAGAGCCTCGCGCGCTTCGGCCAGCGTCTTCGGCGACCAGGCCGGACTCACTTGCGCGCGGCCCCCTCGATGGGAGCCGCGGATTCGCCCTCGGCCGGGCGCTGTCCAGTCAGCACCTCAACCGCGCGGAAGATCCGCTCGTAACCGGTGCAGCGGCACAGGGTCCCCGACACATACTCGCGAACCTGGTCGCGAGTGGGCTTCGGGTGCCGGTCGAGCAACGCCTTGATGGTCACGATCATCCCCGGCGTGCAGGCGCCGCATTGAGCGCCGCCCTCGTTTGCGAAGACCCGCTGAAGTTCTGTGATCTTGTCGTCCGGGGCTATTCCCTCGATGGTGGTGATCGAGGCGCCCTCGACCTGGAACAGAGGCACGAGGCACGAGCACACGGCCTCGTGGTTGAGGAGCACCGTGCACGCGCCGCACTCGCCTTCGCCGCACCCCTCCTTCGATCCGGTGAGACCGAGGTCGCGGCGCAGCACATCGAGCAGGCGGGCCATCGGCGCCCCCGTGACTTCCGCGGTCCGGCCGTTCAGCGTGAACCTGTAAGTGGTGCTCATGTCCTGTCTTGCGTCCTCGATGCCTCGAAGATCCGCTCGGGGGTTGCCGGAATGGCGGAGAGCGAGATGCCGGTGGCGTTCTCGATGGCCTGAAGCAGCGCGGGCGCCCCGCCGTCCATGGGGAGTTCCCCGACTCCCTTGGCTCCGAACGGGCCATGCGCGGTCGGGTTCTCGATCAGGATGGTTTCCATGTCCGGGGTGTCCGCCATGGTGGGGATGAGGTAGGTCTGCATCCGGTCGTTCAGGAAGCGGCCGTCCTTCATCTTCATCTCTTCGAGGTAGCCCCAGGCGAGGGCCTGCAGCGTGCCGCCTTCGACCTGTCCCGCGCACATCACGGGATGGACGACGTGGCCGACGTCGCTCACCGTGGTGAGCTTCGTGACTCTGGTGACGTAAGTGTCGGGGTCGACCTCGACCTCGACCACGTTGGCGCCCCAGCCGTAGGCGGCGTAGGCGTCGCCCCGATAGGTAGCCTCGTCGAACGTGCTGCCCGGCGTGGGTTCAAAGGTTGCCACCGCATCGAGCGGCCCGTGGAGGGTGAGGTATCTCTTCGCGACATCGACGAAGGGAGTCCGCCCCCGCTCGGTTTCGAAGAAGCCGTTGCTCAGGATCACCGCGGCGGGCGCAGTGCCGGACTGGTGCGCGGCGAAGGTTCGAAGCGTCTCGGCGAGTTTCGCTCCCGCCCGGGCCAGCAGGCCTCCCACCACCATGACCGTGCGCGAGGCCACGGTGGGCCCGGAGTCCGGGACGGCGGCGGTATCGGGGACGTGAACGACGACATGGTCGAGCGCGACCCCGCAGGCATCCGCCACGATCTGGCGGAAGATCCCCTCGGTGCCCTGGCCGAAGTCGGTGGAGGAGGATAGGACTTCGATCTTTGCGTCGGAGCGCAGGCGGACCGCGCCCTTCGACATCATCCGCCGCTCGCCGTTGCCGGTGAACCCAGAGCCGTGCCAGAAGACCGAAACGCCGAGGCCGCGAAGGGGCTCTCCGTCGTCTTTGCGCCCCGCGCGGGCGGACTCGTTCGCGGCGAACCGCTCGCTGAACCTCGTGGCGGCCAGGGCCTTCTCCAACACCGCGATAGCACTCACGCTCTCCTTGAGGATCTGACCGGTCGGTGTGATGTCGCCCTGCCGATAGGCGTTCCGGATCCGTACTGCGAACGGGCCCAGGCCGAGCGTCCGCGCGACCTTGTCCATCTGACGTTCCACCGCGAAGAGGCTCTGCGGCGCGCCGAACCCGCGAAACGCGCCGTTCGGCGGAGTGTTGGTGGCCAGAACGCGCCCGCGGATCCGCACATTGGGACACGAATATGCGCCGGCCGCGTGAAGGACCGCGCGGGACAGGACCACGGGGGAGAGAGTGATGTAAGCGCCGCCGTCGAGCAGGACGTCGATGTCCATGGCCACGAGGGTGCCGTCGCGCCTGACCCCGGTGCGGTGTCGCACGCGCGAGGGATGGCGCTTGGTGGTGGCGATGATGTCTTCCTGGCGTTCGTAGACGATCTTGACCGCCTGGCCGCAGGCGCGCGAGAGAAGGGACGCGTGCGCCGCGATCATGTCCGGGTAGTCCTCCTTGCCGCCGAAGCCGCCGCCGGTAACCGACTGCCGCACCCGGATGGCATCGTCGCCGAGGCCGAAGAGGTAGGTGAGAGCCTTGTGCACGTAGTAGGGGCACTGGAGCGAGCCCACGACGTCGACGCCTAAAAACGCGGATGCGGCGTCCAGGACCGGCGTTGCGATAATGCCGTGCGGCTCGATATACGCATGCTCCTGGTGGCCGGTCGAGTACTCGCCCTCGACGATGACATCGGCCTGGGCGAAGCCCGCGTCGACGCTGCCCCTCTCGACGTCGCACTTCGAGAGGAGGTGGGGGCGGCCGCCGGTCCGAGGGTCGCCCAAGAGCGCGGCCTCGAGATCGAGCACGGGCTTCTGCGTTTCGTAGGCGACCTTGATCGCCCTCGCCGCGGCCCGGGCGCGGGTCAGGGTGGGCGCCACCACCAGCGCCACCGGCTCTCCCACGTGGTTCACCCGGCCATCGGCGAGGATGGGCCAGTCGTCGTGGATGAGATGAACCGAGTTGCGCGGTCCCACGTCCTTCGCGGTGAGGACCCGGGCATCGGGGTCGCTGATCGCCGACGGGTCGATCGAGAGGATCAGCGCCGACGCGTGGGGTGAGCGGACGGTGGCGCCGTGCCAGCAGCCCTCTTCGGGCAGGTCGTCAAGATAGAGCGCCCGGCCCGTGACTTTGGCCAGGCCATCGGGTCGCAGGACGCTGCGGCCGACCGCGTTCAGGTGATCCATCGAGGCCGACTCTATTGCGAAATCGCCCGCGCGGGCGGTGTCCGCGCCCGAAAGGGCCCCTCAGCGAATCGGCGCGGCCGGGGCACCCTCTTCGCTCGACACGACCACCCGGAGAGAGAAGGGAGGGAGTCCGATCTCGTCCATGGCCCCCATGAGCTCGGCGGCATCGACGCGTTGGTTGGGTTCGAGGTAGCGGGCGTGAATGGTCACCTTACCGGTGGCGCGCTCGGCCACCACGCTGTCGAGCCACTTGAGGCGTCCCGATTGCTTGGTCTTGGCGAGCTCAGGCATCCGTTCGCACGCGTCCTTGCACATGCCGCAGCAGATGTGGCGAACCTGGGCCTCGAACCGGAAATGCCGGTAGCCGCCGAACTGCATCTGCGAGGCCACCATGCCCTCGTCGCGCAGCGCGCGATCGATGGCCACGAAGTCGATCTGGTTGGCGTCCTTGATATCGATGTCGAGCCAGCCCCCGTAGTCGGCGGCCGGCCCCGCGACCTCGGCTTCTTCCTGCGTCTTGAGGCTCCCTTCCCGGATGTTCATAGGCGCGTCCTTGAGCCAGGGGAGAGTCTGCAGCGCCTTCTTCACGTCGTCGAGGCAGCCGGTGCAGCAGAGATGATTGATCCGCAGCGCGAGCGACGTGGTGGGCGGGAGATCCGCCTTGCCCGTCCACAGGTGCCGGTTGAAGGTGAAGTCGATGCCCATGCAGGCGCCGGCCCACGCGATGGCCATTCCAAGAATCTGAGCGGTGGTTGCGAACCTGATTTTGCCGAGCATCATGGTGGCGTCCTACTTCAACATCGAACGGTCGGTGAACGTGAGGAAATAGAGCATCGGCATGACCGCGAGAAAGGCGATGCCCACCGCGAACGCTCCCATCAGGACGAAACGCTTGACCGGCGATCCCCGCCGCATCATGCGCTCGATCCGTTCCAGCGGATTGAACTCCGACCGGAGGTAGTTCGACGTGATCACGGCCAGCGCGCATCCGATCGGGTAGATATGAGGGATTTCGTCCCATCCGAAGTCCACCAGCATCAGCTTGGTGAACATCACGCACATGATGGTCGCCCACAGCCGGGTGAACACACCCATCATGACCATGAAGCCGCTCATTACCTCGGCGAGGGCGAACGACACCACCCAGGCTTCGCGGCGCATGGCCGGGTCGGTGCCGAGGGCGAAGAAGCCGACGAGCGGGTCGCTCATCATCGAAGGGTAGTTGTCCGCGACCCCGATGGTGAGATCGTGGTTGTAGATCTTGGACCAGCCCAGAACGAAGAAGCCGAAGCCGAAAACGATCCGGATCCAGCGGGTCTGGTCGACGTTCAGGCGGGTGATGGCGAGCTTGTGGGACATCCACGGAGACATCGCGTAGAGAATTCCCGCAGTCACCACCGGAAGGGCGTCGATGGCCACGAAGGGTCCCCAGCGGAAGAGGTAAAACCAGGTGCCGATCACCATGGCGCCGCAAAGGGGGAGCAAGGTCTGGGTGAGGATCATGACCGCGAGCAGCACCTGCAGGAACTTGAAGTACACCGCCGAACTGGGCTCGAGGGGATAACTCGGCATGACCAGGGCGTCGTTGGTCGCCGAGAACATGAGCACCAGGGCCGGGCTCCTGAGGAACATGATCACCGACCACTCGCCGATGGCGTAGAACCAGGACGAACGCACCGGCTTGTCCATGATGTAGCAGGCGAGGTTGTGGAGGAGGCGCTGCGGCGTGCCCCCGAGCTTGGTCAGGACTTTGTAGCGGATGAACTCATCGAGGTCCTCGCGCAGGAACCAGATGAAGAGGAACGCGGTGAGGACGGCGGTCACGGCCAGTCCCACCTGAACCATGCTCGGGTCCATCCCGAAGAGTTTCCCGTCCTCCTGCAGGAAGAACCAGTTCTGCAGCGACTTCTTCATGTTGTGCTTCACGAAACGCTCGTGAGCCGAGGCCAGAGCCGGGATTAGAAGCAGGAAGGCCAGGCCCGCGGCGGCCAGGAGCCGGCGGCGCGGGGTCGGAAGGCGGGGCGATTGGGGCTTGGATGTGGCCATAGGGAGCCTGGCCACTACTGTCCGGCGTACTCGAGCGCTCGGGTCAGAGCCTTCGGATCGGGCACCGTCCACGACGAGCGGTCCCGCTTGATCATGCCGTCGTTTTCGTACCCATCGATGAGCCTGCCTACTACTTCGGCGTTCGAGCCGACCATGGAGGCGAGATCCTTTGCGGACAAGGGCATGGAAACTCGCCAGCCGTCAGGTCCGGCGGTGCCGTGGCGCTCGACCAGTTGCGACATGACGCGCAGGACGCGATAGGGAACGTCCCGGAACGACATATCGAGAACATCTTCGTTCATCCGCCGCAAGCGCTCGGCGAAGGCCTGCAGAAGCATCCACAGGACCGACGGGTGCTTGTCGCAGAAGGCCTGAAAGTCCTTGCGGGCGAGCATCAGCATTTCCGAGGGCTCGAGGGTCTGAACGCTGGCCGACCGCGGCTGGCCTTCGATCATGGCCAGCTCGCCGAAGGCCTCGCCCTTCTTGAGGATCTTCATGATCCGCTCTTTCCCGTCCTCCGAGGTCTGGAAGATCTTGGCCGACCCCGAGAGGACGACGTAGAGCGAGTCCGACGGGTCGTCCTGGAAGAAGACGGTCATGTCGGCCGGGAAGTGCTTCTTCTGAGTGATCGCTTCCAGCTTGTCGAGGGTTTCCCGATCGAGCCGGTCAAACATTGAAACCTGAGCTAGCTGTCCGATGACGACCTCCTCGCCCCGGTCCTGGGGCTACGGCTGAAGCAAACTCGGACTAGAGCTGCTTTAGGAATTCGATGACCGCCAGTTGATCGGCGGGTGAGAGCGAACGGAAGCGGCGGATGACTTCGCGGGATTCCGAGCGATTCCGTTGAGAGAGGGCGCTCGTGTACGGCGGGCAGATGTCGTCGGGACCTGAGTAGCGAATCTCGCCCGCTCTTCGTCCCGGGGGCACGGGGCAGCCGCCGTTCGCCGGCGTTTTCTCGTCATCGGGCGCCGGCAGATCGTGCATTTCAATGACCGCGCGTAGCGCATCCTCGAAGGCGCGAATGGCGAGCGGCGCATTCGTGACTTCGGAGTTCGTGTACACGGTGCCCGCGGGGTAGGTGTCGCGGCTGAACCGGCTGAGAAAGACGCGCGCGTCGTGCAGGAAGGGCGGCCCGACCTTGCCGATCCCCATGAGCGGCGGCGTCCGGAACTCTTTCCCGTTCGCGAGGCCCTGGAGCCCGATGAGCGCATCGTCCACCAGGTTGCGGGGGAGGTCGAAGGTGTTGAAACCGTTGCGCACGATCACCACGGGATCACGGGGCGTGGAGGCCACGCGCTCGGGCGTCACTTCCGGGCCCTCATGAAGCAGCAGGTCGGAGAAGATCGGCGCGTACACGTTGGAGAGGTGACGTCCGCCAATCGCCGCCGGCGACTTGCCGGTGGTGTGCACCGGGATGTGGCAGCCCGCGCAGTTGAGGCCGCGATCGAGCTGGTTGATGGCGTTCTTGTCGCGACCGTCGTCGCCGCCCATCGCCATCTTCCCCGCGATCATCCGGTTCGCGAAGGCCACGAGGTCGATGCCGAAGAGCTGAGCGCCGCGCTGAACCTGCGCCTCCGCGCTGCCCGCGGCCCGGGGCGCATTGGGATCGCTGGACCGGAGTATCGAGAGCAGCACGTCGCCGAACTCCGGAGGCGCGGTGAGGCGGACAAACTGGCGACAGGAGAGGGCGGCGGAAACCGGAAGCTCCGGGTCCGGAACCTTGTCTTCGCAGCCGGGCACGCCGATGTTCGCCGGGTTGTTCGGTTCGGTCGGCGTCAACTCGGTGGTGAACCCGAGTTCGCCCTGGATGCCGCCGGTGATGAACTGCAGCATGGTGGGGCCGGCGGCTCGAAGGCCGAACCGGCCGAGGCGAACGACGGGATCGCCGCCCACGAAGGCCTGATTCGAAGTGTTCTCGTTGTGCCGTCCGCTGATGCAGTCGCCCGGACACTCAGGGAAGCGGGGGACGCCTGGACGCATGCTGGAGTTGTGGTCGCGGGCGTCGCTCGGATCGTCGTTGGCGGTGATGGTATCCGCCGGGATCGCTTCCATCAGGCCTCGCCCGATGTACGGAGGTCCCGCGCGCTCGCCGACCGCGCGCCGCAGCCCGATGGGAGACAGGCCGGTCGCGGGGTCGATGCCGCCGCGCAATACCGGGTCGACCTCGATGGGCAGGATCGGGTCGGGCCGGCAGGCCTGGACGGAAGGCCGCGTGTGTTGCACGAAGCCGTTGAAGTTGAGGAGGGGTTCGAACGTTCCGCCCGAAGGCGAGTAGTCGCCGAAGATCGTGAACGCCGCGGTCTTGCCGGTGCTGGTCACCGCGTCGAGATTGTCGGCCGCGCGGCCGCCTCCCGTGGCGGGGTCATACGAGGTGTAGCGGAAGTTGGTCGGGGTGGACCGGGCGGCGCGGGAGATGTGGGACGAAACCTGCAACACGCCGGGAATCGCGTCGTCCGCGCTGAGGTGGCACCCCATGCAGCGCTTCTGGTTGTTCACCGGGCCAAGGCCTTCGGCGGCCACGTGCTCGGTGGTGAAGAAGGTCATGCCTTCCATCAACGAGTTCTTCTCCTCGTCATTGAGACTCGGATAGCCGAACGCGGGGACATCCTGAGCCTTGAGGGGGGCCGGACCCACTTCGGCGAACTGGGCGCGGGGCACCCGCTCCACCGGCCGCCGCTGAGAGTTGTCGGTGGCGCCGGCGATGGCGGACAGGTCCCGGTCCTCGAGCGTCGGGATACTGTCGGTGACCGAGCCTTTCTGGCCGCAGCCCGCGGTCAGGAAGGTCAGGGTCAGGCCTGCCACGAGCAGGGGAGTCCACATCCGGGAGCTGGCGTTTTGGGCCGACGGGTGATGCAGCAATCTAAGCATCGCTTTCCTCATAAGTATTGAAGTTGGTTCAGCAGGGGAGGAGGTGATCTTGAATCAGAAGTCCCAGATGATGCCCAGGAACGTCCGCCTGATCTTTGTACTTCGCAGCGGGGCGCCATCGAAGTGGAAGTGGGAGGCAGTGAGCGACAGGTTCTTGTGAACCCGATAATCGCCGGTGATCTCGAAGCCCTGCACGTCGGTGCCCCCGCCGAGGTCCGAATCGGCGAAGGTGCCGAGGGCGGCGTCGGCCTTCACCTTCCGCCAGGTTCCGTGGAGGCTGAAGGGCTTGAGCTTCCTCTTGAGGTCCCCACCCACCAGTCCCAGAGTGACGCCGATGCCGTCGGCTTCGCTGTCCACGGAGAAATTATGGGAGTACTGTCCCATCACCACCACTTCCGACTTTCCGAGGAAGGGCAGGGTCACGGGAAGAGTGCCCTGGCCGGTGGCTTCGAAAATGTCGTATTCGTTCTTGCGGAATACATACACGCCGGAGCCAAGGTCGAACACCGCGTTCGTCTCCTGGAAGCCGGGTCGAAACAGGAAGGCCGACTGGCCGGGCAGAACGAACGCGCTCTGGCCGGGAATGTAGCTTGGCGTGCGGGCGCCCGAGTTGAGGTTCTGCCAGTGATAGTAGGCGGCGGCGAGATTGATCCGATGCACGCGAAGCTTCAACTGGTCCGCCCACAGCGAGGTGTCGCCGACGAGGCCCGCGAAACGCGCCTCGCGGAACCACTCGACGATGAAGTACCCGGCCACGTTCTCGAGGGTGACGACCTTGCCGTCATTGTCCTTCTTATAGAGGACGGCGGAAAGGGTCGCGCCGACCGGGGAGATGTCGTCGTCCCAGGTCATCTCGCCCCGGATCACGCCCTTGTCGCCGCGCCAGAAGGGCTGGGGCATCTTTCCGAGGACGGCGTGGACCCGTTCCTTGTTCTTGAAGGGGCGGATGTCCACGTAGAACTGGTCGAGCCCGAAGGTCACCGGCCGGAAGCCGTCGCCCAGCCGCACGAAGGGCGACGCGGGATTGGGGGCTTCGCCGGCGCTGACCCTGATGCCGCCGCTGACCGTGGAACTCGTGTCCTTGAACTCCATCCCGAAGCGCAGCCGGGTGAGGAGGCCGTCGACGTGGTTTCCGTCGAGAAGGAGGTCGGCCTTGTCCTGGACGGTAGTGAAGTCTTCCCGAAGGTAGACATTCGCGAAGAACCGGATGGGGATACTCGCGGTCATCGGCGGGGGCGGTACCGCGGGTGCGGCGGCCGTCGGGGTGGGGCTCGCTTGAGGCGCGGGCGCGTCCTCCGCGAGAGTGGCGGTCGCCACCCCCAGACTTACGGCCATCGCCAATACGCACCGGCTCGCCAACAGGGCTGTGGAAGGTTTCAAGACCAGCCTCCAAGAAAAGTTGTCGTGACTGTATCGCGATTGTCGCCGGTTGTAACATCGAATTTCAACATCGAAATCTCCGCGGGGTCGCTCCACGACCGGTTCTAAACTTCCAACCGCCCTCTTGCTATGCTTCCCGCAGGGTAGTCCCGACGCAAGCCACGCATCACTCTTCCGACGTTGCAAGGAGAAATCGCATGTCCACGCTACTTGATCAGTTGAAGTCGATGACCGTCGTGGTGGCCGACACCGGAGACATCAAGTCCATCCGGAAGTTCACGCCCCGCGACGCCACCACGAACCCGTCCCTCATCACCGCCGCCGCCGGCATGCCCGAGTATGCCGACGTGGTCGATGGCGCGATGATGTGGGCGGTGAAACAGGCGGGATCGGGCGCCGGCGACGACAAGGTCCTGGGTTTCGCCATCGACCGGCTGGCCGTCGAGTTTGGTCTCAGGATTCTGCAGATCGTGCCCGGCCGAGTCTCCACGGAAGTCGACGCGCGCCTCTCGTACGACACCCCCGCGAGCATCGAGAAGGCCCGCTATCTGATCGGCCAGTATGCGGCCGCGGGCATTGGCAAGGACCGGGTTCTCATCAAGCTCGCCGCAACCTGGGAGGGCATCAAGGCCGCCGAGGTCCTCGAGAAGGAAGGCATTCACTGCAACCTCACCCTCATCTTCGGCACGCATCAGGCGATCGCCTGCGCCGAAGCGGGCGTGCGCCTCATCTCGCCCTTCGTCGGCCGCATCCTCGACTGGCACAAGAAGGACAGCGGACGCGACAGTTATCCGCCCGCGGAGGATCCGGGCGTCTTATCGGTCACGACGATCTACAACTACTACAAGAAGCACGGCTACAAGACCGAGGTCATGGGCGCGTCCTTCCGGAACCTCGGGGAGATCATCGAGCTCGCGGGCTGCGACCTGCTCACCATCGCCCCGAACCTGCTCGCCGATCTGCAGTCGCAGGAAGGCACGCTGGTCCGCAAGCTCGATCCCGCAAAGGCCGCGTCCATGGATATCCCGAAGACGCCGGTCGACGAGGCCGCGTTCCGGGCGATGCACGAGAAGGACCGCATGGCCAAGGACAAGCTGGCCGAGGGCATCCAGGGCTTTTCCAAGGCCATCGTCGCTCTCGAGAAACTCCTGACCGAGCGCCTCAAGCTGGTGGGCGCGAAGGCGGTCTGAGGCATCCCACGACATGGCATCACTGACTCGCACACCGGCCTGGCTGGCTCTCGAGGCTCACCACCAGGAAGTAGCGAGCCGGTCCATGCGGGAGATGTTCGCCGAGGATCCGGACCGCTTCTCGAAGTTTTCTCTTCGTTTCGAGGACATCCTCCTCGACTATTCGAAGAACCGGGTGACCGATGAGACCATGCGCCGGTTGTTCGCGCTTGCCGAGCAGGCGGACCTGAAGCCCTGGACGGAGCGACTCTTCAGCGGTGACAAGATCAACATCACCGAAGACCGCGCGGTTCTTCATGTGGCCCTGCGCAATCGCTCGAACCGGCCCATCCTCGTCGACGGCAAGGACGTCATGCCCGATGTGAACCGCGTGCTCCGGCAGATGCGGGAATTCTCGGACGCGATCCGGAGCGGGGCCTGGAAGGGCTACTCGGGGAAGGCCATTGCCGATGTCGTGAACATCGGCATCGGTGGGTCGGACCTCGGGCCGGTCATGGTCACCGAGGCGCTCAAGCCCTACGGCAAGCCCGGTCTGAACGTGCACTTCGTCTCGAACATCGACGGCACCCACATCGCGGAGACGGTCAAGCATCTCAATCCGGAGACGACCCTCTTCATCGTGGCCAGCAAGACGTTCACCACCCAGGAGACGATCACCAACGCCCAGACCGCGCGCTCCTGGCTGCTCGAATCCGCGAAGGACCCGGCCGCGGTGGCGAAGCACTTCGTGGCGCTCTCGACCAACGCGAAGGCGGTGACGAAGTTCGGGATCAACACGAAGAACATGTTCGAGTTCTGGGACTGGGTCGGCGGCCGCTACTCCCTCTGGTCGGCGATCGGCCTGCCCATCATGGTCTTCATCGGACCCGACAACTTCGAGGCCATGCTCGAAGGCGGTCATGCGATGGACGAGCATTTCAAGACCGCGCCGGTCGAGAAGAATCTCCCCGCGATCCTGGGCCTCCTCGGCGTCTGGTACAACAATTTTTTCGATGCGCAGACCCACGCCATCCTGCCCTACGACCAGTACATGCACCGGTTTCCCGCCTACTTCCAGCAGGGCGACATGGAAAGCAACGGCAAGGGTGTGACTCGCGACGGGGCGGCCGCGGAAACCTCAACCGGGCCGGTGATCTGGGGCGAGCCGGGCACGAACGGACAGCACGCCTTCTACCAGCTCATTCACCAGGGGACGAAGCTGGTGCCCGCGGACTTCATCGCTCCGGTCAAATCCCATAATCCCATCGGCGAGCATCACCAGATCCTGCTCTCGAACTTCTTCGCCCAGACCGAGGCGCTCATGACCGGGAAGACCGACGCCGAGGTCCGCGCCGAGCTCACGGCTCAGGGGATCACCGGCCCTGCCCAGGACAAGCTCGCTCCGCACAAGGTCTTCACCGGGAACCGTCCGACCAACTCGATCTTTCTCAAGAAGGTCACGCCCCGTGCGCTCGGGTCGCTGATCGCGCTCTACGAGCACAAGATTTTCACGCAAGGGATCGTGTGGAACATCAACTCGTTCGACCAGTGGGGCGTCGAGCTTGGGAAGCAGCTCGCGAAGGCGATCCTGCCCGAACTCGAGGGCCACTCGAAGGTCACAAGCCACGATTCGTCGACCAACGGGCTCATCAATCATTACAAGGAACATCGCTGATTTGGGCTTGAGGTAGAGTCCGGGGCTTCGGGCTTGTGATCCACCATAGAGAAGAGGGAACGCCATGCAGTTTGGAATGATTGGTCTTGGACGGATGGGCGCCAACATGGTGCGCCGGTTGATGAAGGCGGGCCACAAACTGGTTGTGTTCGACCGGTCCGCTGATGTGGTGGCGGCTCTGGTGAAGGAGGGGGCTACGGGCTCGGCTTCGCTCGCCGAGTTCATCTCGAAGCTCGACAAGCCCCGCGCCTTCTGCATCATGGTTCCCGCGGCCTACGTGGATTCGACCATCGCCGAGCTCACCCCGCTCCTGGCCTCGGGCGACATTCTCATTGACGGCGGCAACTCGCATTACCACGATGACATCGCCCGCTCGAAGGCCCTTCTGCCCAAGGGCATTCACTACGTGGACATGGGGACGAGCGGCGGCATCTGGGGTCTCGATCGCGGCTATTGCCTGATGATCGGCGGCGAAACCGATGTGGTGAAGCACCTCGATCCGATCTTCAAGACCCTGGCTCCGGGTATCGGCGACATCCCGCGCACTCCCGGCCGCGAGAAGATCTCCGGCACCGCGGAACTGGGCTACCTCCACTGCGGCCCCGCGGGCGCCGGGCACTTCGTCAAGATGGTCCACAACGGGATCGAGTACGGCCTGATGGCCGCCTACGGCGAGGGGCTCAACATTCTCAAGCACGCGAATATCGGCAAGAGGTCGCAGGAAGTGGACGCCGAGACCACGCCGCTCCGGAATCCAGAGCACTACATGTATGACATCAACATCGGTGAGGTGTCCGAGCTGTGGCGACGGGGAAGTGTGGTCGCCTCGTGGCTTCTCGACCTGACCGCGCAGGCGTTCGTGGGCAGTCCGGATCTGGGGAATTTCTCGGGCAAGGTGTCCGACTCGGGGGAGGGCCGATGGACGGTCGCGGCCGCCAACGACGAAGGCGTTCCTGCTCACGTTCTCACCGCCTCCCTCTTCGAGCGGTTCGCCTCCCGCGGTCAGGACGACTTCCAGAACCGGGTTCTCTCCGCCATGCGTTTCGGCTTCGGCGGCCACGTCGAAAAGAAATGAGCGCTCCCCACCCCCCCTCGGACGCGCTGGTCTTCTTCGGCGCGACGGGAGATCTCGCCTACAAGAAGATCTTCCCGGCCCTGCAGTCGATGGCCCGGCGCGGCACTCTCACCTTCCCCGTGATCGGCGTGGCCAAGTCCGGCTGGAACGTCGATCAGTTGATCGAGCGGGCGAAGAACAGCGTCACCGCCTACGGCGGCTTGAAGGAGGATGCCTTCAAGATCCTCGCCAGCAAGCTCCGGTACGTGGATGGCGACTACAACGCGCCCGAGACCTTCAACGCCCTGAAGGCGCTACTGGACAAAGAGGGCGCCACCCGCCCTACCCACTACCTCGCCATTCCTCCGAGCCTCTTCCCCACGGTGATTCAGAGGCTCGCCGAGTCGAACTGCGCCAAGAACGGCCGGGTGGTGGTGGAGAAGCCGTTCGGACGCGATCTCGAATCGGCGCGGGCCCTGAACGAAGTCGTCCATCAGGCCTTCGATGAGTCGTCGATCTTCCGGATTGATCACTACCTCGGGAAAGAGGCGGTCCAGAACATCCTGTACTTCCGGTTCGGCAACGCCTTCCTCGAGCCGATCTGGAACCGCAACTATGTCGAGAACGTCCAGATCACCATGGCCGAGAGTTTCGGGGTCAGCGGTCGCGGACGTTTCTACGACGAGACCGGCATCTTCCGCGACGTGATCCAGAACCATCTCCTGCAGGTCGTCGGTTTCCTGGCCATGGAGCCGCCATCCTCGGCGAGCCCCGACGCGATCCGCGACGAGCAGGCGAAGGTCCTGAGGACCGTCCGCTCCCTCGATACCGCGCACATGGTCCGCGGCCAGTTCCGCGGCTACCGGGATGAGCCGGGGGTGGCGAAGGACTCGTACATCGGCACCTATGCGGCCATGAAGCTGTGGATCGATTCGTGGCGCTGGGCCGGCGTTCCCTTCTTCGTGCGCGCGGGCAAGACCCTGCACAAGACCGTGACCGAGGTTGTGGTCGAACTGAAGACCCCGCCCCAGGTGGTCTTTCAGGAGCCCGCATTCTCGAAAGGGAACTACGTCCGCTTCCGCCTTGGCCCCGACGTGCAGATCGCGATCGGTGCGCGCGCCAAGCGGTCGGGCGACGGTATGGCGGGCCGGCCGGTTGAGCTGGCCGTGGTTCAGCAGAACACGGGAGACGAGATGGATGCGTACGAGCGCCTCCTCGGCGACGCCATGGAAGGCGATCCGACCCTCTTCGCGCGCTACGACACCGTGGAAGCCGCGTGGCGGATCGTGGAGCCGGTCATCCACGGGCCGAGCGACCTATGGGAATACGAGCCGGGCTCCTGGGGCCCGCCTCAGGCGGATCGTCTGGTCGCTGATGTGGGAGGTTGGCACACGCCGGAATGATGAAGGTTCTAGTGCTGGACGTGGGCGGGACAAATCTCAAGCTCCTCCTGAGCGGAGAGACCGAGCCCACGAAGGTTCCGTCGGGACCGGGCTTCACCCCCAAGGCCCTGGTGGCGGCGGTGAAAGAGGCCATGGGGGACAAGGCTTACGATGTCGTGTCCATCGGGTTCCCCGCCGCGGTGGTCAAGGAGAAAATCGCGCACGAGCCGCGCAACCTCGGCCAGGGATGGGTGGGATTCAACTTTCACAAAGCGCTCGGGAAGCCGGTGAAGGTGATCAACGACGCCGCGATGCAGGCTCTGGGCAGTTATGAGGGCGGGACGATGTTGTTCCTCGGCCTCGGGACCGGCCTTGGCTCCGCGCTCGTGACCGGAGGCAAGGTGGCTCCGCTGGAACTCGCGCACCTGCCCTACCGCCGGGGTGAGTACGAGGACTACGTGGGCCTGCGCGGCTACGAAAAGTTCGGCAAGAAGAGGTGGCGCCGGAACGTCGAGTCGGTGGTGGCGCTGCTGAGGGCCGCGCTCGTTGCGGACTACGTGGTATTGGGCGGCGGGCAGGCGAAGCTGCTCAAGGAACTGCCGCCGGGCTGCCGGCGCGGCGACAACGCAAACGCCTTCAAGGGCGGGCAGAGGCTCTGGGAACAAGCGAGTTAGCGAAAGTTCAGGAAGTAGGGCCGCGCCCCAATGAAAAGGGCCTGGCGTCGGCCCCGACGAAGCGGGGATCCGAACAAGCCAGGCCCGGGTGGGATCAGTTGGTAGATCCCGGCCGTCTATGAAGACGGTCTGGTTTGAGGCCGGTTACCCCCCGCTGCGCCATGCGGCGCCCGAGGGGCCAGACCTCTGAGGTGGAGCCTCGTTGGACATGCGGTGTATCGCTATTAGCGCCTCCCGTATGGTTGAGGTTTCTGTGCGACCTTGCTACATCGGCTGCGCCTCACGAACTCCACGCAACCGGCATTGCTAATCTCCTCCTATC
>JANMVV010000295.1:0-22467 GCA_031392925.1 Vicinamibacteria bacterium
CGAGTCGGTGAGGACCGCGACGATGATGACGAAGCCTATGACGATTTGCTGGAGGAACGAGGAAATTCCGAGAAGGTTGAGGCCGTTCCGCAAAACACCCATGGTCAGGGCGCCGATCAGGGTTCCGCCCAGGGTCCCGAGGCCGCCGGTGAGACTGGTGCCGCCGATCACCACCGCGGCGATGGCATCGAGCTCGTACATCATGCCGGCGATCGGCTGGGCGGAGTTGAGCCGCGCGGTGAGCAGGATCGAGGCGAGGGCGGCGGTGACGCCGGAGAGGACGTAGACCAGGGTCTTGTGGAAGCCGACCGCGACTCCGGAAAGGCGGGTGGCCTCCTCGTTGCCGCCGATCGCGTAGACGTAGCGGCCGAAGCGGGTGCGGTTCAGGAGAACGATGGCGAGGGCGTAGAGGACGACGGTGAGGAGGACGGGGACGGGGATGCCCGCGATCCGTCCGGTGGACAAGAAGCGAAGCGATTCCTCGAAGCCGGAGATCGGCCGACCGTCAGTGAAGAGAAGGGCGGCGCCCCGGGCCATGCTCATCATGCCCAGAGTGGCGATGAACGGGGGCAGCCTCCCGCGCGTGATGAGGAGGCCGCTCAGAAGTCCGCACAAGGCCCCGATGGCGACGCCCGCGACGAGCGAGGGGGCCATTCCCCATCCGGCCTGGAGCCGATTCGCGAGGACCACGCCGGAGAGGGCGGTGATGGATCCCACGGAGAGATCGATTCCGGCGGAGAGGATCACGAAGGTCATGCCCACCGCGATGACCGCGTTGATGGCGGTTTGCTCCATCACGTTCATGAGGTTCGATCGGGTGAGGAAGAAGGGAGTGAGGGCGGACAGAAGGGCGCCCAGGAGGAAGAGTCCAACGAGGGTCCCCGCGCGGCGGCTGTGGGTGAGTCCGAGGAGCCACTTCTTCACGACGCCTGCCCCAACGCGGCGCCCAGGAGAATCTCCTGAGTGGCGTTTGCGGAGACGAATTCGGCGACCACGCTTCCGCCCCGCATCACCAGGATGCGATCGCTCATGCCCAGCACCTCGGGCAGCTCGGAAGAAATCATCAGAATTCCCGCCCCGTCCGCGGCGAGGCGGTTCATGAGTTCGTAGATCTCGACCTTGGCGGCCACATCGATGCCACGCGTCGGCTCATCCATGATGAGCACGTCCACCCCGGTGGCGAGCCACTTGCCGAGCACGATCTTCTGCTGGTTCCCTCCGGAGAGAGCGCCCGCTCGCTGCTCGATTCCCGGGGTCCTGATCCGGAGGTCGTCAACGTAACGCTGAGACAGCGAGGCCTCACGGGCACGGTCGATCAGCCCGAGACGGGAGAGTCTTTTGACGGAGGTCAGGGTGAGGTTCTCCCTCACCGACAGGGCGAGGACGAGGCCCTGGGTCTTTCTGTCCTCGGGCAGGAGGCCCAACCCCGCCTCGATCGCGGCGGCGGGCGAGCGGACGAGCCCCGCCTTCCCTTTGACGTCGACCGCGCCTTCGTCGGGTCGGTCGGCGCCGAAGATCGCCCGGGCCAGCTCGGTCCGACCCGCTCCGAGCAGGCCGGAGATGCCCACGATCTCGCCGCGGCGAAGGCTGAAGCTGATGTCGCGCAGCGCTCCGCGGCGGGACAACCCGCTCACCCGAAGCACCTCAGCTCCGGGCGGAGCGCGCCGGCGCGGGAAGTGATCCCCCACGGGCCGGCCCACCATCAGGCGGATCAATTCGTCGATCGTCACCTCTCCGGCTCGATACGTTCCGACCTTGCGGCCATCGCGCAGGACGCTCACCCGGTGCCCCACTCTCTCCACCTCGTTCATGCGGTGCGAGATGTAGATGATGCCCACGCCTCGCTCGAGCAGGCGCGCCATGGCCGCGAAGAGCTGGTCGATCTCCGACGACGTGAGCGCCGAGGTCGGCTCGTCCATCACCAGGATTCGCGCGTTCTCGGACAGGGCCTTCGCGACTTCGATCATCTGCTGCTCGGCGACGCCGAGCGTGCCCACCGGATCCTCGAGGTCGACGACAACGCCGAGGGCATCGAGAAGGGCGCGCGCGCGCTCCTTCATGGCGCCCTCATCGAGCAGGCCGAGCGGAGTGGTGGGTTCCTTGCCGAGGAAGATGTTCGCGGGCGCGCTCAGCTGGGGAACGAGAGTCAGCTCCTGGTAGATGATGCTGATACCCAGTTCACGGGCGGCCTTCGGCGAGCCTATCGCCGCGGTCTTTCCATCAATGAGGATCTCGCCGCCATCGAGCGCCTGCGCCCCGCTCAGGATCTTCATCAGGGTGGACTTCCCCGCCCCGTTCTCGCCCAGAAGGATGTGCACCTCCCCCGCCATCAGATCGAGGTCCACGCCGTCGAGCGCCACCACGCCGGGAAAGGACTTCGAAACGCCGGTCATGCGCAGGATCGGCGTGGGCGCGTTCACTTGGCCTTTGCAGTTTTGCGCGCGCGCGCCCGGGAAGCGGTCGAGCGCTCACGCGGCGGCGGCGCCGTGGTTGATCGCACCACCAGAGTGGGAGCCAGTACCACGCGCCGAGGCTTCACCCGGACGCCTCGAATGCGCTCGATCAGCAGGTCCATGGCCATCTGGCCGATGTCGTGCCGAGGCTGATGCACGGTGGTGAGCGAGAGATGCCGCATGGCCGCGAGCGAGGTGTTGTCATACCCGACCAGGGAGATGTCCTGGGGCACCCGAAGGCCGATCTCCTCGATCGCGTTGAGAGCACCGATGGCGGCCAGATCGTTGGCGGCGAAGATCGCGGTGGGCCGGGGGCGCCGCTCCAGGAGCTCGCGCGCGCCCTGATAGCCGCCGGCCTCGGTATAGGCCCCCCGGCCCACCGCGACTTCGCTCGAGAGCTTCAGCTTGCGCATGGCCTCCTCGTAGCCGCGACGGCGTTCGACCGCTCCGGCTCCCTCACCACCGTCGATGTGGGCGATGCGCCGGTGGCCAAGGGCCACGCAATGGCGCACGACCGCGAGCGCGCCCGCGCCATCGTCGTCGGCGACGCTGTCCACGGACGCGGCGCGGGCGGGGCGGCCTACCACAACCACCGGCACCTCTTTGCTGGCGCTCACCACCTGCGCGCTCTCCAGGAGAGGCGAGCCCAGGATGAGGCCATCCACCCGCAACTGAAGCAGGGTCTCGATGGCTTCGTCCTCGTGCTGCTGGATCCGGTCGCCGGTGTTCATCAGCACGCGGTAGCCGAGCGCCCTGGCCCTCGCCTGAATTCCCGCGATCACGTCGGCGAAGAAGGGATTGTTGAGGTCGGAGACAAGCACGCCGACTATTCGCGTTCGCTTCTGGACCAGGCCCTGGGCCATGGCGTTGGGGCGGTACCCGAGCTCGGCCACCGCGCGCAGTGCGGCGGCGCGGCGCTCGGGGCTCACATGGCGATCTCCCCGCACCACCAGGGACACCAGGGACTTCGACACGCCCGCGTGCCGGGCCACATCATCGATCGTCGGGCGCCTTGCCGTCTTCATGCTTGACACACAGCCAATGTTCTCAGTAGCTTAGTATTTGTGGAACGTTCCAAGGCCCGGGTGCGGAAAATGGTCCTCGCCACCTAGAGTTCCTCGAGTTCGATCTTGACCCGCCTCCATTTCCCCGCAGGTTCCCTCGGCTCTCCCGGCTCCCCCGTGGTGGTAACGCCGGAGACCGCGGGCTGGGCGTTCTCGGGACTGCGTGTGGTGACCCTGGGCGCGGGTCAGACTCGAGCCATCGAAACCGGTGGGGACGAGATGGCGGTGGTCCCGCTCAGGGGCGGGGTCAGGATCCAATGCGAGGGCGCCGCGTTCGACCTTCAGGGCCGCCGGTCCGTCTTCTCGCGCGTCACCGACTTCGCCTACATCCCCCTCGACACAAGGTTCACCCTGACCTCGGCGAACGGGGGCGAGTTCGCGCTTCCGAGCGCGCGGGCGCGGAAGCGGTTGAAGCCGGCCTATGGTCCCGCGGAAAAGGTGCCGGTCGAGATCCGCGGCGCGGGTGCGGCGTCCCGTCAGCTCAATAATTTCTGCGCGCCCGGCGTATTCGAGACCGATCGGCTGAGTGCGGTCGAAGTCCTCACGCCCGCGGGCAACTGGTCTTCCTATCCGCCTCACAAGCACGATGAGGACCGGCCGGGAGAGGCCATCCTCGAAGAGATCTACTACTTCCGTCTCGAGGGCGAAGCGAGCTTCGGCGTCCACAAGACATATGCCGCCGATGGCGCCTTCGACGTGACCTCCACGGTGCGCGACGGCGATATCTTCCTGGTACCCCGCGGCTACCACGGCCCGTCGATCGCGCCACCCGAACGACCCCTGTGGTATCTCAACGTCCTGGCCGGGCCGGCGCCCGAGCGCTCAATGAATTTCTGCGACGACCCGAAGCATCACTGGATCCGCAACTCGTGGAAGGACCAGCCCACGGATCCCCGCGTCCCGATGACCAGCGCCACCGAACGCGAGTAGGCCGCGTAGCAAACCTCGCCCTGCCGATTTGGGGGTCGTCATTGCGAGGAGCCATTCCGTTGGCAGTGCGACGAAGCAACCCCCCAACCAACAAAGGTACGTGCCCCGATGAAAACCCGCCGACTGACCACCGCTCAAGCCCTGGTTCTCTTCCTCATCAATCAGCACTCCCGCCGCGACGGCGTCACCCGCCGCTTCATTCCCAGGGTGCTCGGCATCTTCGGCCACGGAAACGTGGCCGGCCTCGGAGAAGCGCTCCAGGCCGCGGGCAACGATCTCCCCTACATCCCCGGCCGGAATGAACAGGCCCTCGTTCACACCGCCGCCGCCTTCGCGAAGATGGCCAACCGCCTTCAGACGCTTGCCTGCACGAGTTCCATCGGACCGGGGGCTACGAACATGCTGACGGGCGCCGCCGGCGCCACTATCAACCGGGTGCCGGTGCTGCTCCTGCCCGGCGACATCTTCGCCACGCGCCAGGTGGCGCCGGTCCTGCAACAGCTCGAGTCGCCGTCCTCGCAGGACGCGTCAGTGAACGACGCCTTCCGGCCGGTCTCGCGCTACTGGGATCGCATCAACCGGCCCGAGCAGCTCGTTACCTCGGCTCTCGAAGCGATGCGGGTTCTCACCAGCGTCGCGGAAACGGGTGCGGTGACCTTGTGCCTTCCCGAGGACGTGCAGAGCGAAGCGTGGGATTTCCCGGAAGCGCTCTTCGAGACCCGGGTCTGGGAAATCCGCAGGCCTCGCCCCGATGCGGAAGCGCTCACGCGTGCGATCGCCCTCATCCGGGGCGCCAAGCGGCCGCTCATCGTCGCGGGAGGCGGAGTTCTCTATTCGGAAGCCTCCGCGGTTCTGGCCCGCTTTGCGAGCGCCACCGGAATTCCCGTGGCCGAGACTCAGGCCGGAAAAGGATCGCTGCCCTTCGATCACCCACTGTCCCTGGGCGCCATAGGCGCCACCGGAACGAAGGGAGCGAACGTCCTGGCCCGCGAGGCCGACCTCGTCATCGGCATCGGCACGCGCTATTCGGACTTCACCACCGCGTCGAAGACGGCGTTCCAGGACCCGGATGTCCGCTTCGTCAACATCAATGTGGGCGAGTTCGACGCCTTCAAGCACGGGGGGGTGGCGTTGATCGCGGACGCGCGCGAGGCGCTCTCCGCACTTGGCGAGTCGCTTCCCGGCTATCAGGCCACCGCACCGTGGCGCGAGCGGGCGAGCGAGGCCAATCGCGAATGGGACAAGGAAGTGGAGCGGATCTACACCATCGCGAATCCGGGGCGTCCGAGTCAGGGTGAAGTGGTGGGCGCGGTGAACGAGGCCACCGGAGCGCGGGGGGTCGTGGTCTGCGCCGCGGGAAGCCTGCCCGGCGACCTTCACAAGTTGTGGCGCGCGCGCGATCCAAAGAGCTATCACATGGAGTACGGCTACTCCTGCATGGGCTACGAGGTCGCGGGCGGCATGGGGGTCAAGATGGCGGCGCCCGATCGGGAGATTTTCGTGATGGTGGGCGATGGCTCGTGGCTGATGATGTCGTCGGAGATCGTGACCGCGCGGCAAGAGGGCGTGAAGCTGATCGTCGTCCTCATCGACAACGGCGGCTACGGTTCCATCGGGAGCCTGTCGACCTCGCTCGGCTCCGCGGGTTTCGGAACGCAGCTTCGATACCGCGACCTTAACGGCTCGCTTTCCACGCGTCAGGTCGAAATCGACTTCGCCGCGAACGCGCGAAGCCTGGGCGTCCAGGTACAGACCGCCGACACGCTCGCCGATCTCCGCGCGGCGCTTACGGCCGCCCAGGTCGCGGCCGAGACCACGGTCATCGTCACCCACACCGATCCGTCCGTGAAAGTCGGCGGTTATGAGTCGTGGTGGGACGTGCCCCCCGCGGAAGTCACGACCAACGACGCGGTCAAGGCCGCGCGCGTGGCGTATGACGAGGCGAAGAAGAGGGAGCGGTGGTACTTGTAGTTTGGCGGTCTGGGGTCTGCGCGGGTTGGTAGTGGTAGGAGGGGGTTGCTTCGTCGCAGTACCAACGGAATGGCTCCTCGCAATGACGTAGTGTGGTGCAGGCGGACAGAACGGGGTTGGTAGCTGGGACTGCCCTGTGTAGTCCACACTGCGCGCAACCCCATACCGCGGCCCCCACTACCAAGTTCGTGCTGCCGTCCTGTACCCCCCTCACGTCATTGCGAGGAGCCACTCCGTTGGTACCGCGACGAAGCAACCCCCTCCCACCACTACCAACCGGCCGCCAGCCTCGTTCTCAGGAGTTCTGGGTCGGTGATGGGTAGGTCGCAGGCGTAGTTGCGGCAGACGTAGACCGCGGGCGCTCCGTTCACCAGGGTCTTCCCGCGCAGGAGCGGTTGCAATGAGGTCGAGCCGTCGCCGCGCGCGATGACGCGCCGGGCGAGAAATGTGCTGGCGATGACGTTGTCGAGCGCCTTGGTGCGCTCGTCCGCGGGATCGCCCACGAGAGCGATTTCCGTCGGCCCGTTGCGAAGGAAGTCGAGAACGAGAAGGGATGTGGGGACCGCGCGCGGCTGCTTCTCGACCGCGAGGCCATAGGCGCCGATCGCTCCGGACGCGGCATCGCGGAACGAGCCACGGTCGAAGTGAACGCCGAGGCGGGCGAGGGCCAGAGCGGCGCAGGCATTCGCCGACGGCGTCGCGCCGTCGTGGCCCTCACGATGCCGCATGAGGAGCGTCTCGTTGAAGCGCGAGGTGGAGTAGAACCCGCCGTCCTTCGAAGCAAAGAGATCCAGGATCGACTCAGCCAGTTCGCGAGCGCGTTCCAGCCAGACCGAACTCTCAGCACCCCCGGCTTCGGACAGGTCGATGAGTGCGTTGGCCAGGAACGCGTAGTCCTCCAGGAACGCCTCGCCCTGGGCCACGCCCTTGCGGGATGAGCGCAGCAGGCGGCCACTCTTGCGATGCACGTCCCACAGGAAGGTCGCGGCACGCCGGGCCGCATCCATATATCGCGGCTCGCCGAAAACGCGACCGGCTTCCGCCATCGCGCCGATCATGAGACCGTTCCAGGAGGTCAGAGTCTTGTCATCGAGGGCGGGCGGCACGCGCTTCGACCGGGCTCCGTAGAGCAGACACCGTCCCTTCGCGATGATCGCGTCGAGGTCGGCCGCGGAGAGCTGGTGTCGCTTCGCGACTTCCTCGCGCGAGAAACGCGGGTTGAGAATCGCCTGGCCTTCCCAGTTCCCGGTGTCGGTGACGTCGTAGTAGTCGCAGAACGCGGCCGCTTCGCTTTCCGAGCCGATCAGGACCTCGATCTCCGCTTTCGTCCAGACGAAGAACCGTCCCTCGACGCCTTCCGAATCCGCGTCCGTCGCCGAATAGAGGCCTCCCTCGGGCGACGTCATCTCGCGCAGAACGTAGTCGAGGGTCTCGCGGGCGACCCGTTGATACGCAACCTGCCCGGTGACCTGCCACGCCTCCGTGTAGGCGCGCGCAAGCTGAGCGTTGTCGTAGAGCATCTTCTCGAAGTGCGGGACCAGCCACTCGCGGTCGGTCGAATACCGTGCGAAGCCTCCGCCCACCTGGTCGTAGATACCGCCCGCGGCCATGCCGTCGAGGGTGGTCGTGGCCATGAACCGTGCGCGGCTCTCCGAGTCGGCTCTGCCCTGGCGAAGCAGAACGAGCAGGGCCTGATGCGGCGGGAACTTGGGCGCGGAACCGAAGCCGCCGAAACGCGAGTCAAACTCGGAGGCGCACTGTTCCTCGAAGGCCGACCACGACTCGACCGAGGGGTCTCCTTTGAGCTGAGCCTCGGCGTTGCTGCGCAGGAACTCCGCGACCTTAAGGGCCTGCTCGGCGATGCCCCTAGGGTCCTCGCGCCAGATCTCGCCGATTCTCTCGAGCAGGGTGGGGAAGCCGGGGCGTCCGTAACGGTCTTCGGGCGGGAAGTACGTCCCCGCGAAGAAGGGCTCCTGCTTCGGAGTCAGGAAGACGGTCATCGGCCAGCCGCCCTGACCGCGATTCATGGCGAGGGTCGCCGCCATGTAGATGTCGTCGAGATCGGGGCGTTCCTCGCGATCCACCTTGATGCAGACGAAGTTCGCGTTCATGAGTGCCGCGATGGCCTCGTTCTCGAAGGACTCCCGCTCCATCACGTGACACCAGTGGCAGGACGAATAGCCGATGGAGAGAAGGATGGGGCGATCTTCGTCGCGGGCTCGGGCGAGCGCCTCTTCGCTCCACGGGTACCAGTCGACCGGATTGTGCGCGTGCTGAAGGAGGTACGGCGAGGTGGAGTGGATCAGACGGTTCGCGGGTCCCTGGGCAGCGCTCTCGCTCATGGCTTCGATTCTGGCAGACCGACGCGGACGGTCTTTGCGTTAGCCTCACCAGTCATGGCCGGAGTCCACCACATCGCCCTTCGCGTCTCGGACTGCGGCGTCTCCGCGCGTTTCTACGAGCAGGCCTTCGGCCTTCGGGAGATCCGGCGCGTGGAATCCGACCAGAGGCTTCGCGCGGTGTGGCTCGGAGCCGGCGAAACCGTCCTCATGCTGGAGCTTTCGCTCCGGGGAGAAGGGCCCGCCCAAGGTTCGGGCCACGCTCTCATCTTCCCGGCCTCGGACCTCGCGCGCGCAGAAGAGCGCTTCCGGGCCCTCGGCATCGAGGTGAAGGACCGCACGGCATCGACGCTCTACGTGAGCGACCCGGACGGACACCGCGCGGGCGTGTCTACGTTCCGATTCGTCGAAACCGCTCGTGATAGCGTCGGGGGCCAGTCATGAAGGTACTCCTGGTCCGGCATGCCATCGCCCTCGATCGCGATACCCCCGGGATTTCGGACCACCTGCGCCCGCTGACCGAGGAAGGCGCCAGCCGGTTCAGGAAATCGGCGCGGGCGGTCTCCGCCATGTTGACCATCGACGCTGTCCTGACCTCGCCCCTGCTCCGGGCCAAGCAGACCGCGGAGATCCTCGCCCAGCAATGGCCGGGGGTCATCGCGGAGGAGGCGGATGCCTTGGGAAGCGGGTCGAGGGAAGAGTTCGAGGCGACGCTCGCCCGTCTGCCGAAGAACTGCACGGTCGCCGCGGTCGGCCATGAGCCGCACGTTTCGGAATGGACGGCGGAGTGGCTGGGTGCGTCGAACGCAGGAGCCTTCGCTTTCAAGAAAGGCGCGGTCGCGCTGATCGAGTTCGACGGTGTCGCGGAGGAAGGCGAGGGACGGCTCGTCTTCTTCCTGGCTCCCAAGGCCCTCAAGGACCTTTCGGACTGAAGCGCCGCTCGCCTCCTTAGTCGCGGTCGCCAAACAGGCTCACGGTGAACACCGTCCCGCCCACCTTCACCCGGTCGCCGTGCTGGAGGATGGCCCGATCGGTTCTCGCCCCGTTCACCCACGTGCCGTTGGTGGCGCCGAGGTCGTGCAGAACGTAAGAATCCCCTTCTCGATCGATCCGGCAGTGCTGGGCGGACGCCGCGTCCTCGGGAACCACGATGTCATTGCGACGGGAACGGCCGATGGAAGTCTGGCCCGCGGGGGAGAGGGGGAAGTTCTTCCCGGCGCCCGGGCCGGACAAGGCGCGAAGGATGGGATTCGCGTTCACCACCAGGGTCGTCTCGAGCACCGGTTCATCCTCAAGGTGCGCGATCGCTTGCTCAACGGGCTCGGGAGGAGACGCGGGAACAACCGCGCTTCGGACGGGAGAGAGAGGAGCAGGGATGGCCTTCGGGGTCTCGGGAGCCGCAAGGCGCCGGATCAGCAGGAAGACGATGCCGAGCATCAGCAGGCCGCCGAGAGAGAAGAAGACCGCCGCCGCTCCGAGAAGTCCCGGGGACGTCCGGGTTTCCGGTCTCGGCGAGGGCGTCCCCTCGGCACGCAGGGGGGAGACGGCCTCACCCAACTGCGTGCCCGGGTCGATCAAGTGCGCGAGCATCGAGACGTCGGCCACCTCCAGCCGCACGAATTCGCCGCCGGTAATCTTGGTGATCCTGCGGAGCAGCCTGCCGTCCCCCTGCCCAACTCCGAGGGCGAAGATGGGAATGTGCTTGGACACCGCCGCGTTCAGGGGGTCTTCGAATTGCAGATCGCCCTCCCTCGCCCTTCCGGCCGACACCAGCAGCAGCGCCCGTGAATCCGCCTCGCGACTCCCAAGGTATCCGACCATGTCGAACAGACCGTCGGGCAGGGCCACGCCCGAGGTCCCCGCCTTGAAATCGGCGAAGGCCGCGGCCACGAGGGCTCGATCGGCGGTGGGAGGAAGAACGGTTCGCTTGTCCCCGCTGAAGGTGGCCAGCATCATCTGAGAGCCCTTGGGCAAGGCTTCCAGCAGAGCCAGAATCAGTTCCTGAGAGCGCTGCAGATCGGCCTCGCCGATCCCGGCCTCGTCGACCGCGACCCCGAGGATGAGCGGGGGTCGCTCGTTGTCCCCGGCCGCAGGGGTTGGAGAGGCCTGGGGCGCAGCGTGCAAAAGCCGGGGCGACGCGAAGAGGAGAAGGGCCAGAGAGAGCCCGCCACCAAACCACCGTGCGGATCTCCTCTTGGGCATGGCGAACCTTTTTAACATGATTCGGCGGACTACAATGACCTACCCATGATCGAGCGTCCGCCGCTCAAGAACAATCTGCCTCTATCCGCCGTTCTGTTCGTGATCCTCGCGATCACGTCCATCGCGCTGATGGTGGTGGCAAGACGGAGTCCGGAGATCGGGACGGACTTCCTGGCCTCGGCACTCCTCTTCGGCCTCTCGGTCATCAATCTCACCCTGCTTCTGGTCGTGCTGTTCGTCCTGGTCCGCAATCTCGTGCGGGCCTTCCTGGACTCGAGGCGGGGCGTGGTCGGAGCACGCCTTCGCCTGCGCCTGGTCCTCGCCCTTCTCGTGATGGGCATGCTGCCCTCCCTCATACTGATCGGTGTGGGCGGTTCGCTCATCCAGGACTCGACCTCGCGCTGGCTCAGCTTCGACGCCGCCGGGGTCGCGGGGGCCGCGCGGGCGGTCGCGGTAAGGGTTGAGGAGGAACGCGTGCGGGCGGTAAGGGCGCTCGCCTCGTCGGCCGCGTCCGAACTCAGCCGAAGGCGGCTCAAGGATCCAAAGGCGCCCCTTGCCTCCCAGGGCCTCGGCCTTCCGGTGGACACCGATCTCCTCCTGGTGGTGAATGCAAAGGACGAGATCGAGGCCACGTACGGCCGGTCTCCCCTCCTTCCCAGCGAGATCAAGAGCCTGGCCGGGGAAGCCCGGGCGGGAAGACTGGCCGAGCTGTCGGCCAAGAAGGCGGGCGAAGATCTGAGGCTCGCCGCGCGCATGGTTCCAGACGCCGCGGGCTACGTGGTGATCGTGGGCTTGGTGGCGAGCGTCGATCAACGGGCCCTCACCGAGAACCTCGACAAGCGCCTCGACACTTTCGAAAAACTCCGGGCCGCGCGCGGCCCCATCTCCTCCCTGTACATCTCCCTCTTCCTGTTCCCCGCCCTGCTCACCCTGGTCGGCGCCTCCTGGCTTCCCTTCGTTCTGGCCAGGCGCTTCGCGCGGCCGGTGAGGAACGTGGCCCTCGCGGCCGAGCGCATCGCCGCGGGTGAACGCGGTGTGAGGGTGGAGAAGGACGAAACAGACGAGGAGTTCGTGAAGCTCATCCAGTCCTTCAACCTGATGTCCGAACGACTGGCCCGCTCGGAGGAGGAAGTGGAATTCTCCCGGTCCGACCTCACCCGGAAGAATCTCGAGATCGACGAGCGGCGGCGGCTGATGGAGACCGTGCTCGAGACCATCGGCACGGGCGTGCTCGTGGTGGACGGCGAACAGAAGGTCAAGCGCGTGAACTCGGCGGCCTCGCGCCTTTTGGGCGGCGACCCCACCCGGATCGTCGAATCGCCGCTCGCCTCTCTCGTTCCCCAGGAGCTCGCGGGCGAAGTGTCCCGCTCGATCGCCCGCGTCCTGGAAGGGCGGTCCACACATTTCGAGCGCGATCTCGCCCTCTTCGGAGCGCGGGGCCGGCGGGAGGTGAGGTTCCGGGTGGCGCCCTTTGCCACCCCCGGCCAGGGACCGCCGGGCGCGGTCATCGTCCTCGAGGACGTCACTCCGTTGATGCAGGCACAGAAGGTGGCGGCCTGGGGCGAGGTGGCGCGCAAGCTCGCCCACGAGATCAAGAACCCGCTCACGCCCATCAAGCTCTCGGCCCAGCGCGTGCGCAAGGCCCATCTCAAGAACGCCACCGATTTCGACCGAGTGCTTTCCGAATCGATCGACGCCATCGTCTCGGAAGTGGACGCGCTCCAACACCTCGTCGATGAATTCGCTCAGTTCGCGCGCCTTCCGCCCTCAAGGCCGGTCGAAGGCTCGCTCAACGCGGTAGTCGAAGCGGCCCTCGCTCTCTACGAGACCGCCTACCCTCAGGTGGCCCTGGAGCGGAGGCTCGACCCTGGACTGCCCCCGCTTCGCCTCGACGGTCCCCAGATCAAACGCGTCATCATCAACCTCGTGGACAACGCGATCGCCGCCCTGGGCGAGAAGGGATCGATCGAGATCGGGACCGTCTTCGATCCGGCGAGCCGGCGCGCCACCCTCACCGTGGCCGACTCGGGCCCCGGCGTTCCGCCCGCGAGCCGCGAGACCATCTTCGCGCCGAACTTTTCCACGAAGAAGAAGGGCAGCGGCCTCGGCCTCGCCATCGCGCGGCGCATCGTGGAGGACCACGGCGGCGAGATCCGCGTCGAGGACAACGTCCCGCGCGGCGCGCGTTTCGTGATCGAGCTTCCCGCCTAGGACGGCCGAAGGGAGGCGGGTCGCAGGATCTTGTCTGTCCTTCGATGAATGGAGTCCCCGTTCGGGGCGCGGATTCCCACCGCCATCATGGGCGCGGCCATGCTGCTCCTCAGGGGGCGTCGCGCAGACGCCACTGATCGAACTCGTGATTGCCGAGGGTCACGAACATGTGGGGATCGAAAGCCTGGGGATCCCCGGCCAGAACATGAAAGCGGCCGAGCCTGCCATGGCTCAGAGCGCTGAGCCGCGGGGGCCGGGATCGAGAAGGAACCGCACGATCTCCTCAAGATCGTCAGTGAGGCGCAGCAGATGGGCAAAGCCCTTCTCCGCTCCCAGTTGATGCAGGAGCGGCCACACCGGCTTGGCGTTCGAGGCAACCTCCTTCGACACGTCGCGATTCCAGTACTCCGTCCCAAGCAACACCATGGGGGCCGCGGGGCCACGGGTCGCGTAATAGTTCTGACAGGCGTCCTGAAAGATCTCCTGCACCGTGCCGGCATTGCCCTCGGCGAAGATCACGCCGTGGGTGGCAATGGCGAGAACGCCTTCCTCGCGGATGGAGTTCTCGAAGAATTTCGCGATGTGACTCGCGAATGGATTGGGTGGTTCGTGGCCGTAGAACCAGGTGGGCACTCCGACGCTTTCGGTGCGCGGATCCGATTCGTCGCGCGGGAACTTCTCCATCACTTCGAAGGCGGGGCCGAGCCACTCACCGCTGTTCCAGTCCGGGGAACCCGGCGCGACCGGCCGAACCTTGGGCACACGCTCGAGAATTCGCACCGCCTGTCGGAGTTCGTCCTCCGAACGGCAGGCGAACCACGCGCCCAGATTGGATGCTTCCATGGCCCCCGGGCCACCGCCGGTCGCGATGGTGAAGCCTTCGCGGGCGAGGCTTCGGGCGAGAAGCGCCACCTGCGTGTAGGGCGCGTCATTCCCAGTGGGCCTGCCGTCCTGGCCGCGGGACTTCTCGAGGCGCTCGCGGTCGTGGCCGCCCATGATCCCGACCACGCGCTTCACCGCGGACGCGGCCTGGTTTTTGGGCCTCAGATACTCGCCGAGCGCGTCCTCGATGGAGAGGTCGTGAAGACGCAGGAACACCGCGTCATCGATGCCGAGATCCGTGCGCTTTTGCTTGGTGAGCTTGTCCATGGCGGCGAGGTAGCACCGCCAGTCCGGCGTGCGCAGGTAAGTTTCCGGCTTCTCCGGGGTGTAATCCTTAAGCAGGTCGCGGGCCCGGTAGACCTCGCTCCTGAAGGCATTGAAGGGCAAAGCAGGACGGCCTGGAACCACGAGCGCGCCCGCGGAGACAACCTTGCGGGCCAGGGACGGACTCATCTGGCAGCCCAGGAAGGCGGTGCCGTAATCGAACTCCTGCTTCAGAAGAGCGTCATCGAGATTATCGGAGCGCAGATCGAGGCCGAGCAGGTTGATCCGCGACCAGTCGGGCTCATGCGTCCGCAGAAAGCCCCGCAGATCGTCCAGGGAGCGCAGGTCCCGCCTGGCCACCGGTCAGCCGCGCTCCCGCCCCAGCGCCGCCATGGCGAGGGGCTGCTTCCGCATGAGGTCGTGAGGGGACTCGATCCGCGGTTCTTCGAGGTGCCTGGGCGTGTGCATCGGAAGCTCGGCGAGTCTACGATGCGATTCGCACAGGATAGGCTTCGGCCATGAAGGGAAGCGGAAGAATCGGCATGGCGGCGGGGCTTTTGGTCCTCGCGGTGTGGGCGCTCGCGCCCGGAATCGCGGACAGCCGCATGAACCGGGTGACTGGCGCGTCTATCCCGATCACCGAGCGCGGTCGCGCGATTCACTCGAAGTACTTCGTGGCCGACCTTCACGCGGACACCGTACTGTGGAATCGCGACCTGCTCGCGCGCGGCACACGGGGCCACGTCGACGTGCCTCGCCTCGTCGAGGGCGGCGTCGCGCTTCAGGCCTTCACCATCGTCACCAAGACGCCCCGCCGCATGAACATCGAGCGGAACACCGCAGACACCGACAACATCACGCTCCTCGCCATCGCGGAGCTATGGCCCCCGCGAACCTGGAACAGCCTGGTCGAGCGCGCGCTGTATGAGGCCTCGAGGGTGACCGACGCGGCCGCCCGATCGAAGGGCCAGCTGAGCGTCATCCGCACCGGCGCCGACCTCGCCGCCTTCGAGATCAAGCACGCCTCCGACCGCCAGACGGTGGCCGCGTTCATCGGCGTCGAGGGCGCGCATGCCCTGGAGGGCGATCTCGCCAATCTCGACCGCCTCTTCGACGCGGGCGTGCGCATGATGGCGCCCACTCATTTCTTCGACACCGAGATCGGAGGCTCCGCACACGGCTCGGCTCGGGGCGGCCTGACCCCGCTCGGGCGCGAGTGGGTGAAGAAGATGGAGGCGAAGAAGATGGTCATCGACCTCGCCCACGCCTCGCCCGCCACCATCGACGACGTCCTGAAAATGGCGACCCGGCCGGTGGTGGTGTCTCACACCGGGGTGCGCGGCACCTGCGACAACCAGCGGAATCTCTCGGACGCGCAGCTCGCGGCCATTTCCGATAATGGCGGGGTGATCGGTATCGGCGTTTGGGAGACCGCGGTGTGCGGCGCGGACGCGCACGCCATCGCGAGAGCCATCGAGCACGCGATCAACGTGGCGGGGTTCGAGCACATAGCCCTCGGCTCTGACTTCGACGGCGCGGTGACCGCCCCCTTCGACGCGACCGGCTTTCCTCAGATCACCCAGGCCCTTCTCGACCTCGGGATGGACGAAACGAAGATCGAGAGCGTCATGGGCGGCAATGTCCGACGGCTGCTCAGGACACTCCTGCCCTGAGTCAGCGCGGGCCGGCGATCACCTCGCCTGGATCGAAGCGGTGACCGTGCTCAGTTCGCCGGAGGCGGTTCGCACGGTCAGCGCAATATCGAGTCGCTTTGCGTTGCCGCGCTCGGCGGGCCAGGCCATGGTTTGAACGATGGTCGTCCCATCCATGTAGCCATCAGGCGGAATCGGCCCATGGAGAGTTATCGACGCTTCGGCCAGCGTTTCGCCAGCCTCATCGACCATCTTGAAAACGGCTTTCTCGACCACCGCCGACGGCACGAACATGGCGGAACCCAGGGTGACCGCGGTGGGTGAATGCCAGCCTTTTCCGGTCTCGGCGTCGGGAGCAGTTTGTAACTGGAAAGACAGCACGCGCGGCGCGAGCGACGCCTTGGGCGTCGGGCCCGCGGGAGACGAGCCGCACCCTGATGCCAGAAGCGAGACGAGGAGAGAGAGCGTGACACTCCGCGTGGCTAACCAAGGACGCATGCGAGAATTGTACGCCCGCCGCGCGGTCAGACGCAGTCGTAGTTTCTCTGGACCACGATGAGCCCGTCGCGGAACTTGAGGAAGATGCCGAGGCGAGTTTCGAGCTTCTGACCCGCGGTGAAGAGTCCCATCCCTTCGCCCACCACACCGCTCCAGGCCACCTCGAGCGCCACCTGCGATCCGCCGCCGGTGGCGCCTTTGAGCTCGTAGTTCTCAAAAGCCATGAGGGCGAGGCTTCGGGATCGCGCCCGCTTGATCCCCTGCAGGTCGCGGTGAGCGCCGCCTTGCCGTAACCGGTTAGGGAACTCGTCCTGGACCGCGTCCGCCGCGTAGAAACGCGCGATCGTCTCGTCATCCGCCCTGGCCCCGAGAGCCTCGAGGAAGCTCCGCGCGATCTCGAAGTTCGATCCCTTCGGCTCGAGGGGGGCTTCGGCTGACCGATGGAGCGGCGCCTCCGTCGATTGGCCAGCCTGGGCGACGCGCTCGTCGAGGATCACTCGCCGCTCGGCCTTGGTCGACCATGGCTCGAAACAGACGTACGCTCTTTGACGCACGATCTTCCCGTCCGCGAACTTGAGGAAAAACGCGATCCGGGCATCGAGGTCCTGTCCCTCGGCGAACCCTTCTCCCGTCGCCGCGACGGTCCCCTTCCATCGCACCTCCATCGCCACCTGAGATCCGCCGCCGGTGGCGCCTGCGAGCTCGTATCGCTGCGGGGAGAAACGGACGAGCGCAGACGCCCGGGCTTCGAGCAGACCGGCGAATCCGCGGGTGAGAGCGCCCGGCCGGAAACGATGGGGGAACTCTTCGTCCACAATTTCGTGAGCGAAGTACCGCCCGATCTCTTCGGGGGTCGCACGGGAAGAGAGTGCGTCGAGATACCTGCGCGCGGTGTCGAAATTGGACGCAGGCGGATTCGACGTCTCCGGCTCCGCGCGCTCGGTTGCGGGCGACGACGGCGCGGGAGTCGTGGGACCCTCTCTCAGCCAGTTCACGATCCGTCTCCAGAGCAGCCGGAGTTGAGATCCGACGGAAGCCTCGATGGCGGGTGCGGCATGATCCGACTTGTTGGTGACGTCGGGAGTGACGTCGTCGGCCAAGGTACTTGCCGGGGCTTCCCTCGCGGCCCTGCGTTCCGCTTCCTCCGCAGCGACGCGGGCTGCGGCTTTCGCCTCGGCGCGACGATCTGCCTCCTCGGCGGCAGCGCGAGCCGCGTCTTCCTCCTCGGCCCGTTTCCTCGCCTCCTCTTGTGCAGCTCGACGGGCGGCTTCTTCTTCGGCTCGTGCCTTTGCCTCTGCTTCCGCGGCTTGACGAGCCGCTTCCGCAGCCGCCACGCGACGTTCCGCCTCTTCGGTAACCGCACGTGCAGCGGCCTCCACCTCGGCGCGCTTCCTCGACGCTTCCGCCGCGGCCAACCGGGCGACCTCTGCCTCCGCAGCTCGACGCTCCGCCTCTTCCGCAGCCGCGCGGGCCGCGTCTTCCTCCTCGGCCCGTTTCCTCGCCTCCTCTTGCGCCGCTCGACGGGCGGCTTCTTCTTCGGCTCGTGCCTTTGCCTCTGCTTCCGCGGCTTGACGAGCTTCCTCCGCCGCCACGCGACGTTCCGCCTCTTCGGCAACCGCACGTGCAGCGGCCTCCACCTCGGCTCGCTTCCTCGACGCTTCCGCCGCGGCCAACCGGGCGACCTCTGCCTCCGCAGCTCGACGCTCCACCTCTTCCGCAGCCGCGCGGGCCGCGTCTTCCTCCTCGGCCCGTTTCCTCGCCTCCTCTTGCGCCGCTCGACGGGCGGCTTCTTCCGCCGCCACGCGACGTTCCGCCTCTTCGGCAACCGCACGTGCAGCGGCCTCCACCTCGGCTCGCTTCCTCGACGCTTCCGCCGCGGCCAACCGGGCGACCTCTGCCTCCGCGGCTCGACGCTCCGCCGCTTCCGCGGCCGCGCGGGCCGCGTCTTCATCCTCGGCCCGTTTCCTCGCCTCCTCTTGCGCTGCTCGACGGGCCGCTTCTTCCTCCGCGGCTCGACGCTCCGCCTCTTTGGCGGCAACCCGAGCCGCCGCATCCTTCTCGGCCTGTCTCTTCGTCTCCTCCGCGGCCCGGCGCCGGGCGGCCTCTTCTTCGGCCTGGCGGCGGATGGCTGACTCCCGATCCAGCAACCGCGCCTCGTGAGCGGCCTTCCGATCCGCGGCCTTGCGCAGGGACTTCAGTCGGCCGGCCAGACTGTTCAGCACGCTGCGCATCCGCGATCGGTGAATGAATTCAAGGGGAAGAATGGCGCTCATCAACGCGACATCGAGGCCTCGCGTGAACACATCCATTTCGTATCGCACCCGGGTGGCGCCTTCCAGGGCATGAAGGTGAAAGCCGCCCGGCCCTTCGAGCGATCCGCCGAAGAAACGAAGGCGCATGCTGCGCGTGCCTTCGAGCTCCACGAATCGCACCCGGAACAGCCTGCCCCAAAAAGGCCGCACCTCGAACTCCGTGCCGAGGAGTTCACCGGTGTGGTGGACGATCTCCACCCCGAGCCTCGAAGGCCACCAGTCGGGATACGCGGCGACATCGGCGAGCACACCCCACACTTCTTCGGGCGTGAAGGGAACGGTGAGTTCCTGGCTGGTGCGGATTCGGGTAACGACGCTCACGCCAATCTCTCTCCTGAATCGTGTCGCGCTTGGGGCGGCCCGGGAGTATAGGACGCGAGGCCGAGGGGCTTCAGGCGGCGGGAATCAGACGGGCGACCGCACCCGCCACCGTGATGGAAACGCCGAGATTTAGGAGGGCCGAGGCCACCGCCGTCCTCCATCCGCCCTCCCGCCACTGCGCGGCGAGGGTGGCGATGCAGGGAACGTAGAGCATAGTGAAAACCACCAGGACGAGGATCTGGCCGTTCGAAAGCACAGTACCGATGGCGTCGGTGCCGAGCGCCGCCCCGAGCATGATCAGGGTCAGTTCCTTCCGGAAGAGGCCGAGGAAGAGCGGGATGCCGACGGCCATGGGAAGGTGCAGGACGGAAGTGGTGAGGGGCGCCAGCGCGCGATTGATGGTCGCGTCCATGCCCGCATAGGACAGGAGGGAGAGGGCGAGGCTCGACAGGATCAGCACCGGCCAGGCCACCATCACGAATTCGCGAAGGCGAAGCCAGACCTTGCGCACCACGATCTTTGGATACGGCTGCCGCAACGGAGGCACTTCCATGATGACGCCGAGGGACTTCCGCCGCTTCGACCTGGTGAGGGAGTACGACACCGCCATCGACATCAGGCCGCCGAAGATATACAGGCCGACGGTGACCAGAACCCCAAGGTATTTGCCGGCAAGAGCAATGATGACCACGCTGCGGGCGGAGCAGGTGACGAAGGGCGCCACCATCATGGTGACGAAGCGGTCGCGCGGGTTCTCGAGAGTGCGCGTGGCCATGATCGAGGGAACGTTGCAGCCGAAGCCGAGGATGAGCGGGACCACGGAGCTGCCATGGAGGCCGACGCGGTGCAGGATGCCGTCGACCATGAACGCGATCCTCGGAAGGAGGCCGGTGTCTTCGAAGATGGCAAGCAGCACCAGCAGGGGAACGAGATACGGCAGCACGATCCCCGCCCCCGCGACCACGCCCTCGAAGAGGCCGATGAGGATCGCCGGGCCCACTCCCTTGGGAAGGGCCTGAATGCCGGCACGCAGCGAGGCGAAGGGGACATCGACGAGGCCGGCGATGGCGTTGCCGAGGAAGAAGGCCAGGAAGAATGTGATCAGCAGCGAGCCCACCACGGTAATCGCGCCGCCGATGGGATGGATGATGAAGCGGTCGACCTTCTCGCGGGTGCCAAGGACGTTCCCCCGCCGATGCCGCACGACTTTCTCGTAGAGGTCGAGGACCAGGCTGTGGCGATGAGACCCCAGAGTCAGCGTCTCGGCGCGACCCTCGCGTTCCGCGAGCCGCTGCCTCTCCTCCGTCGCGCGGGCCAGGAATTCGGGGCTCGCGGCCCGGACCTTCTTCTCGAAATCCTCGTCCTTCTCCAAAAGGCGCAGGACCACGAAACGCTCCGAGAGAGGCAGCGAGTCCCGAACCGGCTTCGGATAGTCGGAAAGCAGTCGGGCGAGAGCCTGCTCGACATCGTTGTCGTACCGGGGCTCCACCGAAGGGACGACTCCCGCGGCCACCCGGATGGCCTGCCGGAAGACTTCGTCGATCCCGGTTCCGACCACGGCCACCGCGGTCCGCACCGGCACCCCAAGAAGCTCTTCGAGCCGCGTGGTGTTGATCTCCATACCCTTGCGCTGGGCCTCGTCCATCATGTTGAGGCACATCACCATGGGCACGCGCATCTCCGCGAGCTGCAGGGAGAACTCGAGCGAGCGAGAGAGCATCGAAGCGTCGACGACATTGATGAGCGCGTCCACTTCGCCGGAAAGCAGGAAGTCGCGGGCCACCTTCTCGGCCAGGTCGTGCGACGAGATCGAATACGTGCCCGGGAGGTCGATGAGGCGGATCTTCTGACCATGGAACGTCACCCGGGTCTCGGCGAAGGCGACCGACGTGCCCGCGAAGTTACCCACGTCGACCTTGAAGCCGGCCACCGCGTTGAACAACGTTGACTTGCCGCAGTTGGGCTGGCCGGCGAGGGCGATGACTATTTCGTCAGTCCGCGTTCGCGCCATCGCTCGCCACCTCGATGTTCTCGGCAAGGTCGCGGGCGATCATCACGCGTGCCCCGGTGACCACGTCCTCGACGAGAAGGGGCCCGGAGAAGGGCGCGCGCGCGATCACGCAAACTCTGCGTCCCTCGAAGAGACCAAGCGACTGGATGCGCTTCTTGGTGACGCCGTCATTGTGAAGGGCGTGAATGGCCGCCGTCTCGCCTTCAACCAGTTCCAGCAGCGTCAGAGAGTCCTTCTTTCCGGGGAAACATGCCTCCGCGCGCGGCGGCCCGTTCGCGAAAACTCTACACCCCGGCCAACGCCCGTCGTGAGGCCGCGATCCCAAGTCTATGATGCGCCCGGACATGAACCTCAGGAGCAACCCGCTGACGAGGACCATCCCCCACGGGTATCGCGCCACCGCGGTGGCTCTTCTGGTGGTGGTTATCCTGGTGCTCGGAGGGACGTTCGGGTACATGGCGGTCGAGCGATGGTCGTTCTTCGATTCGCTGTACATGGCCGTCATCACTCTCACCAGCGTCGGCTATGGCGAAGTCCACCCGCTCAACACCGAGGGCCGGGTCTTCACCATGGTCCTGCTTCTCACCGGCGTCTTCTCTTTGTTTTTCGCGGCCACCTCGGCCATCCGTTCGATCGTGGACGGAGAATTGACCGGTCAAATCGCCAGGAACCGTATGGAAAAGAAACTGCAATCGCTCAAGGATCACATCATCATCTGCGGCTACGGCCGCATGGGCCGGCTGGTGGCCCAGGAGTTTGGCCTGCAGTCGATCCCCTTCGTGGTGATCGAGCGCAACGATCATCTGCTCGCCGACTTCAAGACCGAGCACGGCGTGGCTCTCGCGGGCGACGCCACCCACGACGAGACCCTGCGCCGCGCGGGGATCGACCGCGCCCGCACCCTGGTGACCCTCGCCGCCTCCGACGCCGACAATCTGTTCATCACCTTGAGCGCGCGCCTGATCTCCGATCGCGTGTTCATCGTGGCCCGGGCGGAGGACGAGGGCGCGGAGAAGAAGCTGATGAAGGCGGGGGCCAGCCGCGTGATCTCACCGTACGTGATCGGCGGACAGCGCGTGGCCCAGGCCGTGCTGCGGCCGAGTGTGGTGGACTTCCTCGAGCTCGCCACGCGCTCGGACTACATGGCGCTGCAGATCGAGGAGACGGAAGTCCACAAGGAAAGCGTCCTGTGCGGCCAGCCGCTGCGCGACACCGGCCTGCGTCAGGACCTCGGACTCATCGTGGTCGCGATCAAGCGCCCCGACGGCCGCATGCTCTTCAATCCGGCTCCCGAGGCGGAGATCATCGAGGGGGACACGTTGATCACGCTGGGGCCCAAGAACCAGCAGGATCAGCT
>JANMVV010000350.1:0-5813 GCA_031392925.1 Vicinamibacteria bacterium
CGGGACCCGATCCGGCATTCGTCGCGGGTAGCGTGGGCGGCGTGAAGGTCAAGGCCGTGATCTCTGCGCTGGAATCGGACGGATGGACGCAGGTCCGAGTTACGGGGAGCCACCGTCAGTTCCATCACCCATCCAAGCCCGGAACCGTCACGGTTGCAGGAAAGCCCAACGTCGACCTTCCGCCGGGCACACTGAACAGCGTTCTCAAACAAGCGGGGTTGAAGAAGTAGGATGAAAGGCGAAGCCATGCGATACCTCGTTGTCGTCGAACAAGGCCCGACATCGTTCGGCGCCTACGTGCCCGATTTACCCGGCTGCGTCGCGGCCGGCGAGACCAAGGCGGAAGCTCTCAAACTGATCCGTGAAGCGATCGAGCTGCACATCAGCGACCTGAAGAACGAAGGCCGCGAGGTGCCCCGGCCGACTTCTGTCAGCGAAGTGGTCGAGGTCGAAGCCGCGTAGCCCCACCGAGCCCGCGAACGCGACCCTCCGCCTTCTCGCATCCGAGGAAAGACCCTCCGTCATTGCGACGAGGCCATCGGGAAGCAGCCGAGGACGCAATCTCGCGGCTGCAAGGCGGCCTCCAACCACCCTTGAACCGCTCGGCCGCGCGCTCGATACGCATCGGCCCAAAGAGCGGCGGAAAGCAAGCCGAAGCAGCCACCGCCAGCCCCAGAGTGAACCCTTTAGGATCCGCATACCCCGCAAGGTAGCTCCCCACGCGCTCACGCTCGAAGACGAAGTTGCTGGACGGTTCCGATCCGTCATTGCGAGGCCCCGCTCCGTTGGTACCGGGCGCGCGAAGCCTCCCCTCGGGGGACGAAGCAATCCCGTCCCGCCACTATTGGCCTGCAACGGCGGGCCAATTAGGGCATCTTGCAAGAGGTATGTCAGATCTGACATACTCAGGTCGTGAGGCCGCTTGACAAACCGCTGTACTGGCTTCACGGCGAGCTCCGCTCTCCTCCCCTGAGCCGCGAGGCTCGGATTGAGGCGGGATACCTCCTGCGAAGGCTTCAGCGCGGCGAGTCTCTCGGCCTGCCGCACTCGCGACCAGTCCCGACCATCGGTGCTCGATGCCACGAACTCCGCGTTGTGGATCGCGAGAGCACGTGGCGAGTCGTCTACCGGATCGATGCGGATGAAATTGTGATTCTTGAAGTCTTCTCGAAAAAGACACGAACCTTTCCGGATGCGGTGAAGCAAGCATGCCGGAAACGACTGAAGGAGTACGACAATGAATAACGCACGCAAAGCAAGACTCAAGGCCAAGGGCTGGCGCAGCGGCTCGGTCGCGGATTTACTCGGCCTTTCCCCTGAGGAGAGCTACTTCGTCGAGTTGAAGCTCAGGCTCGCCGATGACCTGAAGCTGAGGCGAACCAGGCGACGGATTTCGCAGGAGCAGCTGGCCGTTCTTGTTGGCTCGAGCCAGTCGCGCATCGCCAAGATGGAGCGGGGCGATGCCTCGGTGTCCATCGACCTTCTCGTGAGGTCGCTGCTTGCCATGGGCGCCAAGCCAAAGGATCTTGGGCGCTCGATCGCGGCCTGAGCCCTACCCCCGGCCGGTCCAGAAGAAACTCCGATCGTCCTCCGCGTCCATCAAACCCCCCGCGTCCGACACCAGCACCACGCGGTGGCCCTTCCAAACCGGCTCGAGCCCCAGGTTGTCGTAAACCCCGCCATCGGTTACCCGCAAATCGCCCAGAACCCGCCGGCGCTCCTCCGCCCCCGTCCCATTCGCCCGCCCACCCTTGAACCGCTCGGCCGCGCGCTCGATACGCATCGGCCCAAACAGCGGCGGAAAGCAAGCCGAAGCAGCCACCGCCTGCCCCAGAGTGAACCCCTGTGGATCCGCACCGCAACAGCCCACTGCGCCGCCGTGATACTCCCACCTGAAACCGAAGCCACGGTCTCGAAACCCAACGCCCGCGTTTCGGACGGAGCCTCCGGGCGCCCGATAGCTGCCGCATCGCGGACCGTTCCTCGGCCGTCCGTCCGCGTGGCGATGCCAAGCTCAAAGAGCCGCTGAATGACGCCTGCGTGAAAGAGAGTGGCCCGGAACCCGCCGCCAGAAAGACAAAGCCCAATCCCGCGACGGCGGGAGGAGACCTCGGCTTCGGAGTTTGGGGTGACTGCGTCGACGTCGGCCGCCATTGGAATGCCGCGATGTTAAGCGCGCTATGGGCTTCCGCTTTTTCCTAAGAATGGCCTGCACCCCCGCGTTGTAACCAAAGGGACCCCAACTGGCAGGTCACGTGGCTACCCTGTCGCCCTATGCCGCAAGCCATCAACGCCTTCAACTCGCTATATACACCCCAGTGGTGTACGATGCGGTCGTGATCCGGTCGGTCAGGCTGAGCCGGCGGGCCGAGAAGGATCTCGAACGCGTGCCAGGTCACATCGTTCTCAAGCTCCAGGGTTGGGTCGAGGCCGTCAAGTACGAGGGCCTGGAGAGGGTCCGGCGGATTCCCGGTTATCACGACGAACCTCTCGAGGGCATCTGGCGCGGACATCGGTCGATTCGGCTCAACAGGGCGTACCGGGCGATTTATCGAATTACGGCGGAGGGGAGTCTCGAACTGGTCTATGTCGAAAGGATCACCAAACATGAGTACTAAGGGCGTCGACGCCGAGGCATTCCTCAAGAAGCTCATCGGGCCCCTGACCCTGCACGGCCTGCTGCTCGCGCACCGACAGGGCGAGGAGATGTCCCAGGCGGAGTTCGCGCGGCTCCTGGGAATCTCCAAGTCGCACCTCTCCGACATCGAGTGCGGCCGCAAGGCCATCAGTCCGGACCGGGCCGCTCGCTTTGCCCGCGTCCTTCAACTCAGCGAAGCTCAGTTCGTCCGGCTGGCCCTGCAGGAAATCGTGGATCGCGCGGGCCTGCGCTTCAGGGTTCAAACGACCGCCGCGTGACATCAAGTGCGAGCCTCATCGAGCGACGAAAGGCGAAGCCATGAGATACCTCGTTGTCGTCGAACAAGGCCCGACATCGTCTGGCGCCTACGTGCCCGATCTACCCGGCTGCGTCGCGGCCGGCGAGACCAAGGCGGAAGCTCTCAAACTGATCCGCGAGGCGATCGAGATGCACATCAGCGACCTGAAGAGCGAAGGCCGCGAGGTGCCACGGCCGACCTCCGTCAGCGAAGTGGTCGAGGTCGAAGCCGCGTAGCCCCACCGAGCCCGCGAACGCGGCCCTCCGTCTCCGATTCCTCGAATCCGAGGACAGACCCGCCGTCATTGCGACGAGGCCATCGAGATGCGGCCGAGGAAGCAATCTCGCGGCCGCAAGGCGGCCTCCAACCCCTTGGCTCTTCGAGCCCGAGTGCAAGACGCAGCGCCAGATGAAGCTGGCGAAAGCATTACATTCCCGTCTGAGTTTCAGGCAATGAGGAACAAGGAGCGCGAGCACATTCGAAGGTCGCTACTGCTCCTCATGGGCGCGCCGGTGCCGAACCAGGCCCGCATACGCGAGAGTCTCCGCGCCCTGCCGCGGAAGGGGATCGATGCCGCGCGGTATCCCAGACTTCCTCGAGGTCGACCGCATCCAGAAGTACGTGGCTCGAGGGAAGGCAGCGTTTGATCGCCTCGAGCGCATCCTCCAGCCGTTCTCGCTCCCTCCTCAGAGCGGCCTCGCATCGCGGAGCAGCCGCTCCCGGACTCTGGGCTTGAGGCCGCGAGAGGACACGACGTCAACGGAGACGCCGAGCAGGGCCTTCAACTCGTCAACGAGTTGAGCGTGATCGAAGAGCGAACGACCCGGGCTGAAATCGACCAGCAGGTCGATGTCCGACCCTTCGTGCTCCTCGCCCCGGGCGACCGAACCGACCAGACGCACGTTGGTCGCACCGGTTCTGGCGGCGATCCGCTTGACCTCATCCTCGTGCCGTTCGAGAACGCGGGCCAGGGAACGTGGCACAGGGGTCGGGTTGGCGACAGTCATCAGTCCAATCGTACGACGAACCGCCCACGCAAGGAACGCGCCAACCCTCCCGAACCCCCGCATACCGCGAAGCCGCACTCCCCACCCCGACATAAGCCCCACAAATCGCCCCACCACTGAAGCCCGAAATGAGAAACCGCTTCCGCACGCCCAGCGCCTGCCTCTCCTGAATCTCCTGATACCGCTTGATGCGCCAGAAGAAACTCCGATCGTCCTCCGCGTCCATCAAACCCCCCGCGTCCGACACCAGCACCACGCGGTGGCTCTTCCAAACCGGCTCGAGCCCCAGGTTGTCGTAAACCCCGCCATCGGTGACCCGCAAGTGGCCCAGAATCCGCCGCCGCTCATCCGCCCCCGCCTGCCCCAGAGTGAACCCCTGTGGATCCGCATACCCCGCAAGGTAGCTCCCCACGCGCTCACGCTCGAAGACAAAGTTGCTAGACGAGCCCGCTTCGCGGCCTCGTCTACCTCACCGGTCCTTCGGACCTCGCGTGGCGCCGAAGGCCATGTCGGTTCCGCAGAACACGAAGCGCTATCGCTCGGGCAGCAGATCGAGCGTGCCTTTGCCGAAAGCCCCCTCGAACTTCAACAGGATGCGAACGAAGTCGATGCCCGGTTCCGCTCCCACTCTCGGCCCGTTGTTCCCTACGTCATTGCGAGGCCCCAGTCCGTTCGTACCGGGCCGAAGCAACCCCGTCGCCCCACTATTAGCCTGCAACCCCACCTCCGCGACAGCCAACTGTTCCGTAGTCTCTGTACTTGTGAGAAACTACAGAGGCTATGGGACACGCCTCAGCTACCACCTCGACTGACCGAACTGTCCATTCCCTGCTCCGCCGCGGTGGCACTGCACGGTCACGCGACTTCGTCGCCAAGGGCGTCGCCCGCCGCCAGCTTTCGCGAATGGTGGCCGCAGGGAAGGTACAACGGGTATCGCGCGGCCTGTACGCCCTGCCGGCTTACCAGGGCGGCGAACATCGCGATCTGGTGACGGTAGCTAGACGCGCGCCCGCGGCGCTGTTCTGCCTCCTTACCGCCCTACGACTCCACGGACTGACCACACAGGCACCGTTTGAAGTATGGATCGCCATCGGCAGCAGCGACCACGCGCCCAGGATGGAGCATCCGCCGCTTCGGGTCGTCCGGTTTGGGGCGGCATCCCTTTCGGAGGGCGTTGAGACAAGGCGCGTCGAGGGGATTCAAGTACGACTGACGAGCGTGGCGAAGACCGTCGCGGACTGCTTCAAATTCCGAAACAAGATCGGCCTGGATGTGGCGCTGGAGGCTCTGCGCGAAGCACGCCGCGAGCGGAAGGCGAGTGCAAACGACCTATGGCGTTTCGCGAAGATCAACCGCGTGGCCAACGTGATGCGCCCGTACATGGAGGCCATCGCATGACCGCGGACCGTGCCGCCAGGGCCTCGCTTTCATGAACGCGCTCGATGCGCCGCGTCACGCGAAAGCACGGCTGCGCGAGACCAAGACCGGGAATGACGACGTCTCGGAGGCCTGGCGGGACAACGTGGTGCTCGACTACGCGGGTCTGCGCGCGACCGAGATGACACCAGCGCAGCGCGATCAACTACTCAAGCTCATCGATCTGTACGTCGGCAACATGGATGATGGTCATGCCCGCGTGAAGATGTCGGAAGTCAAGGCGCATCTCGATCGGACATGGTTCGCGTGGATCGGTAAGTCGTCCCCCGGGTGTGTGTTCTTTTACCGGATACATTCGCCGGTGATCCTCATCGAGTTCGACCACCAGCTTCCCGCGTCCCTGCGTCACCTCGCCGATCCGAAGATTCCGAATATCGAGCACGTCCACACCGTGGTCCGCACCCCGAACGGGAACGACTACGGCAAGGATCTG
>JANMVV010000179.1:0-5888 GCA_031392925.1 Vicinamibacteria bacterium
CTCCACCGGCCGCTACGGTTCGGGGTTCGAGGACAGCGAGGAGACGCCGCCCACCACCACGCGGTGGACCCGACAGAACGCAGAGTTCGACATCCCGCTCACCGTCGATGCTTCGCCCGCGCGCTTCTCCATCCGGGCGGCACGCTACCTCGATGAACCGACGCACATCTCCGTGACCCTGGGCGGGCAGCCCTTCGCGTCTTTCGAGCAGCGACGCGGGCGCCAGCGCATCCAGGAAGTCGTGGCACCCCTGCCCGAGGGTCCTCTGGACCTGGGCCTCAAAAGCGACGATCCGAAGCTAGGGATGGCGCTCGACTGGATCCGGATCGAAGGCGCGCGGTGGCATGTTCCCGCGAGCGAATGGACGATCTGGATCCTGCCTCTGGGCATCTTTGGCGCCCTTCTGCTCGCTGGCGCGTCGCTCACCATCGCCGGGAGCGGAACCGCGGTCATCCTCTCGCTGCTCGCGGCCGTGGCCGCCATCGATCCGTTCGGCTTCGTCCACATCATGCGCGATGTCGCGGTCCCGACCCTCGCCTTCTCCATCCTCGCGGCCCTTCTGTTCCGCGGCCGGACCGCGGTGGTTCTGGCCGTGACCGCGACCGTTCTAATCAAGGGCGCCTTCCTCTTCCATCCGAATTACTTCTACAACGATGTCCGCCAGAACGACCGCTACGTCGGCGCCCTGCGCAGTTACGAGGGCTCGATCATGGAGAGGTCCGGAAAGGCCCAGATCGATCTGGGGGTCGGATACCCGCGGATCGTGGCCGGGAAGAAGTACGCCTTCCCGTACTCACCGGTCTTTTATCTCCCGTTCACGCAGTTGCCGCCGGACCGCGATCTCGTGGTTCGCGCGATCAAGCACGTCGCGCTCTTCTCGGCGGCGCTCGAAGTGGCACTCGCCTTCGTCCTCGCCCGACGGCTCCTTCCGTCCTCAGCCACTGCCGCGGCCTGGTTCACCTTCGCCTTCCCCATTCTGACCAGCCGCATGCTTTATGCCATGTGGTCGACTCTGGCCGGGCACGCGCTCGATCTTCTCGTGGTGGTTCTCGCCGTACGCGCTCTCGAAAGACCGAAGGACCCCAAGACCTCGGCGCTGCTCTTCGCCGCAACTCTCGCGACTTTTCTGACCTACGTCTCGAGCCTCTTCAACACCAGTGCCTTCCTCGTCATCCTGGCGCTGCTCGGGGCCGCGGTCCGCCGGCGCATCGTCGTGCTTTGGCTGGTCGCGGCCATGGTGGTGGTCTTCGGCCTGTACGGAGATTTCACCCTGACCTTCGTGCGAGAGATCCTGCCCGCAATCGTCTCGGGATCCGGCCAGGTGGCGGTGGCCTCCGCGACCGCCAGCCGCGATCCCGGCTCCGTCACCGGCGCCTTTTCCCGCATCGTCCTGTTCTCCGGCTACGGCTTCCCTCTTTTCGCCCTCGCCGGCCTCGTGGTGATCGCCCGCCGGCGTGACCCTGCCGCCACCGTGGTCGAGGCCTACGCCCTGGCCTTCCTTTCGCTCGTCCTGCTCCGGGGCTTCTCCTTCGGTCTGTTCAAGGACCTAAAGGAGATCGAATACGCGGGGCCCGCTTTCGCCATCCTGGCCGCGGTGGCACTGGACCGAATCGAGTGGCGCACCGCCCGATGGCTCATCGGAACCGGCCTGGTCATGACCGGAGCGTGGATGCAATACGGGTACTTCGAGACTTGGAGTCAGCTCGTTCTTCGGTAGAGTTCGGGCCGTCCCATGCCCGCCGTCCACATTCAGAGCGCCTCGTTCGCCGTCACCGGAGGGTGTGGTTTCATCGGCGCCAGCGTCGTTCAACAGCTCCTCGACCAGGGAGCGAACCGCGTCCTGGTCCTCGACTCGCTGAAGGCGGGACGACGTGAGCGCCTTCCCCAGGACGCCCGGATCGTGTTCGTGGAAACGACTTTGGGCGGGGCATCGGTGGAGAAGCTCACGGAACTGCTCCATGGCGTCGACGGCGTCTTTCACCTCGCCGCTGAGAAGCACCGGCCCTCTCTCGACTCCCCACGGGAACTCGTGCTCACGAACGTCCTCGGAACTCGTGACCTCGTTGAGGCCGGAAAGGCGGCGGGAATCCGGAAGCTCATCTTCTCCTCCTCGCTCTACGCCTACGGGCGCATGTCCGGCCCCCCGATGGTGGAGACCGAACCGTGCCATCCGCACACCCTCTACGGCACCACCAAGCTCGCGGGTGAGAACCTGGTCGACGCGGCCTATCGCGCGGGCGCTTTCGCCGCCGTCTCCCTTCGCTACTTCTTCGTCTACGGACCGCGGCAATATGTCGGCACCGGATACCGGAGCGTGGTGGTCGCGAACTTCGAGCGGATGCGTCGGAACGAGCCGCCCCTCATCCACGGCGACGGCGAGCAGGCGCTCGACTACTCGTATGTCGACGACATCGCGCGCGCCACCGTCCTCGCCATGTCCCGCGAGGTGAACGGCAAGGTCCTCAACGTGGGCTCCGGCCGCGCGCTCTCGGTCAACGAACTGACCGAAGCCATGATGCAGGCGGCCGGCCGGCGTTTCGACCCCGCCTTCGACGAGGCCGACAACACCGCGGGGAGCTGCCGGGTCGCAAACACCGGTCATGCCGAGAGCCTGCTCGGTTTCCGCTCCCAGGTGCCCGTAGACGAAGGCCTCCGGTCCACCTGGGAGTGGATCCGCGCCCAGCCCCTGTGAGCTCGGTCGAACTCTCGGTCGTCGTTCCCTGCTACAACGAGGCCGGGAACCTGCCGGAACTTGTGGCCCGGCTCCTGAGCGTCTTCCAGAAGCGGAAGGTCAAGGGAGAGATCGTCCTCGTCAATGACGGCAGCCGCGACGACACCGGCAGCGTCATCGATGCCCAGGCGCAGACTCACCCCGAAGTGATTCCGGTCCATCACGAGAAGAACCGCGGTCTCGCCGCGGGCTGGGACTCGGGCGTCGCCAAAGCCACCGGAGTGTACGTGTGCCTCATCGACGCCGACCTGCAGTATCAGCCCGAGGACGTGGCCCGTCTGCATCGCGAACTTCTGCACACCCGCGTCGACATGGTCCAGGGCTATCGCAGCTCCATCGGACGCCAGCGTGACTCGCGGTATCACCTGTCGAAGGGCTTGAACACGCTCCTGAACACGATGTTCGGGATGCGTCTGCGCGACAACAAGTCGGGTTTCGTCATCGCCCGTCGAGAAACCCTCGCCGACATCCTGCATCGCCGGTTGAAGTACGCGTACTTCCAGACATTCATCGCGGTCTCCGCTCATGCGAAGGGATACTCGATCCGCGAGATCGAAACCGTGTTCGAGACGCGCCTGGTCGGCCAGAGTTTCATACCGAGCTTCCCCCTGCGCCTGATCGCCCGGGTTCTCGCGGACCTCGCGAAGGGGTTCGTGGAATTCCGCCTGGCCCCCAAGCAGGAGAGCCTGGTCGCCGATTTCCTGAAGCGACACCCACCCTCGCGCGCCGACCCGGAACTCTCGTGGTCACGACGCCTGCGGCGCGCCGTCTACTTCCGGACCATGCCCCTGCATGCGTGGCTCCTGACGCGTCGCGCCGAGCTCTATTACCGCGAGCTGAAACAGAGCCAGTGGCTCTCGCTCGCCGAGATGCGCCTCCTTCAGGAGGAGAAACTGCGGCGGCTCATCCGGCACGCGTATCACCACGTCGGCTACTACCGCGAGCGGATGGACTCACTCGGCCTCGTTCCCGAGGACATCAAGACCCTCGAGGATCTGGCCAGGCTCCCGCTCCTCGGCAAGGCGGACGTGCGCGAGAACCTCCACTTCGACCTGCTCTCCGACAATCACGACAACGGCCGGATTCTGCGGGTCGCGACCTCCGGCTCCACCGGTGAGCCGTTCGTCTGCTACGCGGATCAGCATCAACTCGAAATCCGCCTCGCCTCCACCCTGCGGGCGATGGAGTGGACGGGCTGGAAGTTCGGCGATCGTCAGGCGCGGCTCTGGCATCAAACCCTCGGGTTGAGCCCGTCCCAGATCGCGCGCGAGCGGTTCGACGCGTGGCTGCTGCGCCGCCTGTTCGTTCCGGCGTTCGAGATGTCGGAAGGGGCCATGGCCGCATTCCTCGGGCGGCTCGCCTCGTTCCATCCCGTCCTCATCGACGGCTACGCCGAGTCTTTCAACTATCTCGCCGGGCATCTCGGGTCGGCAAAGAACCGTCCCGATCTCCGCCCCCGCGGAATCATTTCGTCCGCCCAGGCCCTGCCCGACGAGAGCCGCCGGATCATCGAAGAAGCCTTCGGCGCACGGGTGTTCGACAAGTATGGGAGTCGGGAGTTTTCGGGCATCGCCTACGAGTGCGACGCTCACGAAGGCCATCACGTCATGGCCGAGAGCTACATCGTCGAGACCCTCAAGGACGGTCGGCGCGCCCTTCCAGGTGAGGTGGGTGAAGTGGTGATCACCGACCTCAACAATCTCTGCCTGCCCTTCATCCGCTATCGCGTGGGCGATCTGGCCGAGGCCATGGACGAGACGAAGGCCTGCCCCTGCGGTCGCGGCCTGCCCCGGGTGGGCCGCATCGAAGGGCGGGTTCAGTCGCTGGTGATCGGCGCCCACGGCCGGGTGATGCCGGGGACGTTCTTCTCGCACCTGTTCAAGGACTACGACTACCTGGTACGCCAGTACCAGGTGGTGCAGGAGGAGCGCGGCGCAATCGTCCTGAAGGTGGTGAAAGGCAGCCGGTACGCTCCCGAGCTCTTCGAGCGGGACATTCTCTCGGTGCTGCGCGCGTACCTTGGCGAGGAGACGCGTATCGAGGTGCAGTTCGTCGATCTCATTCCCCTGGCACGCACGGGCAAGCGCCAGGCGGTGATCTCGAAACTGAGCCTCGACTTCCAGAAGCTTCAGTATCCGAGGCGACACGAGCCTTGACGAACAACCGGAAAAGGACAACAGCCATGAAAGTCAGAACCCTCCTCGGACTCGCCCTGGTGGTGGCGGGAACCACGGTGGCGTCGGCGGCGCCTCCCACGCTGGCCATGCCTCCCAAGCTCCCCTCCCTGCGGGAGCAGGACGCGATCCGCCAGGAGTGGCTGAAGCAGCGCCTCGAGCGATTCCTCCCGACCCTCATGCGGCGCCACGGCGTGTCGATGTGGCTCGTGATCAATCGCGAATACAACGAAGACCCGGTGTTCAAGTCGCTCATCTCGCCTTCCGTCATGTTCGCGCGGCGGCGGACCATTCTGGTCTTCTTCGATCGCGGCGGGGACAAGGGCGTGGAGCGCCTCGCTCTCGGCGGGGGCACGAACGGCGGCCTCTACGAAATGTACCGCGACCCCGACAACGCCTCTCGGGAGATCATGGGCGATTCGCAGTGGCTGACCCTGCGCAAGGTGATCGAGCAGCGCCAGCCCAGCACCATCGCAATCGATGTCTCGCATACCCACGCTTTCTCCGACGGACTCTCCGCGGGAGAACGCGAGCAGCTCGAATCGGCTCTCGGACCCTGGACCTCGAAGCTCGTGCGCGCCGAGAACCTTCCTCTGGAATACATCTCCATGCGCCTGCCCGAGATGGAACCGCACTATGGGACCATGATGAAGACGGTCCACGCCCTCATCGGGCGGGCGTTCTCGAACGAGGTGATCACGCCGGGCAAGACCACGTCGAAGGATGTCGAGTGGTGGCTGCGGCAAAGCGTCAACGACCTGGGCCTCGGCGAGTGGTTTCCCCCCACGGTCTCGGTCCAGCGTCCGGAGCGCAAGGCCACGGAGTTCGCGGCCACCGCCCGCCCGGACGCCGAGGTCATCCAGCGCGGCGACCACCTGCACGTCGACTTCGGCATCTACGCGATGGGTCTCGCCACCGACACGCAGCACGTCGGCTATGTCCTGAAGGAGGGCGAGACGGATGCTCCCACCGGACTCCAAAGG
>JANMVV010000356.1:0-16049 GCA_031392925.1 Vicinamibacteria bacterium
CCGATGAAACCGGCGCCGCCGGTGACGAGCGTTCTTGGCATTTTTTGATCTTTCGTGCGATCAGTAGGCGTGCGTCTGTCCAAACCCGCGGAAGGGAGTGAGGAGGAGGATCTTGATGTCGAGGAGCAGCGACCAGTTCTCGATGTAGTAAAGGTCGAATTCGATCCGCTTCTCCAGGCTCGAGTTGCCGCGCCAGCCGTGGATTTGCGCCCAGCCGGTGAGGCCGCTGCGCACGCGGTGGCGCAGCATGTAGTTGGGGATGTGATTCTTGAATTCGTGAACGAAGGACGGCCGCTCCGGCCGCGGACCGACCAGGCTCATGTCGCCCTTGAGGATGTTGAGCAACTGGGGCCACTCGTCGAGGTTGTACTTGCGCAGGAAGGCGCCGAGCCGGGTTCGCCGCGGATCGCCGTCGACCGCCCACACCGGACCGGTGTCCGCCTCGGCGTCCTCGACCATGGTGCGGAACTTGTAGACGGAGAAGCGCCGGCCATCGACGGTCATCCGCTCCTGGGTATAGAGGATGGAACCCTTGCCGCCCTTGAGGGCAATGGCGATGACGACCGCGGGCAGGACCGGGATGAGGGTCAGGAGCACGAGGAGCGCGGTGGCGCCCGCGATGTCCATCAGCCGCTTCACCAAGGCCGCCGGCCCATGCATCGGCGTCTCATTGAGGGACACGATGGGGATGCCGTCCAGATCCTCGATGCCCGAGCGCAGGGTCAGGCACTGAAGAAGATCCGGGACGATGCGGACGTCGACGAACTGGTTGTTGAGGTTCTTGACCAGGTCGACCATGGCCGCGTGCCGGTCGACGGGGAGCGCCACGTAGACCGCGTCGATCGACTTGCTGGCGATGACTTCGTTGGCGTCGGCCAAACGTCCGAGCACCGGCCGGCCCTCGATCTCCGCTCCCGCGGCCTCCGACTCCGCGAGGAAACCCACCACACTGAAGCCAAGCCTTCGGTGAGCGGCGAGCTTCCTGGCCACGGTCCGGCCAAGGTCGGAACTCCCGGCCACGAGGATCCGCACCGCGTTCTCGCCCCTGGCCCACGAACGTTCGAACCAGGCGAGGAGCAGGCGCCGTCCCGCCATCACCAACGGCGCGCCGAAGGCCACGAACAGGACGAAGACGCCCTGCGAGTACTCCGCGCGGGGCGCCACCTCGGGCGCGAACCGGTAGTAGATGCGGATGTAGAGGGTGACGCCGAGCACCAGGGCCGCGGTCACGATGAAGGCGGCGAGCGTCCGCAGCGAGCTGTCGACGAGGCTCATCGGCCGGCGCAGACGGTACAGGCCCTGCAGCGAGAAGACGATGGCCGCCATCGCCAGGATCAGGGGCAGGAGCTCGGCGTAGTCGCGGGCCGCGGGCACGCCCTTGTAGGGCGGGAACACAGCGGTGAACAGAGTGGAATTAAAGCGCGCGTAGTAGGCGGCCATCCACGACAGAGCGACCGCCGTCAGGTCGACGGCGAGGAAGCTCTCGGCGAGTCTTTGTTTCCGCTTTCGCAAACGCTCTTTGTCCTCGTCTTCTCTGTTCCGCCGTTTTCGACTACGGGCGCGCGGGCCCTTCGACCAGGGCGCGGAAGCGTTCCTCGAAACGGGCTCTCGAGAAGGTCTCTGCCCGCTTCCGCAGGCTGAGTCTAGCGAAGCGGTTCGGTCCAAGCAGCGTCAGGGCCCGGGCCACCGCCTCGCCGGTGGGCTCGATGAAGGTCTGGCCGAACTCGCCGTGATTCACGATCTCGGCCCCGCCGCCCTGCGCGTTCACGAGCGCGGGGCGGCCGCAGGCGAGGGCTTCGGCCACCACGATGCCGAAGTCCTCGACGCCGGGAAGGATGAGCGCTCGGCATCCGCGGTAGAGGCCGAGGAGCCGGTCCCGGTTGGCGCTGCCGAGGAACTCGACGTTTTTTCCCGCGCGCGCGCGCAGGCGCGCTTCCTCCGGACCACTCCCGACCACGAGGAGCCGGCGGCCGGTGATTCGCGCGGCGTCGATCGCGAGGTCGATTCGCTTGTAGGGAACGAGGGCCGAGACCACGAGGTCGTAGTCGGGCGAAGGAGCGTCGTCGAGGCCGGGGGTGAAGAAGTCCGTGTCGACCGGAGGGTGGATCACCAACGCGTCCCGCCCGTAGAAGTACCGGATTCGCGCGGCCACGGTTTCCGAATTGGCGACGTATTGATGAACGCGGTGCGCGGTCGCGACGTCCCACGCTCTAAGACCCTCGGCCATCGCGCGAAGGCCGGCGCTGCCGACCCGGCCCATGCGAGCGGGACCGAAGTAGTCGTCGAACCGGTCCCACACGTAGCGCATGGGGGTGTGGCAGTAGGAGATGTGTCGCGCGTTCGGTCCGGGGGTCACGCTCTTCGCGACACAGTGGGAACTCGAGATGACGAGGTCGAAGGCACGAACGTCCAGACCGCGCACCGCGAGAGGGAAGAGGGGAAGGTAGTGCCGGTACAGCCTGGCCGCGAACGGCAGTCTCCCGATGAACGACGTCGTGATGGCGCGCGATTCCAGCTCCGCGGGGAGCGAGCCCTTCACGTGAAGGAGCGTGTAGATCGGCGCCTCCGGGAAGAGGCGGGCGAGAGAGAGGAGAACCTGTTCGCCGCCCCGAAACCCCGTCAACCAGTCGTGCACCAGCGCGGTGCGGCGTGGAGCCGTCATTGATGGTGGGGCGGGCGTTTCACGGCCCGAGTGCTTCCCGATAGCCGGCGAGGGTCTTTCGCGCCGAGTCTTCCCAGTTGAACTTCCTGGCCTGGATGATGCCCTTCACTCGAAGCTCATCTGCGAAGGCAGGGCTGTCCAGGATACGGGAAAGGCCCGCGGCTATGGCCTCGCCGTCGTGCGGATCCACCAGTACGGCCGCGTCGCCAACCACCTCGGGCAGCGACGAGACGTTCGACGTCACCACCGGCGTTCCACAAGCCATGGCTTCGAGGGGCGGGAGGCCGAAGCCTTCGTATTGAGAGGGAAAGACGAAGACGGTGGCGAGCCGGTAGAGAGCGGCGAGGGTGCGCTCGGGCACGAAACCGAAGAACCGGACGAAGGGCCGCAGGCGGAACGACTCCACGCGACGCCGAAGCTCGGGCGTTTTGCCGATCTCGTCGCCGATGATCATGAGATGCACGTCCTCGTGACCCGGGGTGGCCCGGAGTCGCGCGAAGGCCTCTATCAGCCGGGGCAGGTTCTTGTGGGGCTTGATGTTCCCGGCGTAGAGGACGAAGCGCTGGGCGATCTGATATCGCTCCTTCACCCGGTCGAGCTCTTCCTGGTCGGGAGCCTCGAGGAGGTCGGCGTCGATCGCGTTCGAGACCACGTGGATGCGTTCGGGCGCGGTCTTCGGGAAGAAGTGCAGGATGTCGCGCTTGCTGGCCTCGGAGACCGTGAAGACCACCTTCGATCGCCGGATCGCGCTGCCCATCATGAAGCGGGCGTAGTGAATGGCCCCGGGGTTTGGAAGGTATTCGGGGAAGCGCAGATGGATGCAGTCGTGGATGGTGACCACCGCCCGCGTATTCAGGAGCAGGGGCAGGACGTAATGGGGCTCGTGAAAGAGGTCGACCCCCAGCTTGTAAAGCTGCCTGGGGATGCTCCAGTGCTCTCGGAGGGAGTAGCCCGGAGACTCGTCCACCACCGGGACGAAGTTCTCCGAGAGATCGGTCAGGGTCGGGACGTCCTCGTGATGGCAGAAGAGAAAGTACGTGTTTTCATGGTCCAGAAGGGCCAGGGCGCGCACGATGTTCCGCACATAAGTGCCTATCCCATAGTCCCGCCACTTGCGAGCATCGATCGCGATTCGCGCCACGGGCCGAAGGTAGCACGGGAAAGGGCCATTCAGCGAAACGAAAAGGGGCGGTTCGCCCTCTCATCGAAAGAGGGACAAACCGCCTCGCGAGCAGCGGAGGACTTAAGCGACTTTGACTTCGATGGAGCGGGGCTTCGACTGCTCCGCCACGGGAACGGTGACGGTGAGGACGCCGTCCTTGTAATCGGCCTTGACCTTGGATGCGTCGGCCGAATCCGGCAGGGTGAAGGCGCGGACGAAGGAGCCGAAGACACGCTCGGCGCGGTGAACGTCGCCCTTCTTGTCGGCCTCGACCGTCTCGCGCTTGCGCTCGCCGGTGATGGTGAGCGTGCGGTTCTCGACGTGAACGGAGATCGCATCCTTGGCAATGCCCGGAAGGTCGGCTTCGATGATCAGGGAATGATCAGCACCGGTTCGAATGTCCACCGCAGGCAGAAAGTCGAACGCCTCGGTGCCGGCTCCGGTGAAAGCATCCGCGAGAACGTGGTTGATCCGGCTCTGCGCCATGGTGAGTTCTCGGAAAGGGTCGAATCGTACGAGGGACATGGGGTATTTCTCCTTGGAATTTTTCATGAAAGGGATTGAGTGTCGCCTCCAAAGAGTCCTGTTGGCCGCGACAGGACGGATAGTAGACTAATATCGAAGTGTATGTCAATCATATTTTCTAGACAAATATCTTCATATGTTGATTTCAGGTCGATTAGTGCTCCTCATGACGATCTCATGTCCATGATTTTCAGCCACTTGACCCTCTGTGATAGAAAGTCAGCGTAATGAAGAGAAACGAAACCAGATCGGTCCGTGCTGGGTCGATCTTCATCGGTGGTACTCACCGAGTCGCGGTCCAGAGCATGTGCGCGACCAAGACCCAGAACATCGACGCCACGGTCGAGCAGGCCGAGAAGATTCGCGAGGCGGGCGGCGACCTGGTCCGCATCGCCGTCGATTCGCCGAAGGATGTCGCGGCCCTCGCCGAGATCCGCGGCCAGACGAAGGCCAACCTCGTCGTCGATCTTCAGGAGAACTACCGACTGGCCGCGACGGTCGCGCCCCATGTCGACAAGTTCCGGTACAACCCGGGGCACCTCTATCACCACGAGAAGGAGAAGCCGGTCGCGGAGAAGGTGCGCTTCCTCGCCGAGGTCGCGCGCGAGAACGGCTGCGCCATTCGGGTGGGCGTGAACTGCGGCAGCGTCGACCCCCAGATGAAGGCGAAGTACCCGGATGACGACGTGGCCGCCATGGTCGCCTCCGCTCTGGAGCACTGCGCTCTCCTCGACGACCTCAAGTTCGATCAATACGTCGTGAGCCTCAAGGACTCTCACCCCCGCAAGGTCATTGAAGGCAATACCCGCTTCGCCGCCGCGCGGAAGGATGTGCCCCTGCATCTCGGCGTGACCGAAGCGGGGATTCCGCCCGAGGGCATCATCAAGACCCGCGTGGCCTTCGAACAGCTCCTGCCCCGCGGCATCGGAGACACCCTTCGCGTCAGCCTCACCCTCCCGAATCCGCGCAAGCATGAAGAGATCACGGTGGGGAGGCTGATCCTGGAGGACATCGCGGCGGGTCGGTTCCGCTCCGTGCCGGTGTTCGACGATCACACTCTCAACGTCATCTCGTGTCCGTCCTGCTCGCGCGTCGAGAACGAGAAGTTCGTGGAACTCGCCGAAGCGGTCAAGGAGATGACCACCTACGCGAAACCCCACGCCATCACCATCGCCGTGATGGGATGCCGGGTGAACGGTCCCGGCGAGACCGATGACGCGGATCTCGGCCTGTGGTGCGGCCCCACCCACGTGAATCTCAAGCGCCAGAAGGCCCCGCTCGGCGCCTTCACCTACGAGGAGATCCTGCCGAAACTCCGAGCCGAACTAGACAGCCTCATCGCCGCGCGGTCGTAACCCACCGTCATTACGACCAGCCCGTACCGTGCTTGGGAGTGGGGCCTGTCTGCGAGAAGCACCCGGGTCGTCATTGCGAGGAGCCCTTCGAGAAGTGCCGCGAGCGCGAAGCCTCCCCTGGGGGGACGAAGCAACCCCCTCCGACCACTACCAAGCCTGCGAGCCAACACCAAAGTGGTCGGCCTAAAATCCACCCCGTGCACTCCTCGCGCACCTCGACTCCGTTTCGAAACCTCGCGCTCGCCGCCGCGTCGACCGTCCTCTTCGCCGGGCTCATCGAGGGCGCGGCGCGTCTCCTCGAGCCGCCGCCGGTCCAGAAGGAGGAGTACCTCTGGGACTGGAGCGAGCGCTTCGAGGACGCCGAGTTCTACACGCTCGAAAAGGGCGAGGGCTACCCGCCGAACGAGGAGACCAACGTCGACGGGCTGCGGGACGTCACCCGGCCGGTCGAGAGCCGCGAGAGCCTGCGCCGGATCGTCATCCTGGGCGACAGCGTCGTGTTTGGCCACGGGCTCGAGCCGCCACAGGCCTTTCCGCAACTCCTGGAAGACTCGCTCCGGGCCTCCGGCCACGATGTCGATGTCTTCAACCTGGCGCTTCCCGGCTGGTCGACCCGCCAGGAGAAGCTCGCCTACGAACGCATTGCGAGGAAGTACAAGCCGAAGGCCGTTGTCCTTGGGGTCTGTCTCAACGATCTGGCCGAACTGCAGATCAACCTGACCAAGCCGCCGGGCTTCCTTCTCGCTCTCTTCAAGCATTCCGCCGCGGTTCGCATGGCCCTTGGGGCATCGAAGCGCGAGATCGGCACCGTGGAGGAACTCTTCGCCGCCGACGGATCGGCGCGGGTCGAGAGCGCCTTTCGTCTCTTCTTCCATGAGGTTCGGGTCTTGAAGGCGGAGGTCGTGAAGGACGGGGCCACGTTCGCGCTCGCGGTCTTCCCATTCCGGTTCCAGGTGGAACCGAAGGCGCCCTCGCCCTCGGTGCAGAGACGGATCGTCGAGTTCGCGAGGGCGGAGAACATCACGGCCTTCGACTTCCTGCCCGAGATCGCGGCCTCGCCCTCGCCCGCGGATCTCTTCCTCGACTACGACCATTTCAGCAAAGCGGGCCACGATCGAGTGGCCGCCTCGCTTGCGGCCCGGCCGGTGATCGCCGGTGAGGCCGTTTCTGGCCGGGACGCCGCCGTCCGTCGGGAGACCGCTCAAGAACTCTCCCTGCGCGCGCTCCAGATCGAGGCCCGACGAGGCGGAGCGACGGCCGCATCCTCCTCGCATCCAGCCGCCATCGACGCCGTGGTCGCCCAGGCCGTTGAGGATCCCTCGCCCCGCGTTCGTTTCGAGGCGGCGCGAGCCGCGTTCTATCTTGGCCTTCCCGGCGCGTCGTCGGTCCCCACGCTGATTCGAGGCATCCAGCATGAAGACCCGCGGGTCAGGGGGTTCGCGACCTGGACGCTTGGCGAAATGGGCGAGATCGCGCGGCCGGCCGTTCCAGCTCTGGTGGCCCTGGCCCGGCAGGACGGCGGTGCCGGAAAGACGGGCGCCCTCACCGCGATCGGCAAGATCGGCAGCGACTCGCCGGAGACGATTCCCCTGCTCCTGCAAGAGCTCAAGCACCCAAAGGAAGCCCGTCGCTACCGCGCGGCGCGCACATTGGGCAGGATGGGGCCGGCCGCGGCATTGGCGGTTCCCGGGCTCATCCAAGCCCTGCGCGACCCTTCCGCCTTGGTGCGCCTTCACGTGGCGCGGACACTCGGGAACATAGGCGAGGCCGCGAAGCCGTCCGTACCCGCTCTCATCGAGGTCCTCAACAAAGACCCGGATCCTGAGGTCCGCAAGGAAGTGAGTCTCACCCTCTCGAAACTGCCGGGCAGATGAGAACGACGCGGGGGGCGCGGCCTTGAGCCGCGCCCCCAGGTTCAGACGTTTTCCTGCTCAGCGATCGCGCTGGTTCTTCTCGCCCTTCTTGCCGTTTTCGCGGTTGTGGTCATCGTCGTCACAGCTGTGGTGTTCGTCACCGTTGCTGTCCCCATGGCCGTCGCAGCTCTTATGAAGCTGGATGTTTCCGCGGCTGATGAAGCGCTGCGAGACCGCCTCGGACCGCGCGCCCGTCACGGTGAGGCCGAACGCATCGATCCCGCGGCCGGGCTCGCCGTTGTCCTGCACGGCGACTCTGAAGGAGCACGCAGGCGAGTTGGCGCTGCATGTCCCCGTGAACTGGACCGTCTTCGGCGAGCCGTCCAGGTTCGTCGTGATCACCGCGACGTGGTCGACCGGACCGTCCACGTGCAAGCCGGTCACGTGGTTGAGGTAGTTGAAGTGGCCGGTCGCGGTGCCGTCAAGGTTGCCCTTCGCATTGAAACCGAAGGTGGCCCGGCCTTTGGAGTTCGGATTGGGCACCGCGATCTGTCCGCCGCCGGTTACCTTGAGCGTGCAAGGCTTGGGCGGGGGAGGCTGGGAGACTGAGCCGCCGCAGACGGAGGTGGAGGTCAGGGTCACCGCGGCTTTCGCCAGGGCCTGCCCGTCCAGACTCCCACGCGTCACCGTAACCGAAGTTCCCGCGAGGATGCTTCCCACGAAAACTGAATCCGTCAGGGTCGCGGCTTCGGCGGTCCACCAGGACACATTGTTATTACAGGCCTGCCCGTTGGACATCACCACCGTGAAGTTGGTTGCGGTGAGGGCTCCGGTGCCCGCGGTTCCGATCTTGAAGATCCAGGTGTCGGTGGAAGATCCGTTGAGCGTCAGCACGCCACCTGTCTCGGTGACCGCCGCGTCAAAACAATAGACTCCGGGCGTGAGCGTCTGTCCGGCCAAGGGCTGGCCGGTCAGGTTGAAATCGCACGGCACCAGCGCCATCGCCGCGTAGGCGGCGAGGAAGTCGTCGTAGGCCCGCTGGGCGACGGTGTCGCCGCGGTGGACCGTCCCCGAGACCGTGCAGTTGGTCCGAGTGATCGCGCCGCCGAGGTCGACGCCCACGTTTCCATTGACATTCGAATCGGTGCAGGTCACCGCCGACCCACCCAGGACGGCGAAGTCCGCTGCCGTGCCTTGCGATACCTGGGCCGATGCGGGAGAGGAGCCCAGGAGCAACGCCGCGAAGCCCATACCCGCCAACCGAACGAAGTGCTTACCTATCATTTTGGACTTTCCCAATCTCGAGCTACACGGCCTCGAGCCTTCATCAACGTCGTTACGGCCACCGAAGACGCGGGCGGATGCCAGCAGATCGTGGTAGCTGCCGATGACGTTGCAAGCAGGGTGCCAGTGGTCCCCGGCCCAGCTACGTTGGACTTAGGGCCGGGAGACGATGGCGCGGCTACAATGCGTGTAGAAAGTGCCGGCGGCGCCCGGACGGGTCCGTCAACTCTTGACGTATACCTCGGCGCCTACTTCCGCGAACTCCTTCGACTTTTGGGCCATGCCGGCGGCGAGCGCCGCCTCCGCTTCGAGCCCCTGCTTCTCCGCGTAGTCGCGGACGTCCTGGGTGATCTTCATCGAGCAGAAGTGCGGGCCGCACATCGAACAGAAGTGCGCGGTCTTGGCTCCCTCGGCGGGCAAGGTCTCGTCGTGGTAGAGACGCGCGGTGTCGGGATCCATGCCGAGATCGAACTGATCCTCCCAGCGGAACTCGAACCGCGCCTTCGAAAGAGCGTTGTCCCAGAGCTGCGCGCCGGGATGGCCCTTGGCGAGGTCGGCGGCGTGGGCCGCGATCTTGTAGGCGATGACGCCGTCCTTCACGTCCTGCCGATCGGGCAGGCCGAGATGCTCCTTCGGGGTCACGTAGCAGAGCATGGCCGTGCCATACCAGCCGATCATGGCGGCGCCGATGGCCGAGGTGATGTGGTCGTAGCCGGGTGCCACGTCGGTGGTGAGCGGGCCGAGGGTGTAGAAGGGCGCCTCGTGACAGATCACGAGCTGACGGTCCATGTTCTCCTTGATGAGGTGCATGGGCACGTGGCCGGGACCCTCGATCATCACCTGGCAGTCGTGCTCCCACGCGATCTTTGTCAGCTCTCCGAGCGTCTCCAGCTCCGCGAACTGCGCCTCGTCGTTCGCATCGGCGATCGAGCCGGGGCGCAGGCCGTCGCCCAGCGAGAAGCTCACGTCGTACTGAGCGAGCAGCTCGCAGATCTCGCGGAAGCGAGTGTAGAGGAAGCTCTCCTGATGGTGCGCCAGGCACCACTTGGCGAGGATGGAGCCGCCGCGCGACACGATGCCGGTGGTCCGCTTCGCGGTGAGCGGGATGTAGGGGAGTCGGACGCCGGCGTGGATGGTGAAGTAGTCCACACCCTGCTCACACTGCTCGATGAGCGTATCGCGGTAGATCTCCCAGGTGAGTTCTTCGGCCTTGCCGTTGACTTTTTCCAGGGCCTGATAGATGGGAACGGTGCCGACGGGCACGGCGGCGTTGCGAATGATCCATTCGCGGGTGGCGTGGATGTTCTTCCCCGTCGAAAGGTCCATCACCGTGTCGGCGCCCCACTTCGTCGACCAGCGCATCTTCTCGACCTCCTCCTCGATCGATGAAGCGATCGCGGAGTTGCCGAGGTTGGCGTTGATCTTCACCAGGAAGTTCCGGCCGATGGCCATCGGCTCGCTCTCGGGGTGGTTGATGTTGTTGGGGATGATGGCCCGGCCGCGGGCGATTTCAGAGCACACGAACTCAGGCGTCACGTGGCGGGGGATCGACGCGCCGAACGATTCGCCCGGGTGCTGGAAGCGGATATGGCTGCGGTCCTTCGAAGCCTCGAAGGCTCCGGTCCGTCCCATGTTCTCGCGCAGGGCCACGAACTCCATCTCGGGGGTCACGATGCCCTTGCGGGCGTAGTGCATCTGCGTAACCCGCGCGCCGGGCCTGGCGCGCAGCACGCGCCGAGGGGTCTTCGGGAAGAACTCGAGCTTGCCCTCGGCCTTCAGTTTATCGAGGCGCGCCTGCTCCTCCCCGGAATTGCGGTAGCCGTTGTCCTCCGGTCGGGTGGACCGGCCGTCGATCTCCTCGACGTCGTTGCGCTCGAGGATCCAATGGCGCCGGTAGGTCGGCAGGCCTTCGCGCACGTCGCCCTTGAAGGACGGGTCGCCCCACGGCCCGCTTGCGTCATAGAGACGGACGGTCTCATTCGCCTCGGCGCGGCCCAAGCGATCGCGGGTCGGATGGGGCGTCAACTCGCGGAAGGGAACCCGCACCCCGCGAGGGCCATCCACGAAGACCCGGCGCGCGCGCGCGGCCGGGGGCACGGAATCGAGCGGTGAGGACATGGTCGTTCTGGGCGCTCAGGAAATGCGGCGGGAAAAAATGAGGAAAGCGAGGACGAGAATCCCCATGGCGGCGACACCGTAGCGACGGGCGCGGGCTTCCCCGATGATGGTGGTGGCGAGGCGCAGAGGCGGCAGGAGAATGACCAGGGAGATCCCCGCCTTCACCCACTCCGGCTCTCTCGCGACGAGCCCCATGAAGAGGGCGAGGGCGGCGATACCGAGACCGAGGGCGTGCAGGGGTTCGGCGTTGTGGACGACCTTCCGGACGGGGGCGCTCGACATGAGGGTTGGGATTGTAAGACTACCAAGGGGTCCCGGGCTAAACTGCGCGGGCTTGGAAGCTCAACAGGAACAACGGCAAGGCAGGGGGTCTACGCCTGCTCCGTCGCGGGCGCGCCGCTGGTTGAAGCGGATTCTCCTGTTCACCGTCACCGCCCTTCTGTTCTTCGTTTTCGGCTTCGTCCCCTATTTCCTGGTGGATCGCATCGTCATCCGGGGTTTCACGCTTCCCGATAAGGAAAACGCCGAGTACGTTCAGAACTCCTTCAAGGTCGAGCGTGAAGACATCACCCTGACCTCGAGCGACGGCATCAAGGTTTCCGGATGGTGGATCCCGGTCGCCCATCCCCGGGGCACCGTAGTCCTGGTCCACGGCCTCAACCGCACCCGCATCGAAATGGCCAAAAAGGTGGAACCCCTTCATGCCTGGGGCTTCAACTGCATCCTGATCGACCTGCGGCATCACGGACAGTCGGGGAGCCATCCGACCACCTTCGGCCTGACCGAGAAACTGGATGTCCGCGCGGCGGTCGACTTCGCCCTCTCCAAGTCACCTGGTCCCGTCGTCCTTTGGGGGGTGTCGCTGGGTGGGGCGTCCGTCACTCTGGAGGCCGCCGACGACCCTCGCGTGGCCGGCCTGATCACGGACAGCAGCTACGACACCCTTCCCAACACCGCCAGGCACCACATCCGTCTCTTCCGGCATTTCACCTGGTATTTCACGCTCATCCCCCAGTGGCCGACCTCCGACATCATTCTCTTCTGGATCAAACAGCGCGGCGGCTTCGATCCGAGAGACGTGGATGTGCTCGGCGCGGCGGCGAAGATGGACGGGCGTCCCTCTCTGTTCGTCGCCAACCGCGGCGATCGCAGGATTCCCTTCGAGATCGCGGACCAGATGGCGAGGCTCGCCGGGCCGAAGTCGCACATGATCCTGACCGAGAGCAAGAGCCACGGCGGCGCGTGGCGCGACGCGCGGGACATCTACGAGCCCGCGGTGAAGAGACTTCTCGACGAGGTCGCCCCGCCCCCCGAGCCGGCCCCCGCGTCTAAAGTCGAACCGTCGGCGAAAGGCGCCGCCAAACCCGTTTCCGAAAGGATCAGCCAGTGAGCGACGAGAAAGCCCCGCACCAACCTTTTCCAGCCGAAGACGACGGCGGAGCGCCCCAGCCGGCCAGCACGTCGTACAGCATGGTCGACCCTCGCTTCCGCGCGGCGTACTTCCACTTCTACAAGGAAACGTACAGGCCCTCGGCCCTCGACCGGAAGACCAAGGAGTTCGTGGCCATCGCGGCGAGCCTCGCCTTCAAGTGTCAGGGCTGCATCGAAGGCCACATCAAGAAGGCCATCAAGTATGGAGCCACCCGCGAGGAGATCTCCGAGACCATCGCCATCACCATGGGCGTGGGCGCCGCGGCGGTGGTGGACCTCACCGACATCGCGGCCGACAACATGAACATCAAGCTGTACTAGGGCTGCCTTGAGCGCTGCGCCTGAGATCTCCGTCGTCATTCCCCTCTACAACGAGGTGGAGAATGTCGAGGACCTCTGTCGCGAGTTGAAGGGCGCCCTCGATCCCCTGGGCCGGACCTACGAGGTTCTTCTCGTGGACGATGGATCGAAGGATGGCACAGGCAAGCGCGCCCTCGAACTCGCGAAGGCCGAGCCCAACCTAAAGGTCCTGCGCCTGCGCCGGAACTTCGGTCAGACCGCGGCGTTCTCCGCCGGTTTTGACCATGCCCGCGGCAAGGTGGTGGTGACGTCCGATGGCGACCTGCAAAACGACCCCCGGGACATCGGCCCGATGCTCCGCAAGCTCGACGAAGGAGAGGGCTACGACATCGTTTGCGGCTGGCGCAAGAACCGCCACGATCCTCTCTCCAAGAGGATTCCTTCCTTCTTCGCGAATCGGCTGATCTCCTGGGCCACCGGGGTTGAGATCCACGACTACGGCTGCTCGCTCAAGGCCATCCGCGCCGATGTGGTCAAGGGCATCCGGCTCTATGGCGAGATGCATCGGTTCATCCCCGCGGTGGCGTCGTCGATGGGGGTACGGGTGGCCGAAGTGGTGGTCAATCATCGTCCGCGGACGCGCGGCGTCAGCAAATACGGCATCGGCCGGACCACCCGGGTTCTGCTCGACCTCTTCACGGTCAAGTTCTTCATGACCTACGGCACCCGGCCGGCGCACCTCTTCGGCCTGTTCGGTCTGCTCTTCGGCGCCGTGGGTTTCGGGATCCTGAGCTATCTCGCCTTCATCCGGCTTTTCGCCGATCAGTCGATCGGTTCGCGTCCGTTGCTCTTTTTCGGCGGTCTGTCGTTCCTCACCGGGATCCTGCTCGTGAACTTCGGACTCATGGCTGAGCTCCTCATGCGCACCTACCACGAGAGCCAGAACAAGCCGATCTACGTCCTCAAGACCGACGAGTGACCACCGAGCCGCGCATCCTCCTGATGGCGGAGACGTACCATCCGGTGCTGGGTGGGGGTGAGAAGCACACGCGGTCCCTGGCCCTGGGCCTTGCGCGACTGGGCTTCGGCGTCCAGGTCATCACCCGGCGGTCGAGCGAGGATTTGCCTGCGACCGAAGTCGACGGCGGCGTGACTATCCATCGCGTCGGTCCTCCGGGAAAGGGCCGGGGCAAGAAGTTCGCGATGATTCCAGGCGCCTTGGGACGGGCCCGAAGACTGGCGCGGGAGAGTGACGTCCTCATGAACGGCGGCACCCGGGTCCTCGCCCTTCCTGCGCGGATGGCGATCGCAGGCACGCGCTGCGCGCTGGTTCTCCGGCCGGAGTTGAACGGCGAACTCGATGGATCGCTGGCGCTATGGGGGCGCAAGCCTTCCGCGTTCGAGCGGTCGCTTGCCCGCGCCGGGGCGCGCTTGAGAAACGGCCTCCTCCAAAGGACGGGCGCGGTCGTCGCTATTTCGGAGGCGATCGCGCGTGAGGCGGTGGACGCCGGGTTTCCCGCGGGCAGGGTGCATCGGATCCCGCACGGCATCGATATGTCCGAGTACGCGCCGGCGAGTGCTCAGGAGAGGGCGTCGCGTCGCGGCTCTCTCGGCCTTCCCGCCGACGGGATCCTCATCACCTACACGGGCCGGTTGATCGAGGGCAAGGGTCTCGAAACGCTGTTCGCGGCGATGCAGGCTCTGGCCGACATTCCCTCCTGGCACCTCGTGCTCGTGGGCTCAGGCTCCGGTCAGGTGATCTCGATCGAAGAGAGACTCCGAGCGGACGCCGAGGCGGGAGCGCTTCGAGGACGCGTGACCTTCACCGGCCGAGTGGACAATGTCGCCGCATACCTTCAGGCCTCCGACATCTTCGCGTTTCCGACCCTCGATGAGGCGCTCGGCATGTCGGCGGTCGAGGCGCAGGCCTGCGGCCTGCCCGCGGTCGCGTCGCGCACCGGTGGCGTGCCGGACATCGTCGAGGATGGCGTGACCGGCATTCTCGTGCCGCCCGGTGAAACCACCCCGCTCGCGGAAGCCCTCCGCGCTCTCCTCTTCGACCCGGAACTCAGAATGAGGTTCGCGGCGGCGGCGCGCGCGCGCATGAAGGAGCGTTTCGCCTTCGACCGCATGGTGACGCGGTACGCGGAGTTGTTCCGGTCGCTGTCCAGAGGGGACGCGGCATGAAGGTGGCCCTCACCGGAGCCTCGGGCTACACCGGCGGCCACATCCTCAGGCGGCTCCTCGCTCGCGGCGACTCCGTGAAGGCGCTGGTCCGCGAGGGCTCGATCACGCCGGAGTTGAAGTCGAGCGGCGCCGAACTGGTGATCGGGGCTCTTGGCCACGCGGATGACGCTTCGCGGCTCGTCAAAGACTGCGACGCGGTGATGCACGTGGCCGCGGTCTATCGAACCGCGGGCCACCCGGATTCGTACTACCGCGAGATCAATGTCCTCGGCACGCGGCAGCTTCTCGAAGCCTCGGCGGCGGCGGGCGTCCAAAGGTTCGTCCACACCTCTACGGTCGGCGTGCACGGAGACGTGAAGAGTCCGCCCGCGGACGAGAACGCAGAGGTTTCGCCGAGCGACATCTATCAGGCGACGAAGGCCGAGGCCGACGCGATGGCGCGTGAGTTCGGCCGAACGCACGGCCTTGAAGTCGCGATCGTTCGGCCGGGCGCCATCTACGGTCCCGGAGAAACCCGGTTGCTGAAGGTGTTCCGGAGCATCGCGCGCGGCCGATACGCCGTGGTGGGATCGGGCAGGCCCCACTATCACCTCGTCTACATCGACGACCTCGTCGAGGGCTTCCTTCTCGCCCTCGACCGGCCGGAGGCCGCGGGCGAGACCTTCATCATCGCGGGTCCACGCGCCATCTCGCAGGACGATCTGGCCCGCGAGGTGGCGCAGGCGACCGGGGGCTCGGTGTGGCCGTTCCACATTCCCGCGTGGCCCATCCAGCGGCTCGGCGATCTGGTGGAAGCGATCTGCATCCCCTTCGGTATCGAGCCGCCGATCCATCGTCGCCGCGTCGACTTCTGGGTGAAGAACCGATCGTTCTCGATCGAGAAGGCCCGCCGCCTTCTTGGCTACGACCCCCAGGTCGATGTCACGGAGGGCATCCGCCGCACCGCCCTCTGGTATCGCGATCACGGCTGGTTGTAGGGGGCAAAGCCGCCTACAACCAACCGTGATCTGAGGTTGCTTCGGGTCGGCACCAACGGCTCGGGGCCTGCTGAGAAACCCGTTTAAGAACGCCCCATTTCAGGCAGTTTCCTGAATAGGGGTTAGTTCGTATCCCAGGCGGTGCGCACGGCGATTTAGGGCCAGAAGTGTGTTGTGGTGGCTCTGGTTTGCAAG
>JANMVV010000364.1:0-11380 GCA_031392925.1 Vicinamibacteria bacterium
ACCTGTGACGGCGAGACGCCGGTCGGTAACTCACGACGCAGCGCCATCTGGGCCAGGAGTTGAAGCGCGCCGAACCGATACGCGATCGACCGGCCGATCGGCGGGAACGTTCCTTCGGGAGAGATCAGGCGCTCCTGCACCGCCGCATAGCGTTGCGCCCGTTTGCGTACCTTCTCCCTCATCGCCTCCCACGCGGCATCCTCGGACCCCAGCGCGTCGAGCACGTCGAGCAGCATGGGCTGGATCACGAAGCTGTTGTAATAATCGAAGTGGAAGTCGGGGCCGTCGCCGTAGGCGCCGTCGCCCTTGTACCACTGCGCATGCTGGCGCAGCGCGTAGTCGACGCGCATCCGGTCCCAGCGCGCGCCCAGCTTGTAGAGCGCGGCTTCGACCATGGCCGAGAACAGGAGCCAGTTGCTGAAGCCCGGTGTAATCACGCGCGTGGACTCGAACGCCTGGACCAGCCGCTCGCGCACCTCGGTGCTCAAGGGCTCGCGCAACGTCCGTGGCGCGCGTAAGAGGGCGTGCCCAAGAAACGCGGCGTCCACCAGCGGCTGCCGGTCGGTCGTGAAGTTCAGGAAGTCGGGTGAAGCGGGATTGACGGCCTGCGCGAGGCCCGCGCGAGCGAGGTCCGCGTAACGGGCGCGCAGCCGCCCCTCTTCGCTGTCACCGTCGCCCAGATCGAGCCACGGCGCCAATCCGGCGAGCAGACGCCCGAAGGCCTCGAGATGAGTCACCCCTCGCCGATTGGCGCCCGCGCTCTCTTCCACGGGCATCCGCGCTTTCAGCGTTCCCGCGGCCAGATTCGTCAGCACCGGTTCCGCGAGACGCCGCGCCACGCTGACCCAGAGCGCGCGGTCTGTCTCGCGACCGGCGGTGGGACCCTGCGCCCGGGTTACCGTTCCGCTCGCGGCCGCGCCGATGGCGCTCCCGGTTCCGACCTCGAGAAACTCGCGACGTTTCATCTGTCCCTCAACCCTCAGTTGGATGGCGTCAGGCGCGCGGCCCAACCGCCGCCCTCGGCCAGACTCAGTCGCAGTTTTGTCGATCGATCGACCCGCTGCTTCGTTCGCTTCGTATCGCTGCCCCAACGATCGGCATTGACGCCATCCGCGAAGGCGTCCAGCGCGAAGCCGCCCTCGGGCAGGAAGGAGAGGTCGAGCTCCAGCTCCCGCGCGGTCCAATCGGTCATGGCGCCGATCCACCAGTCGCGTCCGTGACGCCTTGCCGTCAACACGTAGTCGCCGAACTTCGCGTCCAGGATCCTCGTCTCGTCCCACACGCTCGGCACCGGAGAGAGGAACTCCATGGCCTCCGGCTCGCGCAGGTAGTTCGACGGGCTGTCGGCCAGCATCTGCAGCGGGCTCTCGAACACGACGTACATCGCGAGCTGGTGGCAGCGGGTGCCCAGGCTCATGGGCGCCTCGAAGACCTTGGCGAAGTCCTTCTTCGAGGCGTTGTTCATGGCGCCCGGCGTGTAGTCCATCGGCCCCAGGAACATGCGCGTGAAGGGCAGGGTCAGGTCGTGCTCCGGGTTCGCGTACTCGCTCCACTTCGCCTGCTCGAGGCCGCGAACTCCTTCGGTCGAGATCAGATTGGGCCAGGTGCGGGTCATGAGGGCCGTGCGGTTCGTGCCGTGGAAGTCGACGAGCATCTTGCGCTTCGCCGCCGCGGCGCAAACCCGGTGATAGAAGTCGATCAGCTTCTGATCGTCCCGCTGCATGAAATCGACCTTGATGCCTTTGATGCCCCACTTCTCGAACTTGTCGAGGGCCGGCTCGAACTGGTCGTCGAGGGTCTTGGCCACGACCCACAGGATCAGGCCCACGTTCTTGCTGCGCGCGTAGGCGGTGAGCTCGTCCATGTCGATCGCGGGCACGACCTTCAAGACATCGCCGAGCGGATACCAGCCCTCATCCAGAATCACGTACTCGAGGCCGTAGCGCGCGGCGAAATCGATGTAGTACTTGTAGGTCGCGGTGTTGACGCCCGACTTGAAGTCGACGCCATGGATATTGTTCGCGTTCCACCAATCCCACGCCACCTTGCCGGGCTTGATCCAGGATGGATCGGCGATCCTTGAAGGTTTCGCGAGCAGGTACACCATCGCGTTGGTCAGGAGATCCGCGTCCTTGCGCGCAATACCGAGGATCCGCCACGGATAAGTACGCGTTCCCGTCGTGATCGCCAGGTAATCGGCCGCTCTCACGACCTTGAAATTTCGGTCTCTTTCGAGCTTCTCCTCCAGGGGGAACGGGGGAAACACCGCCTCCAGGGCTGGGCCGCTCGAACCGCGCAGCCACAGGCCCGGATAGCTTTCGACGTCCGACTCGGCTATCGCGACCTTCGTCCCCTCCGAAGCCTCAACCACCGCGGGCAGAGAGGCGAGGACGTCCGGCGCTATGTCCTTCAGTTGAAGCGCCAGGAACTCGCGCTCCTGGTGCGAGAAGAAGCTCTCCTCCTTCGCGTAGTGGACGGGGAGGTCTCCAGTGAACCTGAAGCTCGCCCCTTCGCCATACACCTTGACCTCGGATGCCGGTAGCGATGTCTCGAAGCGATACGCGACTCCTTCGTCGAACGCGCGAAACACCACGGCGTAGCGCTGGTCCATTTGCAGGCGGAGTTCGTTGAAGTGCTCCCGGAGTTTCTCCGCTCTTTGTCGCACCGGCGGCTCGATCGTCCGGTCCACGCTGCTCGGTGTCGCCGACTTCAACGTCGGCTGCAGCCCCAGCTTCACATGGTCGACGTCCAGCCAGAGTTCCGCGTTGTGGAGCAGCGGCCGACCGCCGAGCGAGACGCTGTAGTGGAGCGATTCAGCGCCGTCGATTCGGACCTCGATCTGACTGTCGGGAGATCGCAGGGTGCGCGTCCACGGCGCCGCCGCCGCGGTTGAGCTGGCGATCAGAGCGGCCAGAAGGTACGTCCAAGGCGTCGATTTCATAAGAGTCCGTCCTTCGTTTGGGAATACAAGGTGTTCTCTAGCCGCGGCCCACGAAGGGCATCTTCGTAGCCAGGATCGTCATCGACTGGACGTTGGCGTCGAGCGGGAGGCGGGCCATCATCAGGACGGCAGCGGCCACGCACTGAACGTCCATCCGGGGCTCGACCGCGAGGCGGCCGTCGGCCTGACGGACGCCCTTCGCCATGCGCGCGGTCATTCCCGTCGCGGCGTTGCCGATGTCGATCTGTCCGCACGCGATGTTGTACTTCCGGCCGTCGAGGGCGGTGGCTTTGGTGAGTCCGGTGATTGCGTGCTTCGTGGCGGTGTAAGGGGCCGAATCGGGACGAGGCGCGTAGGCCGAGATCGAGCCGTTGTTGATGATGCGTCCGCCGAGCGGCCGCTGGCCCTTCATGAGCTTGAAGGCCTCCTGGGTACAGAGAAAAGGGCCGGTCAGGTTGGTGTCAACCACGCGCTGCCACTGTTCCAACGGAAGATCTTCGAGTGGAACCGCGGGAGCGCCGACTCCCGCGTTGTTGAACAGCACATCGAGGCGGCCGAAGCGCTCCTTCGTTCTGGCGAACAACTCGCGCACCGAGGCGGGGTTCTGCACGTCGGTAGGAACCAGAAGGGTTCTCGCTTTGGGCGCGCCCGAGGCAGCCTGCGCGAGCGTCTCGCGGCGACGACCGGCGAAGACGACACAGTAGCCGTCGCCGAGAAGGGCCAGGGCCACGCTCTTGCCAATGCCGGAGCCGGCGCCGGTGACAATCGCGACCTTCCGCGCCGCGCGCCTCTCCCTCACAGAGCAGGCAGCGCCTTCCTCGCCTCCCGGTCCGGATCGTTCTTGACCACCGAGACGTCATCGAACACCATGGTTTTCCCCTTGGCCGTCGTGTACTTCGGCCAGGGGGGAAGCCCTCCTCCATTGGGATCGCCCGTTCTCATGAACTGCAGCAGGGAACCGGCCATCTTCGCGGCCAGCTTCCGCGGACGCGCGCCGCCGCCGGTGTGCGTGTACATCAGGTCGGTGTTGTGGAACCAGAAGCAGATGTCGAGGCAGTGGAAAGCGCGCAGGCGGTTATCGAAAAGAGGAGGCAGCCAGGCGAACCAGCTGATGTAAACGGGCGCCGGCTGTTTCGACTTGGCGTCGGCGAGCGCCACGGAATTCTGCCGGTTGCCGCTCACCAGAGACCAGATCTCCACGGGTTTCTTGCCGGGGAAAGCCTTCGCGTACGCGGCGACGATGTCCCTGGCCTTGTCCCCGAATCCGGCGCCGAAGCCAGCGCGCGCCTTCAGCTTTTCGATCGCCTGCTCCATGGTGACATTCTCGAGGGTCGAGTCCATCCAGCTCGGGGACTGCTCGTCCACCATGGAGCAGATGATCATCGGAACCGCGGCGGCGAGGGGCGATGGCTCCGGGTAGTAGGGATCCTGGGGCAGGACCGCTCCATCCACTACGGGATTGAACCCTCGCCGCTGTCCTCCTCCCGCACCCAACTCCTGGTTCAGCTTCTGCGAAGCTTTCGTGGCGGCGGCGATGTAGTCCTTCCAGGGCATCGCCTGCAACTTGTCGAGCTCCGCGGCGGTGAACCCCGCTTCGCTCAGGACATACGCTCCCAGTTTCTCCGAGACGGCCTTCTCGCCCATCTTGAGCGCCGCGCCGCTCTCCACGACCGCCTTATGGAAGAGGCCCTTCGCGGACGGCATGGCGGTCAGCGTGCAGACCTTCGCTCCGCCTCCGGATTGACCCATGATGGTCACGTTGCCCGGATCGCCGCCGAAGTTCGCGATGTTGTCCCGGACCCATTCAAGGGCCGCTACGATGTCGAGCATGCCCACATTGGCGGACGCGGCGAAGCGTTCCCCGCCCACCCCGGCAAGGTTGCAGTAGCCGAGCGGACCGAGCCGATGGTTGATCGAGACGAAGACAACATCGCCGAGCCTCGCGAAGTTCTCGCCGTTGTACCCGTCCTGCTCGATGCCGTTGCCGTTGGTGAAGCCGCCCCCGTGGATCCAGAACAGCACCGGCCGCTTCTTGCCGTCCTTCAAAGCCTTGGTGAAGACATTGAGCTTGAGGCAATCTTCGCTGACGTCATCGTAGTTCCAGTGATCCCGGAAGGAGGGGAGCTGGTTGGCGTATCGGTTGTCCATGTTCTGGGGAGCAGTGTTGCCCCACCAGATGGCCGGCCGCACCTCAGTCCAGGGCTTGGGCTTGTGCGGAGGCATGAACCGATTGGGTCCCGAGGTGTCCGCGCCGTAGGGAATCCCGAGGAAGTAGTGAATGCCCCTCAGGATGTATCCCCTGACCTCGCCATACTGAGTGCGCGCGCGCGCGATGTCGTCGCCGATGAGCAGGACCGGTCCGTCGTCGCCCGCGCCGTTGGCCTTGAGCGTCTTCGCGGAGGCGGACGCAAGCCCATTGCCGCCGAGCGTCAGGCCGGCCGCGCCGGCGCCCACCGCACCAAAGAAACTGCGTCGGTTCGATCTCATGTTGTCAGCTCCCAATCGTCATTGTTTACGGCTCACGCTCGTCCGGGGGTCGCCCGGTCAGATCACTGAATGAGGGCGAAACTTCCCTGGAGGCGGATGTCGCGCGAAGACGCCCCGATGAGGACCTCGAAGTCCCCGGCCTCGGAGATCCAGCTCTTCCTCTTCGGATCGAAGAAGGACAAAGCGGCTTCGTCGATGGTGAACGACACCTTGGCGGTCTGGCCCGGCTCCAACGCGACCCGCCGGAATCCCTTCAGCTCCTTCTCCGGGCGGTCCAGGCTGGACTTCACGTCCCGCACGTAGAGCTGAACCACCTCGTCCGCGGCGCGCGTGCCGCTGTTTTTCACCTGGAGGCTCACCTCCAGCGTGCCGCCCCGCTTGACCGTCGGCCTGGAGACTTTCAACCCGCTGTATTGGAACGTCGTGTAAGAGAGACCGAAGCCGAAGGGGAAGAGCGGCTCGATCTTGCGCTTGTCGAAGCCGCGATAGCCCACGTAGATGCCCTCGCCGTAGTTCACATGAAGATTGTCGCCGGGATAGTTGCCATGCGCGGTCGAGTCCTCGATCCGCTTCGGAAAGGTGACGGGAACCTTGCCCGACGGCACCGCGAGACCGAAGAGGAGATCGCCCACCGCGTGCCCCGCTTCCTGACCGCCGTACCAGGCGTAGAGCACGCCGGGCACGCTCTGGATCCACTCCGTCATGGTGACCGGTGAGCCCGCGACCACGACCACCACCGTGTTCCTGTTGGCGGCGCCCACGGCTTTGATCAAGTCGTCCTGTGCTGCCGGCAGGTCCATCGAGACCCGGTCGAAGCCTTCCGACTCCAGTTTGGACGAGTATCCCACCACCACCACGGCCACATCCGACTTCTTCGCGAGGGCAACGGCGTCGCTGAGCAGGGCCTGCGGGCTCGTGGAGGAGTCTTCGCCGGGCATGGCGGCGCCCATCGCGTAGCTCACCTCCACCCCTTTGCCAGCGGCCTCTTTGATTCCATCGAGTGGCGTCACGGTGTACCTGGTCCTCACCAGAGAACTGCCACCGCCGTTCCGCCCGACCGAAGCACTCGGCCCGATCACCGCCACGGACTTCAACTTCTTCGCGTCGAGGGGCAGGAAGCCGGCCTCGTTCCTCAGCAGGACCATGCTCTCGGTGGCCGCCTTGCGGGCCACCGCCCTCTGCTCTGGCGTATCCAGGTCTCCACCCGCCTGATGGGCCTTGTCGAACAGGCCCGCGGTGAACATCACGCGGAGGATTCCCCGCACGTTGTCATCCACGGTCGACTGCTTCACCTCGCCCGAAGTGATCGCCGACATCACCTTCTCTTCGGTGAGCCAGCCCGCACCGTTGCCGTTCTCCTTCGTGGACGGCTGCGCCATCCATCGCGTCATGGGTGGCCCGCCTGGCATCTCGAGACTCATGCCCGCGTTGATGGTCGGGGCCGTGCTGTAGGTGCTGCCCCAGTCGGAGATGACGAAGCCTTTGAAGCCCCAGTCTTTCCGGAGAGTCTCGGTCAGCAGGAACGGGTTCTCCGCGCAATACTGGCCATTCACCTTCTGGTACGCGTTCATCACCGCCCAAACTCCCGCCTCCTGGACCGCGGCGCGGAACGCAGGGAAGTAGATTTCATGAAGGGTGCGAAGCTCGATCAATTCGTCGATGCGGTGCCGTTCGAACTCCTCGTTGTTGGCGGCGAAGTGCTTCACCGAGGGAATCACGCCTTCGCCCTGCACGCCACGGATGTAGGCGACGCCCATGCGGGCGGCTACGTACGGATCCTCGCCGTAGCCCTCGAAATTCCGGCCCCAGAGCGGTGTGCGATTGATGTTCACCGTGGGGGCCAGGATCATGTCCCTTCCGAGCGCTTTCACCTCCTGTGCGATCACGCGACCCTCCGCCTGGACCAGATCGAGGTCCCAACTCGAGGCCATCCCGATGCTCGCGGGAAACCCGGTGGTAAGGACAGGGGGCGCGGTGGCTGCGTTCGTCACCGCGGACGAACCCGTCCAGTTGCGAACCCCCATGGGCCCGTCCGCCATCTTGATGGCCGGAATACTCAGCCGCTCGATGGGGAAGCTCTCCATCCAGCCCGAGCCCGCGAGCATGCGGGCCTTCTCCTGAGGCGTCATGCGCCCGATCAGGTCTTCCACTCGTTGCTCGACCGGAAGGCCCGCCTTCCTGTAGGCCGCGGACGCGAGTGCGTCCTGCGGCGCGGTCGGCGCGTTTCCGGCGAACACGAGGAAGGCGGCGGCGCTGCCAAGCAGCAAGAGCGTTCGAGGCATCATGGCCCTCCCCAAAATCCGTTTCCGCCGGCGTTTGCCACGACGCCTCTGGCCGTCGTTCGCGGGGCCTGGATTCTCCGTCCATGATACCGATCTGAAGGCCTCGTGGCTCGCCTGAATGCATTTTCGAGCCTCGAAACAAACGTTCAGGAGCCCTTGACGCCGCGGCTCTCGACCACGACGTATTTCATGCCCGCCGCGGTGGCGGCGTCGAAGCCAGGTCGCGCGTCTTCGAAGACCAGACATCGCTCCGGCGGCACGCCCATCAACTGCGCCGCGAGCAGGAACATGTCCGGCGACGGCTTGCCGTGGGTCACATCCTCGGGCGTCACCACCACCGGGAAAAGGTGGTCGATACTCATCAGTTCAAGGGTTTTCTTCACCACCGGTTTTGGCCCGCCGGAAGCGACGCTCATCGGCGCGCGGCCATGAAGGGCGCGGGCGAAATCCACGACCGGTTCGATCACACGCATCTCCTTCTGCATCTCGAGAAACAGCTCTTCCTTCTGATGGAAGACCCGGTCCACATCGATGACCAGACCATAGTGCCTCGCCAGCACCTGCGCGACCTTCCGGGTGGGCATCCCTCCGAGGGAGTAGAACAGCTCTTCGCTCAACTCGCCCTCGAGGCCCGCCTGCTGCATGGCTTTGTTCCAGGCGCGGAAGTGCAGGGGCATGGTGTCGACAAGGGTGCCGTCGCAATCAAAAATATATCCGGCGAAGTCGCCTTGGGGGATGTGCAGTTTCATGCTTCCTCCAGCGCGAACACCGGAGTGTCCGGATCGATCAGGAACCAGCAGGCGGCGCCGAGCACAAAGAGTCCACTCAGCAGATAAAGGGGCAGGTTCCAGTCGTGGAAGCGTTCCGCCGAGTAGGCGACGATGAACGGGCTCAGGATCGCGCCGATCTGCCCCGCGGTGTTCATGGTCGCGCTCACCACCGCCGAGTGCTCGCGCCCGATGTCCACGCAGGTGCCCCAGGCGGCCGCGGTGGTGAGCATGCAGGAGGCCGTGGCCAGGGCGATCAGCACGGCCGCGGTCATGGGAGCGCTCGCCGAAGCGGCTCCGAGGGTGAAGAGGGCGGCAAGCCCATAGCCCACCACGCCGGGCGCCCGGCGTCCGGCGCGCAGTCCGTAACGGGCCGCGATGCGATCCGAGAAGACGCCGCCGAGAAATTGTGTCGCCACGCTCAGGAGCAGGGGCAGGCCGGAGACGATGCCGAGCGCATTCGCGTCGAAGCCGTGCCGCTCATGGAGGTACGTGGGCAGCCAGGTGATGCAGAAATAGAAGGTCACACAGTTGGGGACATACATCACGCACAGGGCCAGCATGTTGCGCTGCCGCAGCAGCACTTGCCAGTAGGCCCAGCCGGCCTTCACGGGGGCTAAGGCGTGCCGGGACGCGTTGATGAGTTCGAGCTCCGCGGCGTTGACGCCGGGATGCCGCGCCGGGTCATCCCGATACCAGAAGCGCCAGGCCGCGACCCAGGCCAGACCCACCAGGCCGAAGCAGACGAGGATCATCCGCCACGACATGAAGGAAATCATCATCACCACCAGCGGGGGAGTGAGCCCGCCCGAAAGGTACGCGCCGGCGAAGAACACACCCTTCATGGTGCCGAGCTCTTTCTTCGGAACCCAGCGTGAGAAGGTGCGGGCCACACAAGGCCAGGCCCCCGCCTCACCCGCGCCGAACAGAAAGCGCGTGACCAGAAGGGAGACCTGACTGAACGCGCCCGCCGTGGCCATGGTGAACGCGGACCACCACAAGACGATGCGTGTCAGGACGGTGCGCGTGCCCTGCCGGTCGGCCCACCAGGCCGTGGGGATCTCGAACATCGCGTAGGCCAGGGCGAACGCGCTGAACACCGCGCTCATCTGGACCAGGGACAGCCCGAGGTCACGCATGATCTCGGGGGCCAGCTTCCCGAGGCAGGCGCGATCGAGATACGTGACCATCGCGAGCAGGACCGAGAGTCCCACTACTTGATAGCGTATGCGCGTCGGTTCCATGAGAGGCGCTGCAGGGTCGAACCCAGAGAACTGGCGCGTCGTCATGGGCAAGCCTATTCTGAGGATTCCGAGGGTGGAGGTCAACAATGCGAAACGCTGAACCTCGTCGCGGGATCCCCGCACGACGCGCCCTTGCCGTCGTAACAGCCATCCTCCTCACGAGTCCTGCTGCAGACCGACGTGCCCTGGGCCAGAAGATATCGAGTGGACAGCACTGGGTGGGCACGTGGTTCGCCTCGTCCACCGCTCGCATCGACCAGCCGGCCGCACCCGCCTCGACCGCCCCGGCAAGCTCGAGCGCACCGGAACTCGTGATTCCCCCCGCGGTGCTGGCGGTCGCGCCCCATCAGACGTTGACCGTCTCTGGGCAGTCCGGGCTGCACTTCAACAATCAGACGCTCCGACAGATCGCCCACATCAGTCTGGGCGGCTCCCGGTTGCGGGTGGTTCTCTCGAACACCTTTGGCACCGCTCCCCTCACCTTCGGCGCGGCCCAGGTTGCGCTCCGGGACAAGAACGCGACGATCGTGCCTCAATCGAATCGCGTCCTCACCTTCGGCGGCGCGCCTCAGGCGACCGCGCGGGCCGGCGCGATCCTGCTCAGCGATCCCGTCGATCTTCTGGTTCCAGATTTCGCGGATCTCGCGATCGACCTCTACCTGCCCGATGACACCGCGGCCATGAAATCGCCGATCACTACCCATCCAGCGGCGTGGCAGACAGGCTACGTCTCGACGCCGGGGAACCATGCGGGTGTCGTCGACATGCCCGTGGAGACGACGACCGCGTATCGCCGGGGGGATGGCCTGCCCACGGCGACCTGGTTCTTCCTCACTCGCGTTGAGGTGATGGCGTCCGGGCAGGCAGGCGCGGTGGTCACCGTGGGCGACTCCATTACCGACGGGACCGCTTCGACCACCGACACGAACAATCGCTGGCCGGATCATCTGGCCCGACGCCTCGCGAAGGCCGGAGTGAAGATGGCTGTTCTCAACGCCGGCATCGGAGGCAACCGCGTGCTGACCGAGGGCAACGGCCCGAGCGCCCTCGCCCGCTTCGATCGAGATGTGATCGCCCAGACCGGAGTGACCCACGTCATTGTGCTCGAGGGAATCAACGATATCGGCCAGGCGCGTCAGAATGCCTCGCCCAGTGCTTTGGATCTCATCGGCGCGCACCGGCAGATGATCGAGCGCGCCCGTGCGCGAGGCCTCACGATCTACGGAGCGACACTCACGCCTTTCGAAGGTGCGGCCGCCTGGACGCCCGAGGGAGAGGCGAAGCGGCAGGCCATCAACGAGTGGATTCGAACCGGCAAGGCATACGACGCGTTCTTCGATTTCGACGCTGCGGTTCGCGACCCGAGTCACCCGACGAAGACCCTCGCCCCATACGACCCGGGAGACCACCTGCACCTCAACGCGGCCGGTTACGAGGCGGTGGCGAACAGCATCGACCTCAAGCTTCTCGGCCTTCGTTAGGTGCGCGAAGTTGGGTTGGTAGTGGTTGGAGGGGTTGCTTCGTCGCGGTACCAACGGAATGGCTCCTCGCAATGACGTTAGGGGGTACGACACGGCAGCGCGAACTTGGTAGTGGGGTACGCGCCATACGCCACAACCAAGTTCGCGCTGACCGTCCAGTACCCCCCTCACGTCATTG
>JANMVV010000403.1:0-3576 GCA_031392925.1 Vicinamibacteria bacterium
AAGCCCGCCTTCTGGGCGGCCTTCACGTGCGCATAGGCCTCTTCGTAGTCGCCCCGCTTGATGCAGATCACGGCCAGGTTGTTGTGCGCCTCTCCGTACTTCGGGCGCAGCTTCAGCGCCTCGTGGTAGGCCCGCTCGGCGTTGTCGATCGAACCGGCGCGCAGATAGGCCGAGCCGAGTGCGAGCGAGAACTCGGCGGGCGGATCGACCGCGCCATGATCGAGGCCGCGCACCCGTTGCAGGGCGTCGATGCCCACCCGGATGTTCTCGATGCGCGCCTGGATCTGCAGCCGCGCCGCGTCGGAGAGGGTGGCGCGCTGCTGGGTCTCCAGTTCGCGAATCTTGTCCTGGTACTCGCGAATCTTGTCCTCGCGCCGCGCCCCCTGCTCGAAGCTCTGCTGCGCGTTGTCGGCCACGGATCGGTCCCAGGCCTGTCGGCAGGACAGGTAGGCACGGACGGAATCGTCGTACTCTTTGAGCGCGATGTAGGTCTTGCCCAGGCTGTAATAGGCGAGGAAGAAGTTCGGATCGAGCTTCACCGCCTGGCGGAGTTCCTGCTCCGCCTGCTCGAATCGCTCGGTGTGCAGCGCCTCCACTCCCAGGCGGTAATGCTGATCCGCCTCCTGGAGTCGCTGCTTCGCCTGCGCGTCCTGCTGGATGCGCGCGGGTTCGTGAAGAAGAACCAGACCCAAGACGCCGAGAATACCGAACATGGCAAACCTCCGAAGGTTTTTAGCACCCACCCCTCACCGACCGTTAGTGCTTCATCACCCTGACCAGGACTCCATCGTGGGCTTCGAACAATCTCGAGAATTGGTCCGTGTCCCGAATGAAACCCAGGTCGTAGACCCCGAAGATGATGTGTGGGTACGTTGCACGGAGGGCAGGGATCTCGTCGGTGATCTCGGCGATGATCTCCCTCCCGCGCTCGGGCCGATCGCATAGCTTCAGTTCCAGCGCGGTCTGCAGGCCTGGAAACGTGAAATCCGGCAGGTAAGTCCGGGAGGAGTAGACGATCGGATTGCTTTCGCGTTCATAGGCGATCCCGGCGCCGGCGAGCAGCGTTTCAAAGCCGTTCTGAACGTCCCGTTCCTTCTCCGGCCTCCCTCGGAACGCCTTGGGCAGCCTGCGCTCCAGAAGATCGACGATCTTCCGGATGCCGCGCAGCGGAAGGGCCGGCATCGGATCGGAGGGCGGCACGCGAAGCACGGCGGCAGGGTCCGCCTCCAGGTCTTTCTTCATCGCCATCAGGAAAGCGCGCGATGCCGCTCCATCCAGGAAGACCGGTGGAGTCGGCCTGCGACCGTCTCCAGGGTCCGCCTGGCCTTTAGTCAGGTCGAAGCGGCTGACCACCGATTGGACCACGATGTCGGCGAGGGCGACACCGGTGGCGCTCTTCCATGCGCGGTAGAGCTCCGTGACGAGATCGATGGGCTCCTCGGTCATCAACGCGTGGAGTTCCTCGAGCCGATCATCAATAAGCGACAACGCGGTTGAAATGCCGTCGCCCATGCTTTCCTTGATCCCTACAGAGCGTTCCCTACCGGCCGCACGGGAGCGGCCTTCGGCGGCTCCGGGGTGAAGTCTTCGCCGGGGTTGATGAAGCGGTCCGCCTCGAACCGGTACTGCTTGTCGTATAGCTGCCGGTAGCGGCCGTTTCTGACCAGAAGGTCCGCGTGAGTGCCGCGCTCCACGATCACGCCGCCTTCAAGGACCAGGATCTGGTCCGAACTGCGGATGGTCGAAAGCCGGTGCGCGATCACGAACGTGGTCCGTCCCGCGCGCAGGTTGCGCAGTCCATCCTGGATCATCTCCTCGCTCTCGCTGTCGAGGCTCGAGGTCGCTTCGTCCAGAATCAGGACGCGCGGATTCGCAAGAATCGCGCGGGCGATCGACACGCGCTGACGCTGACCGCCTGAGAGCTTGATCCCGCGCTCGCCCACCACTGTGTCGTAGCCCTTCGGAAAGCCCTTGATGAATTCATCGCAGTGGGCCACGCGGCAGGCTTCGATGATCTCTTCACGCGACGCGCGTGGTTTCGCGTACCCGACGTTCTCGACGATGGTGCCGTCGAAGAGGAAGTTCTCCTGCAACACCGAGGCGAGCTGGCTGCGATACTCGCCGAGGCGAATTCCCGCGAGGTCCCGTCCGTCCACGAGGATCCGGCCTGAGCTCGGCCGGTTGAAGGCCATCACCAGACTGATGAGCGTGCTCTTGCCCGAGCCGCTCGATCCCACCAGCGCCGTGGTGGTCCCCGCGGTCGCGCTGAACGAGACGTTTTTGAGAACGGGCACGCCCGGGTTGTACTCGAACGAAACATCGTCGAAGGCCACGTCGCCCTGGAGCCTCTCGATCGAGGCACGGCTCGCGTCCTCGTCGGTCTCGGTGGGCATGTCGAGAATCTCGCGAATGCGGTCGAGCCCGGCGAAGGCCTCGGTGATCTGGGTGCCGATCGACGCGATGGACACCAGGGGTGCCGCGACCAGGCCGATGAAGAAGATGTACATGATGAGGTCGCCGAGCGTCATCTGTCCCGCGAGGATGGCCTTGCCGCCGAGCCAGATCATCAGCACGCCGATGATGCCGATGATCACGGTGCTGCCGGCGGTGGTCGCGGAGACCCCGGTCATCGACTGCGCGATGTTGCGGAACAGCCGGTGCGCGCCCTGGGTGAAGACGATCTCCTCCCGCTTCTCCGCGGTGTAGGACTTGACCACGCGAATGCCGCCGAGCGCTTCGGTGAGCCGGCCGATCACGTCACCGGTGATCTTGCCGCGCTCCTTGAACAACGGTCGGAGGGTGTTGAACGCGTAGGCCATTCCGCCGCCGAAGGCCGCGAGCACCAGCATGGTCACCACGGTCAGATGCCAGTTCAACCAGAAGAGGACGGTGAGCCCCATGGCCGCGGTGAGGAGACCGCCCACGAGCTGCACCAGTCCCGATCCCACGAGGTTCCGGATTCCCTCCGCGTCGTTCATGATCCGGGAGACGAGGATGCCGGTCTGGGTGGAGTCGAAGTAGCGCACGGGGAGGTGCATGACCCGCGCCTGCACTCGCTTGCGCATGTCGGTGATCGCGCGCTGGGCCGCGACACCCAGGGTCTGCGAGAGCACGAACGAGGTCACGGCCTGCACGAAGGTCGCCGCCCCCGTGGCGAGGGCGATGGGCAGGAGCAGGTCGGTGCGGTTCTTCCCGATGACCTCGTCGATCAGCCACTTCGAGGAGGCGGGGAGCACCAGGCCGGCGACCCGGCTGACCAACATCAGGGCGAGGCCGAGGGTGAGGCGACGCCGATGCGACCAGACCAGTTCGCGGGCCTCGCGCCACGCGGCGGAGCGCGACACACCTGTCTTCTTCGAGGCGTCCATGGACAAAGGCACTGTACTACGCCGCCCCGGGCACGGCGTTCCGGGTCAGTCGGCCGGGAAGCGTTTCCCGGTCCGGGGCACGGCGCAAGGCCCGCACAGGGCGATGTAGTTCGAGGGAACCGGAGGGAAAGAGAGCCGCTCGCCGGTCAGGACCGGCGACCACTTCGTAAGACCTCCAGGCTCTTCCAACAATCTCTCGGCACACCGC
>JANMVV010000439.1:0-3615 GCA_031392925.1 Vicinamibacteria bacterium
CCACGCCCACCTGCACCGCCTGCGCTCGCTCGGATTCAACCGACTCTCCATGGGCGTGCAGGACTTCGCTCCCGAGGTTCAGCGCGCGGTCAATCGCGAGCAGAGCTTCGAGATGACCCGTGACCTCGTGCTCGAGGCCCGCGCCTCGGGCTTCCAGTCGGTCAACATCGATCTCATCTACGGTCTGCCCTTCCAGACCCCCCTCGGCTTCGGCAATACCCTGCAACGAACCCTGGAGATCCGCCCCGACCGCGTCGCCGTGTATTCCTTCGCGTTCGTGCCCTGGATGCGCGCGCACATGAAGTCGCTGCCCGATGAGATGCCGTCTCCGAAGGTCAAACTCGGACTCCTGTCCCAGGCCATCGATGCCTTCACCGGCGCGGGCTACCGCCAGATCGGCATGGACCATTTCGCCCTGCCCGAAGACGAACTCGCGATCGCGGTCGAAAGGCGCGACCTCCACCGCAACTTCATGGGTTACACCGTGCAGAAGACGCGGGACATGGTCGCGGTGGGCGTCTCCGGCATCGGCGAAGTGCAGGGCGCCTTCATTCAGAACACCAAGAAGCTCAGCACCTACTACGCGGCCATCTCCCTTGGCCGGTTCCCGGTCGAGCGCGGATACGAACTGCAGGCGGACGACCTGCTCCGTCGGGAGGTCATCGCCGGTCTCATGTGCAACTTCCGGGTCGACATCCGGCGGATCGAATCGCTGTTCAGCATCGTCTTCAAGGAGTACTTCGCGGCGGAGATCCGTGAACTCACCGCGCAGACCTCGGTCAGCACCGACGGTCTCGTCACCCTCAGCGATACGGAACTCACGGTCACGCCCCTCGGGCAACTGTTCGTCCGGAACGTGTGCATGGTGTTCGACCGGTATCTGCGCGCGCGCCTCGAAGGACCCGCTCCGGTCTTCAGCCGCACGGTATGACGCCTCCGAGCGTCGTCGTGATCGGAGGCGGTGTCTCCGGGCTGACCTTCGCCGCCACCGCTGTCGATGAACTTCGATCTCGGGGAGTGGAGGCCGACATCCGCCTGATCGAATCGGCACCGCAGGCCGGGGGCCATGCGCGGACTCTGACCGAGGGCGGGTTCCTGGTCGAGTCGGGTCCCAACGGTTTCCTTGATCGAGATCCGGAGATCCTCTCGCTGATCTCGGAGCTGGGTCTCGAGTCAAACCTCGTGGAGGCGAGCGGGGAGGCGCGCCGCCGCTTCATCGTTCGCGACCGCCGCCTGGTCAAGGTGCCGGACTCGCTCCTCTCGTTCGTCACCTCCGATTCGCTGAGCTTCCGAGGGAAGATGCGTCTCCTCCGCGAACCGTGGGCCGCGCCCGCCCCGTCCGGAACCGAAGAAACGGTGTTCGAGTTCGCGGCGCGGAGGATCGGACCCGAAGCCGCGGAGACCTTCGTCGACACCATCGTCTCGGGGATTTCGGGCGGCGACAGTCACGCGCTTTCACTGCGCTCCCAGTTTCCGTTGCTCCACGAGTGGGAGGCGAGGCACGGTAGCCTGGTGAAAGCGGCGTTCAAGGAACGAAAGCCCGGGCCGAGAAAGCGCACACGCCTGCTCACGCTCGACCGGGGTCTCGGGGCTTTGACCGGCGCGCTCGCCCGGCGCCTCGGGGATCGAGTCATCACCGGCGTCGCGGTGCGCGCGGTGGAACGGGACCGCGACGGCTTTCGGGTCGACCTCTCGGATGGGCGCTCGCTCACCGCGAGCCGCGTGGTCTTCGCGACGTCAGCCCAGGTGGCCGCGCGACTGATCGCGCCGAGCGCGCCCCGGCTGTCGGGCGCGCTCAAGGCGATTCCCTGCGCGGGGCTGGCGGTCGTCGCGCTCGCCTTCCCCTCCGGGAGCATGACGCATCCCCTCGATGGCTACGGCTATCTCGTGCCTCGTTCGGAGCAATTGGCCACTCTGGGTGTGTTGTGGGAGTCGTCGATATTCCCCGGACGCGCCCCCGAAAAGAGCGTCCTCCTGCGCATCGTCCTCGGTGGCGCGCGCCGACCCGAGGTTCCCGATCTGGGAGAGGAGGATCTGGTGGCGCTCGCGCGCGCGGAACTCCAGTCCGTGATGGGGGTGACCGCGGAGCCCGAGAGGCGCTGGGTGTTCCGCTGGCCTCAGGCCATCTCTCAATACACCGTGGGGCACTCCGCGCGTCTTCAGGCGATCGCGGCGGCTCTCGCGGAGAATCCGGGCCTCATGGTGTGCGGCACCGCGTATCACGGGGTCTCTTTCACCGACGCGGTGAGGAGCGCGCGAAACGCGGGTCGTGAACTCGCGAGCGCTCTCGCGACCCGGCCGTGAACCGCCGACACGTCGTGCTGGTGAGCTACGGGGAGCCTCCCGCCCCGGACTTCGCCGCTCAATTCGCCTATTCCTTCCGCATTCTCCAGGGCCTGACCCGGATCATCGCGGCGATCCCCGCGCCGCTCCTTCCCCTGATCGCGCTCTCTCGCGCGCGGAGCCGGCGGCGCCTGTGGCGGGCCCGCGGCTACGGCTCGCCCCTCGAAGCCATCACGACCGCGAAGGCGGCGCGCGTGCGATCCACGCTCGAGGCCATGGATCGAGACGTTCAATGGACGGCCCACGTGGCCTATGAATTCCGGAAGCCGCTCCTCGAAACCGTGCTGCGCGGCCTGCCGCCGGATGAACCGGTCTGGGTCGTGCCGATGTATGCCGCGGATTCCGCGTTCACGCACGCCCTCTCCCGGCAGATCGCGGGGCGCGTGAGTGAAGCGCAGACGCGTTCGGCGCCGATCCGCGTGCTGCCCGCGATCGACGCGGATCGTCTCGCGGCGCTGTCGGCTCAGCACATCCTGAACCATCTGCCGGGGACCGGGTTCGAAGCGTCCTCGACCGCGTTGGTCCTTGCCGCCCACGGCACGCTGCTCGAGCCCCAAAAGCCCATCGAGACCGGCCTCGAGAACACCGAACGCCTCCGCCACGCCATCGAAGCGCGACTCGGCCAAAGCTTCGGCATGGTGACCCACGGATGGTTGAACCACGCGCGCGGTGGCCGCTGGACCGAGCCCCCCATGGACCAGGCGCTGCGGGGTGTCGTCGACGCGGGCTTCCTGAATGCCGTGTATTTCCCTTATGGATTCCTGGCCGACAACGCGGAGACCCAGCTCGAGGGCCGGGTCATTTCCGAGAGCCTCCCGCAACTGGACATCCGCTTCCTGCCCTGCCTGAATGATTCGGTTGGCCTGGCCGAAGCGGTCGCCGCCCAGATCCTTTGGAGCGCCACCGCCCCTTAAGCTCAAGGCGTGGAATCCATACGCGAACTGTTCCGGATCGGCAACGGTCCGTCCTCGTCCCACTCGATGGGTCCGCGCCGGGCGGCCGATCGCTTCCTGGCCCGCCACGACGGCGCCGAGCGCTATCGCGTCACCCTCTACGGGTCCCTCGCCGCCACGGGGAAGGGACATCTCACCGACCTCGTGCTCGAAGAAGCGTTCGGAGCACGGCCGCACGAGATTCTCTTCAACATGCAGGAGCGTCTGCCGCGTCATCCGAACGGGATGCTCTTCGAAGCGTTTGACGCCGCGGGTGTCGCGCGGGTTTCGTGGAAGGTCTATTCGGTGGGCGGCGGCGCCATCCGCGATCACGACCTCG
>JANMVV010000450.1:0-5533 GCA_031392925.1 Vicinamibacteria bacterium
CTCACTGCCCGCGGTGAAGAGGAAGATCCGCGCCGCCGGCGGCCGCCTCCTGAATCGGCGGACTTTCGAGGCCAACACTCTCTTCGATGTCCCGAGCGGCCTTCTCCGCGCCTCGGGGAGGTCGTTCCGGGTCCGGAGTTACGGCTCGAAGGGTTCGGTGACCCTTAAGGGCGTGGCCCGGGTCCTTGGGGGAGTGAAGTCGCGCGAGGAGCTCGAGACCCACGTCGCCTCGCCCGAGGTCCTCGCCCAGATCCTCCATGCCATTGGCTTCGTGCCGCAGTTCCGTTACGAGAAGTTCCGGGAGATGTGGAAGGTGGGAGCCACGGTGGTGTGCCTCGATGAGACGCCGCTCGGTCATTTCGTCGAGATCGAAGGGGCCCTCGCGGCGATCTCGCGCGTCGCGAAGGCCCTGGGCCTCGATACCTCGGACTTCCTGAGCGACTCGTACCCGGCTCTTTGGTACGAGGCCGGGCGTCGGGGCCACATGGTGTTTTCCGCCGCGTCGCGCGGAGGGAAGGTGTCGACAGTGCGCGCGGCCCGCGAGAAGGATCGCGCGTGAAGGCCGTCATCCTCGCCGCCGGTCTGGGCACGCGCATGCGGCCGCTCACCGACAAGACCGCGAAGCCCGCCCTCCCGGTTCTGAACGAACCGCTGATCGTTCGCACCCTTCGCGAACTGAAGCGTGCCGGGGTTAGCGAGGTGATGATCAACCTTCACCACCGGCCCGACTCGATTCGCGCCGCGATCCCCGAGGGCGATCTGGGTCTGAAGATCAAATACTCGCGCGAGGCCGAGATCCTCGGAACCGGCGGCGCGCTGCGGAAAGTGCGCTCCTGGGTGGGCCGGAACCCGCTCTTCGTGGTCAATGGCGACGTGATCTTCGACTTCGACCTCAAGGCCATGGCGGCCTGCCATCGCAAGACCGACGCGCTCGCGACCCTCGCCCTCAAGCCCAACTCGAATCCCGGGAAGTACAAGCCGGTGGTGACCGACCGGACGGGGCGGATCCTGTCGATCCGCGGGCTTCCCGCGGCGCGCAAGGGGACGGTCTCGCTCTTCGCGAGCGTCCACATCATCGATCCGATGATCCTCGACCGGCTCCCCGCCGGCGAGTCCGACACCATCGGCGACCTCTACATTCCACTCCTGCGGGAGGGCGCTCACCTGCAGGGCGCGCGTCAGACCGGAGTGTGGCACGACCTGGGGTCGCCCTCCGGCTATCTCAAGGCCCAGATGAGGCTGCTCGCCGAACGGGGAAGAAAGCGCTCGGTGGTGATCGACTCGTCGGTGAGGCTCGGAAAGGGAGCGCGCGTGGTCCGGTCGGTGGTGGGGGCGGGCTGCGTGATCGAGGCCTCGGCCCGCATCGAAGGCTCCGTGGTGTGGGACGGCGCGCTGGTGGAATCGGGCGCGAGCCTCAGGAATTGCATCGTGATGTCCGGAACCGAAGTTCCGAAGGGGACGCACGCGGGCCTTATCCTCGGGCCGAAGACGCGCGTGGCCATCGGGAAAGAATAGGGAATCATGACCGGCCTCGACCTCCGCCTGACCGAGTACCTCCGCACCCACAAGAAGGATGCGGCAGTCACGATGGGTGTGGCCGCCCTCTCGGGCGACGCTTCGACCCGCCGCTACTTCCGGCTGACCCCGAAAGAGGGGCGCTCGTCGATCGTGGCCCTCTATCCGGATCCCTTCGACGCCCTCGCGACGCCGTTCTACACGGTGGGCCAGGCCCTCATCCAGATAGGCCTGCCCGTGCCCAGGCTTCTCGACCATGACGGTCCGCTCGGGGTTTACGAGCAGGAAGATCTCGGCGACCTGACCCTTCAGCAGGTGCTCACGGCCGCATCCCCGCAGCTCAAGGTGGATCTGTACCGCGAGGCCATCGACGAGATCGTCCAGGCCCAGCGCGAGGCCTCGAAGGTTCCCCAGCGCGCGGTCTGCTTCCACACCGCCTTCGACATCGAGAAGCTCTCGTGGGAGCTTCACTACTTCGAGAAGCATTTCCTCGAGCTACACCGCCGCGTCGATCTCTCCGTCGAGGACCGGTCGAAGCTCGCCGAGGGCTTTCACGCGCTCGCCGCGCAGATCGCCTCCTGGCCGCGCGTCCTGTGTCATCGCGACTACCACAGCCGCAACCTGATGCAGCACGACCGGCGTCTCTACTGGATCGACTATCAGGACGCGCGCATGGGCCCGGCCACCTACGACCTGGCCTCGCTCCTTCGCGATTCGTATGTGAGCCTCGACGAGGAGTTCGTCAGGGATCGCGTCGAGGAGTTCCGGCAGAAGGGCGCCCCCGACGAGACCCGCGAGACCTTCCAGCAGCGTTTCGAGCTGATGTCCATACAGAGGAACCTCAAGGCCCTCGGTACCTTCGGCTACATGGCGGTGGTGCGCAGCAATCCCGTATACCTTCCCTACATCCCAGGCACCCTGGCCCACGTGAAGCTCAATCTGGCCTGCCATCCCGAGCTTTCATCGCTCGCTTCCGTGCTGCGACGCCACATCGAGGAATTGAAATGACCGCCATCGCCCGCATCCAGGACTTCAAAGGCCACGTGGGCTCGACCGTGAAGGTTCAAGGCTGGATCCACAACAAGCGGAGCAGCGGCAAGCTCCAGTTCCTCATTCTGCGCGACGGCACGGGATACGCGCAGGCCGTGGTCTCGAAGGCCGCGGTCAGCGAAGACGCGTGGACGTCGCTCGAGAAGGCGGGGCAGGAATCGTCGGTCGAGGTGACGGGCCTCGTGAAGGAAGACAAGCGCGCGCCCGGCGGGTTCGAGATGGACGTGAAGGATGCGACGGTCATCCAGTCCACACATGAGTTCCCGATCACGCCCAAGGATCACGGCACCGCGTTCCTCATGGAGAACCGCCACCTTTGGCTGCGCTCCGAGAAGCAGCACGCGATCATCCGGATCCGGCACACCGTCATCAAGGCCTTCCGCGACTACCTCGATGAACAGGGTTTCACCCTGGTCGACACGCCGATCTTCACGCCCGCGGCCTGCGAAGGGACGACCACGCTGTTCGGCGTGCCGTACTTCGACGAGGGCACCGCGTATCTGACCCAGAGCGGCCAACTCTACAACGAGGCGAACGCCGCCGCTCATGGGAAGGTCTACTGCTTCGGTCCGACCTTCCGGGCGGAGAAGTCGAAGACGCGCCGCCACCTCACCGAGTTCTGGATGCTGGAGCCCGAAATGGCGTTCGCGCACCTGACCGATGCCTTCGAGGTGGCGCAGAACATGATCTGTTTCGCGATCCAGCGGGTCCTGGCCGCGAGGAAGCTGGAACTCGAGCGCCTCGGGCGCGACTTGACCCGGCTCGAAAAAGTGAAAGCCCCCTTCCCCTGGGTTCACTACGACGACGCCATCCGCATCATCCGCGAGAAAGGCTCGAAGACGGAGTGGGGGAGCGACTTCGGCGGCACCGACGAGACCGTCCTCGCCGAGTCGTTCGATCAGCCGATCATCGTCCACCGGTTCCCGTCGGCGATCAAGGCCTTTTACATGGAACCCGACCCGACCGATCCGAAGTACTCGCTCTCCGCCGACATCCTCGCGCCCGAGGGCTATGGCGAGATCGTGGGCGGCGGCGAGCGCATCTCCGATCCCGACCTGCTCTTGAAGCGCCTGCACGACCACGGCCTTCCCGAGGAGGCGTTCCGCTGGTACATCGACCTCCGGAAGTACGGCTCCATGCCGCATGCCGGGTTCGGCCTCGGGGTCGAGCGTTTCGTGACCTGGATCTGCGGGATCGATCATCTGCGCGAGACCATCGCCTTCCCGCGCATGCTCTATCGCATCTATCCGTAGGGCGGAGGCGCGGGCGGGCGAGATCTCCGCCAAACGTCACGAGGAACGCTGTTCATTGCTCCCCCCCTCGGCCACACGCTCTCGAAACTCCAGGGCCTGTTCGCCCGGCTGGGGCTTGTCGCCGCCGCGGCGCCGCGAGGGGTCCTGGGCGTGGTCGTCGAAGGAGACGGCGCCCGCCGGCTGGCCGTGGACCTCTCGGGCGCCCTGTCGCGTCTCGAACTGGCCGACGGCAGATGCCTCCTGCTGCCCCCCGGCGCCGAGCCCACTCTCGAGGATCTCCTCCGATTCGAATCGCTCCAGACCTTCGTGGCCCGCGCCAGCGGCGACTGGGTCGTGGACATGCTTCGCGAAGGGCGGATCGAGACCCATTTCCAGCCGATCGTCAAGTTCGCGAAGCCGAAGGAAGTGTTCGCCTACGAGGCCCTCCTGCGCGGACGGGAAGTCGATGGCGCGCTGATTTCGCCGGGCGCGATCCTGCGCGCCGCGCGGGATGCGAACGTGATCTTCCAGACCGACCGGGCCGCGCGCCTCGCGAGCATCGCCGCGGTGATCGCCAAGCGGGTAGACGCCAACGTCTTCATCAACTTCACCCCGAACTCGGTCTACGATCCGGCTTTCTGCCTGCGTTCAACCGTGAGTGCGGTGGCGGCGGCGGGCCTGCCGCCCTCGCGATTCGTGTTCGAGGTGACGGAGAGCAACCAGGTCGAGGACGTCGATCACCTGCTGGGGATTCTCTCCTTCTATCGCCGGGGCGGCTTCCGCGTCGCCCTCGACGACCTGGGCGCCGGCTACTCCTCCTTAAACCTGCTCGCGCGCCTGCGTCCGGACTTCGTGAAGCTGGACATGCAGCTCATCCGCGGGATCGACGAGGATCCCTACAAGGCGGTGGTGGTCGAGAAGATGCTCGAGCTCTCCCGGGAGGTCGGCGCCACGAGCGTGGTGGAGGGGGTCGAGACGGAGGGCGAATGGCGCTGGGCGGAGTCCCATGGCGCCGACCTGGCCCAGGGCTTCTATTGCGCCCGTCCGGCCGCCGACCCTCCGCGCCCTTTTTCCACCTGACCCACAAATGCAACTCGGGAGCACCCATGACAACTCAGGACGCCTCAGCCTTCAGCCGCGCCGACCTGGAGCGCATCGACCACATGCAGCCCCAGGAGCTGAACTCCCTGCCCTTCGGGGCGATCCAGCTCGACGCCAAGGGGACCATCCTCCGCTTCAACGACTATGAGGCCAACCTTACCGGACGCAAACCCGAGAAAGTGATCGGGCGGAACTTCTTCGATGAAGTGGCTCCCTGCACCAACGTGCGCGAGTTCGCAGGTAAGTTCCATGAGGGAATCAAGAAGAAAGAGTTGCACGAAGTCTTCCCCTACCGGTTCGACTTCAAAATGGCGCCCCGGAACGTGACGGTGACGCTCTTCTACAACAAGGCGAACGACACGGCCTGGGTATTCGTGCGCGAGATCGTGAAGAAAGCCTAGTCCGCCGCGACGGACACCCGTGCGGGCAGCTATGCTGAAAAGCTTCGGCCCATCAACCCCCGCCCATGCCGCCCAAGTCCCGAAGGCTCATCGACACGGCCCGCTACAAGCGGCTGGTGGAGACGTCCAACGACCTCATCTGGTCGGTCGATGCCCTGGGTCGCTTCACCTTCGTCAACGACGCGGCTTCCCGGCGGATCTACGGCTATTCGGCCGAAGAGATGATGGGGAAGG
>JANMVV010000013.1:0-2407 GCA_031392925.1 Vicinamibacteria bacterium
ACCGTTGCGGACGTACATGCCGTTCAAGTCTTTGGGAACCGTTCCAATGACGTCGAGGTTGGTCGCGGCAACTTCCGCGTCGATGGGCGCGAAGGCGCCCTGCAGGGACACATCGGAGGAAAGGGCGTTCATGTGGTTTGACCTCTCATGTCATGTTGCCATGGGGCGGCGAACCTGCGCGATTCGAAAGCGGCTGGCCACGAAGGCGGCGTCCGTGAGGGACGCGTTCCCCGCGGGGTTCAGGCCGGTGACGTGGTAGTCGCTGTAGGCGGCCGCGAAGTTGAGGGGCATGGGGCCGGTGAGATTGATGGTGAGCTGCGACCCGGCGCGGGCGAACGCGTCCTCGGCTTCCGCCACGTAGGCCTCGTCCGTCGAGTAGAGGAAGGCGGTGAGGCCGCCGCCTTCGCGCACATCGCCCTCGGCCTGAGCCAGAGCGTCGGCTCGGTCGCGCACACGGATCACGAAGGAGATGGGGCCGAAGCGTTCCTCGATGTAGAGCGCCCGATCCGCGGGCGTGACTCTCAGCATCAGGGGAGTGCTGGTGCGCGCCTTCGGGAACTCCGCATGGACATACGCGCGGGGAGCCAGGAGCAGGGCGCCGCGGTCCCGCGCATCGCGCTCCACCTGTGCGATGAGGTCGAGGGTGGCGGGAGACTGGATGGTCGAGAGGATCGCCGAGGCTTTCTTTGGATCGCTGCCGATCGCATCCACCGCGGCGGCCAATCGGCGCGCCACCTCATCGAAAGGGACGAGGGTGTCCGAGCCCGGCTCGCCGACGCGCACGCCCCTCTCGGGCACATAGACGTTCTGCGGACTCGTGCACATTTGCGCCGAGAACAGGCACAGTGTGGTGGCGAGGCTGCGGATCACCGCGTCAAGGTCGAGGCAGGATTCCAAGACCACGGTGTTGCAGCCCGCGGTCTCGGTGAAACACAGCGCGGGGGGCGCGTTCTCTTCGACCCATTTGCCGAAGCGCGCGCTGCCCGTGAAATCGACGATGGCGCAGGCCGGATGTTCGATGATCTTCTTGCCGATCGGTTCCGCGGTGGTATCGACGGCCTGGGTGACGAGATTCGGATCGAAGCCGCATTCGCCCAGGACTTCGCGAAAGACATCGACGGAGATGGCCATGGGCAGGACGGTTTGCGGATGCGGCTTCACCATGACCGCGTTGCCGGTGGCGAGGCTTGCGATCATGGAAGGGAAGGCATTCCAGGTGGGGAAGCTCGCGCAGGCGAAGCACACCGCGACCCCGCGCGGGATCAAGCGATAGCGCTTGTCGAGCCTGATCGGCGTGGAGCCAAACGAGCGCTCCCAGGTTGCCCGGGGCGCGACCGCGTCCATGGCGTTGCAAGCGTAGACGAGGGCTTCGAGGCCACGGTCCAGCGCGTTCACGCCGGAACCCGCGTAGGCCATGTTGAAGCTCTGTCCGGTGGTGTGCATCACCGCGTGGGTCAGCTCGAACAGGCGTGTGCGATAGATGCGATCGATGACTTCGAGGAGAACGCCGGCGCGCTCATGCGGCGTCACAGCGCTCCAGTTGGGGATCCCCTTGGCCGCGGCCGTGAATAGATCATCGATGGCGCATCGCGGGTAGAGGATGGCCAGCGGCTCCTGGGTGTAGGGCGAAATCTCCTCACCCACCCAGCTCAGCGGCGAGGGTTGATCGATCGCGTAGAGGCCGCCGAGCCGAGCCTTGAATGCCGCCTCGCCGGTCGCGCGCGCGGCGGCATGATCGGGATACAGGGATGGCTGCTCGGCGAACGGGCTCCAGGAGGCGCGCGTGCGACAGGCCTCGCGCGCCCGTTCGAACCGCTCGCGATGAGCTTCGAAGAAGTCCAGGCCTTTCATGGAGGGGTCAGGCACGTGGGATCGAGGTCAGGCCGGCAGCGAATCGGGGAAACGCGCGAGTTCCTTCTCGAGGTAGTCGACGAGTGACTGGGGCGTCTCCTTCGTGGCGCGGGTCCGCTCGTACACGTGGGCCGGGCGCTGCTTCCGGTCGAACCACACCAGCTCCTTCTCCTCCTGCGCCGGCCGGGTCGCCGCCAGCCAGATCGCGGTGTCCGTGCCCGACGCCGCGTCGCGAAGGATCGACTTGAGGATCTTGCGGAAGCGCGGCAGCGAGCGCTTCACGCCGTCGGTATCGGCCCAGCCCGGATGCATCACGTAGAAGGTGAAGCCCCGCTCGCCGTACTTGTCGCGCCAGTACTGGTTCAGCACCATCTGCCCGCGCTTGTGGAACGCGTAGGCGCCCGTTCCGTTGAAAGTCTTCGGGTCGACCATGTTGAGCATGGCCGTGCTCAGGGGAACGTTGTAGCCGCCGCCCGACGTCATGTTGATCACGAGCGGTTTGGCCGCATTGAAAGCGCCGCCTCGGATCAGCCCTTCCGTCAACAGATAATGGCTG
>JANMVV010000019.1:0-5875 GCA_031392925.1 Vicinamibacteria bacterium
TTCATCTGCGCGTAACGCAGGACCGCCTTCGATGGCTGGCCGCCGGGATCGAGGGCGCCATCGAGGCGGACCACGCCCTCGGTCAGGGTGCCGGTCTTGTCCGTGCACAGCACGTCCATGCTGCCGAGGTTCTCGATGGAGTTCAATCGCCGCACGATCACCCCCCGTTTCGCCATCTGCAGGGCGCCGTACGAGAGAGTGATGCTGATGATCGCGGGCAGCAGTTCGGGGGCGAGGCCCACGGCGAGGGCGAGGGAGAAGAGGAGAGAGTCGATGAGCGGCTTCCCCCGGAAGAGGTTGACCGCCAGGACCACCACGATCATCACCAGCATGACCTGGGTGAGCAGGGTTCCGAACCGGTGGATGCCGCGTTCGAACTCGGTTTCCGCCGGCCGCAGGCTCAGGCGCTGCGCGATCTGGCCGAAGACCGTGCCCTTGCCGGTCCGCGCGATCAGGACCTTCGCCGACCCGCAGCCCACGCTCGTGCCCATGAACACGCAGTTCGACCGCTCGGCCAGACTCGCGCCCGCGGGCACGAGCGCCGGTCGTTTCTCCACCGGGAAGGTCTCGCCGGTGAGGACCGCCTGATTCACGAAGAAGTCGTGCGCCTCAAGCACCACCCCGTCGGCCGGGATGAGGCTCCCCGCGGAAAGCAGGACCACGTCGCCCGGAGCTACCTGCGCCGCGGGGATCATCGCTGGCTGAGCGTCGCGCAGCACGTTCGACTTGATGGTGACGCGCGAGCGAAGCTGCTCCACCGCGTTCCCGGCCCGGTATTCCTGCACGAAACCCAGCAGCGTGCTGCCGAAGACCACCGCGAGGACGATGGTCGCGTCCAACCACTCCCCCAGCACGAGCGAGATCGCCGCGGCGAAGATCAGGATGAGGACGAGCGGACTCCGGAACTGGTTGAGGAGCAGGCGCAAGGCGCCCGTGCGTTCGCTCTCCTGGATGGAGTTCGGTCCGCTCTCGATCAGTCGCCGCTCAGCGTCTTCCTGGCTAAGGCCGTTGCTGGACGAGCGCAGCGCGGCGAGGAGCTGGTCGGGCGAAAGACTCCAGTAGGCCGCGAGCGGCGCCTCCGGATCGATGCCCGAGGGCTGCACGCTTCAGAGTGTAGCGCTACAGCTGGATCCGATACCTCAGGCCGGGCGTGCCGCCGAGTTGCTTCGGCTTCATGAACTCTTCGAGGAGAACTCCGCCGTTCGCTTCAATGACGCGCTGTGACGGGACATTGCCCGGGTCGGCGGTGATCTCGACGTAACGCAGTCCCTCGGCCTTCGCCTCGGGCAGCACCTCGCGCAGGGCTCGGGTTGCGTAACCGAGCCGCCGCTTCCACGGAACAACGGAATATCCGATGTGGCCCAGGCAGGTGGGCGGAAGAGTCTCTGTGCCCGGCTGCCACCTGAAGCCGATCATGCCGCAGAACTCTCCGTCCCAGATCCAGCGCTGATATCCGGGCAGACGGGGAACCGTGGATCCATCGCCCAGAGTGATGGGATCGCCCTTCGCCTCCCGGTCCACGAGGCCCGCGACGAAGCCCGCCGCATCCTTCTCGATCTCCGCGAGTTGTTCCCGCGCCCCGGCCTCGCCGCGCACGTTGTCGGAATACCACCCTCTCTTCAGCGCGTCGACGAAACCGGGAAGGCGGTCCTCAGAGGGCCAGATGAGTTGCATGCCGCCGCCGGTCATGTCCTAGGGCCGGAAGGTCAGGGTAAAGATGTACCCAAGATTGTGCTCCGAGCGGATGTTGTACGTCGGGGCGATGCGGACCGCTCCCGCGGGTAACGACGTGCTCGTGACCCCGACGGCCACGATGTGCGCGCCATCGCGGATCTGTCCGGCCGCGGGGCCCAGGCCCACGCGCGCGAGAAACGCATTCCGGTCGGCCACGGCCACACTCGACAGGTCGATGGCGCCCGCGAGGGGATTGGCCCGTGCCTCGCCCGAGGGGAGAGCGCGGAGATGATCGAGCAGCGCCGCCGACGCTGTGAGTTTCCCGAAGGACTTGTGTATTCCCAGGATGATGTCGACCGGCGTGATGTATTCGATGCGTTCCTCGCTCACGAATTCCTTGTTCGTCCTGCTTTCGAGCGCCACCGCCATGGAGCCCGTGACCGGCCGGATCCAAGCGAGGCCCACGTCGAGGCGATTGCCGATCGGGGGATCGGCCTCGGTTACCTGGACCGTGTTCCCGGAGACGGCGAACGACCGGTCGGGCCACGAGCCCTTTCCGGCGAGCGTGTAGCCCATCCGACCGTGGAGTTTGCCGCCGAATAGGTCGTGCGATCCCAGTAGAGCGAAGGCTGCGTCCGGACGACCCGAGTTCGCCCCTGAGCGCAGGGCGTTGAGACTGCCCGCCAGGGGAATGGCGACCGAGGCCGCGAGGCCGTGGGCCAGACCCTCGCGATGGATGATCCTGGTGATGCCGATGGTGGCGAGTCCCGGGATGAACGCGTCGAACCGCGCGTCGCCTCTCTTGTCGAGGTACGGATGCTCGCCCGAGAACGCGTTCGGGATCATGCGCGACGGCCCCGCGAAGATCAGATCGCGGGGCGACGAGGGAATCGCCGGCGCTTCGGGAAGCGCCACCACGCGATCGACGATGACGTTGCCGAACAACTCCGTCTTGTCCCCGGCCTGGTACCGGAACCGGAAACCGGTATCGAACACGTCGATGCCCCAGGGATCGCGATCCCGATCGTCCACGTAGAAGTCCGCGCTGAAGCTCCCTGCCTTCGCGGCCGAGAGCGATGGGAACGAGACCGGTCGGAACGCGTCGCCGTCCGCGGCGGCCGCGTTCCGGACGACGAGAACGCTCAGGGCGAGGACGGCGATGCCAGAGGCCGCCGGCGCCCGAAGAGAGTGATTGATCCTAAGAGACATGATCCGCGATTATCGCCTTTGTTCGGGGGTAACCGACTGGCGTCGACGATCGGTCAGAATACCCGGGCCTTGCCGCCCATTCGCTCTGTCCTCATCGCCAACCGCGGCGAGATCGCCCTCCGCGTCATTCGGACCTGCCGCGCCATGGGAATCCGGACGGTCGCGGTCTACTCGGAGGCGGACGCGGGCGCTCTGCATGTTCGCGAGGCCGATCGCGCGCTCCTGATCGGCAAGGCGCCGTCCTCCGAGTCCTACCTGCGGAGCGACCGGATCCTCGAGGCCGCGAAGAAAGCCGGCGTCGACGCCATCCATCCGGGCTATGGCTTCCTCAGCCAGAACGGCGACTTCGCCGACGCGTGCGCCGCCGCGGGTTTCATGTTCATCGGGCCGAACGGCGATGTCCACCGCCAGATGGGTGACAAGAAGGCTGCGCGCCAGCAGGTTCAGAAGTTCGGTGTGCCCGTGGTTCCAGGCTACGACGGCGATGACCAGGGCGACGCGCGTCTTGTCGCCGAGGCCTCGCGTATCGGTTTCCCCCTGATGATCAAACCCTCGCGCGGCGGAGGCGGCAAAGGGATGCACGTCACCCGAAGCGCCGCCGAGTTCGAAGCCGTCCTGGCCCGGGCGCGTCGTGAGTCGCTCTCGAGTTTCGGCGACGACTCCCTCGTCCTCGAACGCTTCGTGCAGAAGCCGCGGCATGTCGAGGTGCAGGTTCTCTTCGACCAGCACGGAAAGGGCGTCCACCTCTTCGAGCGCGAGTGCTCGGTTCAGCGGCGCCATCAGAAGGTCGTCGAGGAGACGCCCTCGACCGCGCTCGACGCTGATCAGCGCCAGCGCCTGTGCGCGGCGGGGGTGGCCGCGGCGGCGGCGGCGAACTACACCAACGCGGGCACGGTCGAGTTCCTGCTCGACCCCTCCGGCGAGTTCTACTTCCTGGAGATGAACACGCGGCTTCAGGTCGAGCATCCGGTCACCGAGATGACGCTCGGCCTCGACCTCGTGCGCCTGCAGATCGAGATCAGTGAGGGCAAGCCGCTTCCTTTCGAGCAGACGCACCTCACCCCCCGCGGACACGCCATCGAGGCGCGCTTGAACGCCGAGGATCCGCGTCAACAAGACGCCCCCTCCCCTGGCCGCATTCTTCACTTCGAAGAGCCGCGCGGTCCATTCGTCCGCTGCGATTCGGGTGTGGTCACCGGCAGTGTCGTGCCCGAGTACTACGACCCCATGATCGCGAAGATCATTGCGAGCGGCCCCACCCGCGATGCCGCGCGGACAACACTCATCGAGGCGCTGCGCGACCTCGTGGTTCTCGGCATCGCCACCAACCGCGAGAAGCTCATCCAGATTCTCGAGAGCGAGCCGTTCCGCTCGGGCCGGATTCACACCGGAGTTCTCGATGAGATCGGCCCGCTGCCCGCGGAGGTTCCGCCCTCGGCCGAAGATCTCGCCCTCATCGGGGCCGCGCTGGAAGCAGGGCCTGGGTCGAACGGCGGCGCGGCCGCCGGCAGTGAAGTCGCGCCCGATCCATGGAGCGCCGCCAACTCCTGGAGGCTCTCGTGAGGCTCAAGGTCGCGGGCCACGTCCACAACGTCGTCCGCAAGTCGGCGACGGAGTTCGAGGTGGATGGGGTTCGCGTGAAGGCCGCCACCGCAACCGCGGGGCGTCAGGCCCGCGCCTTCGTGGTCCGCGAGGGCGACCACGTCTTCGCGCAGATCCGCGGGCGAAACCATCGACTGACGGTGATGAGCCGCGCGGCCGCGGAGGCCGCCGAGCATGCGCCCGCCCAGGGCGAACTCGAAGCCCCGATGCCGGGACGCGTGACCCGCGTGGCCGTCGCGGTGGGCGATGCGGTGAAGCGGGGCCAGGAGCTGCTCGTGGTCGAGGCCATGAAGATGGAGAACGCGCTGGTGGCTCCCACCGACGGCGTGGTGAGGAGCCTCGCGGTAAAGGTGGGCGATATGGTGGCGCCCGGGCCGGCACTCGTGGTCATCGAGAGCGCGGTCGAGGCGGGGCCATGAAACTTCCGGCCCGGGTCAAGGTCGTCGATGTCGGTCCGCGCGACGGCCTGCAGAACGAATCGGCCGCCCTGTCCGTCGAGGATCGGGTGGAGTTCTGCCGCGCTCTCATCGACGCGGGTCTCCCGGTGGTCGAGCCCGGGGCCTTCGTATCGCCGAAGCGGGTGCCGCAGATGGCGGGCAGCGAGGACGTCTTCAAGGCCCTGCCGAAGGATCGCGCGCGCCTGCCCATGCTGGTCCCGAACCGTCAGGGCTACGAGCGTGCGAAGGTCGCCGGGGTCAACGCCATCGCCATCTTCACCGCTGCGTCCGACACCTTCAACCTCAAGAACACCAACGCCACCATTGATGAATCGTTCCGGCGATTCGAGGAATTTACGGGCGCCGCGAAGGCTTCCGGCATGTGGGTCCGCGGCTACATCTCCACGTGCTTTGGATGTCCCTACGAAGGCAAGGTCGATCCGGTGAAGGTCGCGGAGGTCACGCGCCGTTTGATCGATCTTGGGTGCGACGAAATCTCGCTCGGGGACACCATCGGCGTCGCGGTGCCCAGCCAGATCGACGACGTCATCGAGGCGGTCATCCGTCACGTGGAACTGGCGCAGCTGGCCGTCCACCTTCACGATACCCGCGGGACCGCGCTCGCGAATGTCCTTCGCGCGCTGGAGCTCGGCGTGTCGATCGTCGACAGCTCCGCGGGAGGCCTCGGAGGCTGCCCCTACGCCCCGGGCGCTTCGGGCAATCTCGCCACCGAGGACCTGCTCTACATGCTCCACGGCATGGGCATCGAGACCGGGGTCGACCTCGACAAGGTCGCCGCCGCCTCGCGGGCGATTGGGAAGCGGCTCGGCCGCAAACTGCCGAGCCGGTGGCTGGAGGCTGCGGGTCCGAAGGCAGGGTAGTGGTTGGAGGGGGTTGCTTCGTCGCGGTACCAACGGAATGGCTCCTGCTGAGAAACCCGTTTAAGAACGCCC
>JANMVV010000033.1:0-4793 GCA_031392925.1 Vicinamibacteria bacterium
CGAGGTCCTGGTGAAGGCCCACCATGCGCTGACCCGCATCGGCCTCGCGCATCATCCCTTCGACGTGGTGGGATGGGACGGCCACTACTACCCCTTCGCCTTCTCGATTCACGACTTCGAGCCGAAGGTGGGCCGCACGCACCTGCCGCCGCCCGTGCATCAGACCTTCGAGGCGAACGGCTTCGTGATCTGCTCGTTCTGCCCGCGGCCCTACGATTTCGACAAGAACGCGATCCCCGCGCCCTACGCGCACACCAATGCCATGTCCGACGAGATGATCTTCTACGCGAGCGCCGAGTTCATGAGCCGCAAGGGCGTGTCGTTCGGGTCTCTCACCCTGCATCCCGACGGCCTTCCCCACGGGCCGCAGCCGGGGCGGACGGAGGCTTCGATCGGAGCGAAGTGGACGGACGAACTCGCGGTCATGCTCGACACCTTCAAGCCGCTCCAGGTCGCGAAGGGATTTCTCGAGGCCGAGGACCCTTCCTACTGGCGCTCGTGGGCCTAGGCGCGGGGGCGATGGCGGCCGAGTTTGCCGCTCGCCCTTACCAGGACTGGAGGCCGCGCCGCGGCCGCGGCCACGAAGGCGCGCACCTCGCTCTGGGACGCTGAGGCGCTCGGTGTGAACAGGATGCGATAGGTGATGGTCTCAGTTGCCGTGGTGAAGTTACCGATGAGAGGCGTGTACGTCCCCGCAGAAAGGGGCAGCGTCATTTGCTCGGGCTTGAGGGTGGCGCTTTCCTCGAGGCCCGCGAACGTGCAGGTGCCCGCGGAGAGCTGGCTCGAAGTGCAGGGGCCGCTGGCGAGGGCGATGTCGATGTCGTTGAGCGACGAAGTCCAGTCCGCGCTGAAGTCGAGCGAGCCCGCCTGAGCGAGCGCGAAGGGATCGAAGATCGCAATGAACCCGCCCTGCAGCGAGAGGGAGCCTTCGATGATGGTGGTGGAAGTCTGGCCCGGGCCCGGCGGGGCGGCCGGCGTGGGGGTCGGAGTGGCGGTGGGCGTGGCCGTGGGGAGGGGCGTCGCGGTCGGGGTCGCGGTGGGCGATCCGAGGGGGGATGAGCCGGTCAGAATCGGCCCGCCGGTGCTGCACGCGCTCGCGATGAAGAGCATGGCCATCAGCGGGCCGAGCCTGGACGTTCGGGCGGATCTGAATCGAGATGACATGTGTCCTCCGCGGCTGATTGACAAGGGCGGTTCCGTCGCCTTCGGATGACACAGGCCGACGCCGTTGCCGATGGCGGAGCAAGAATCGTTCCCGGACCTTCGAACTCGGCGGCGATCGCGGAGCGACACACCTCCCCGGTCTCTTGTCACTAAGATGATGCCTTCCCATGACATTGTCCGCAGGCAACTCCGTCGGTCCCTACGACATCGTTGCACCCCTCGGGGCCGGGGGCATGGGCGAGGTCTATCGCGCGCATGACACGCGGCTCAAACGCGACGTCGCGCTGAAGGTCCTGCCTGAGGCGCTCAGTCAGGATGTCGATCGTCTGGCGCGCTTGAAGCGGGAAGCTCAGGTGCTGGCCTCGCTCAATCATCCCCACATCGCCTCCATCTACGGGGTCGAGGAATCCGGCCCCACCCTGTGCCTCGTTCTCGAACTGGTGGAGGGGGACACCCTGGCCGAGCGGTTGCGGCGCGGCGCGCTGCCCATTGACGACGCTATCCGGCTGGCGCGGCAACTCGCCGATGCGCTCGGCACGGCGCACGAAAGCGGCATCATCCATCGCGACCTGAAGCCCGCCAACATCGCCCTCACCGCGGACGATCAGGTGAAGGTGCTCGACTTCGGCCTGGCCAGGGCGATCGATCCCGCCCTCCCCGACGCGGCGAGTTCCCCGACCCCGAGGCCCGTGGCCACCCAGGACGGCGTGATTCTTGGCACCGCGGCGTACATGAGCCCCGAACAGGCGAAAGGGCGAGCGGCAGACAAGAGAAGCGACGTGTGGGCGTTCGGCTGCGTCTTCTACGAGATGCTGACCGGAGTGACGGCGTTTCAAGGCGAGGACGTGCTCGACACCCTGACCGCGGTCATGCGCAGCGAACCGGACTGGAGCGCGCTGCCGGCCCGCACCCCCGCCCATGTGCGCACGCTGCTGGAGCGATGCCTGAAGAAGAACCGCAAGGAGCGGATCGCGGACATCGCGGTCGCGCAGTTCCTGCTCGATACGGGGTCGGCCGCGGCGGGGACATCGCGATCTCCCGCCGCTCGCGTCCTGCCCTGGGCCCTCTTCGCGGCCGCGAGCACTGTGGTTGTCGCGATGCTCTTGACCGGGATGCCCGGGCGTTCGGCTCGACCTGCGGCCCCCCGCACCATGGTGATGCTCACCGGAACCGCCGCGACGCTGCGAGCGGACCGCGGCGATTCGAACATCGCGCTCTCGCCCGACGGGACGACCCTGGCGTTTGTCGCGCAGGAGGCCGTGGACAGTCGACTTTTCCTCAGGAAGCTGGACCAGCTGCAGGCCACCCCCCTGGCCGGCACCGAGGGTGCCGGCAGCCCATTCTTCTCGCCCGACGGTCGGTGGATCGCCTTCCTCGTTGGTGGGGTTCTGAGGAAGGTCCCGGTCTCGGGTGGGGACGTCATCGGCCTGTGTGAAGCATTTTGGGCCGGCGGCGGCGCCTGGGCCGAGGACGACATGATCATCTTGTCGTCGAAGGACGGGCAGGGCGCCAGACTCATGCAGGTCCCTGCGGCGGGCGGGACCCCGGTAACCTTCGGGACGCCCACCGGAGCCACGACCCAGCGGTGGCCGCAGGCGCTCCCCGGCGGCAAAGGGGTGCTGTTCACCGAAAACGCTTCGCGTTCAGGGTTTGAAGGCGCCACCCTCGTCGTTGCACCTCGTTCGGGCGGAACCCCGAAGATCGTGGTCCGTGGGGCCTACTTCGGCCGGTACGTGCCCGGAAGCCTCGCCTCACCGGGCCGGGGTGACGGCGGGCACCTCATCTACATTCGCAAGGGCGCCCTGTTCGCCGTGCGCTTCGATCTCGATCGTCTCGAGACCATCGGCGAGGAGGCGCCGGTGCTGGAGGCTCCCGTCACGAGTTCGGAACTTGGCAGCGCGCATCTTGCCGTGTCCCGGGAGGGCACACTCGCGTACTTGCCCGCGGCGTTCGCGACGGACAGCTATCCCCTTCACTGGATGACGCGCGACGGCAAGGCGTCGGTGCTCCGCGCGACGAGAGCCGAGTGGGCGAATCCGCGGTTCTCGCCCGACGGCACGAAGCTGGCGATCGACATCTCCGACGGGAAGCAGCGGGACATCTGGGTCTACGAGTGGGCGCGGGACACGCTGACGCAGTTGACCTTCGACCAGGGCAACGACTCCTGGCCGGTCTGGACGCCGGACGGCCGGCGGATCGCGTTCGGCTCCGACCGAGCCCAGCCGGGCGTTCCGAACATGTATTGGGTGAACGCCGACGGCACGGGCGAGGTGACGCGGTTGCACGAAAGCCCCAGGAGCGAGCTGCCGTTGTCGTGGCATCCGAGCGGCAAGTTCCTCACCTACACTTTGAACACCGGCGGCGCGAACCGGTCGGATTCGATGATTCTGCCGATGGGGGGCGACGCCGTCCGCGGCTTTACGCCGGGAAAGCCCTTCGCTTTTCTCAATACGCCGGCGGCCGAGGTCTATTCGATGTTCTCGCCGGACGGCCGATGGATCGCCTACGCCGAAACGACGGCGAACGGCTCGCCCGGAGACGTGTACGTCCGTCCGTTCCCAGGCCCCGGCGGGCCCTGGCGTATCTCCACCGATCGGGGCGCCATGCCCGACTGGTCCGCCTCGGGGCATGAGCTGCTGTTCCTGAATGTCGGGACGAACACGATCATGTTCGTGAACTATTCCGTGGTCGGCGACTCGTTCCGCGCGGACAAGCCGCAGGTCTTTCAGCCGACGAGTTTCATGCGTCGGGGCTGGGGCTCTCGCCGCTTCGCGATACATCCCGACGGCAAGCGGCTGGCGCTCGTCGCCCTGGACCCGAGCGTTGTCCAGGACAAGGTCGCCCTCTTCTTCAACTTCGGCGATTACTTGCAGACCATCACGGCGGGAAAGAAATAGGCCCGCGGAAAGCGCGCCCGACCTCCCCTGAAAATCCCCCGGGTTTCCCCCGGGATTCCCCGGACTTCGCGACGCGCCGAAACCGATACTCCCTGGCGTAGCGCGAGAGCGGACCCGGCATGACGCCGGCCCCGACGGGATCTCGACCAACTGCAACAGGAGAGAGTCATGAACGAAAGAACCATCAGGCCCGGAATCAGGGCGCAGTCTGGATTCGCGATCGGGCTTCTGGCCCTCGCACAAATGGCGGCGGCTCAGTCCGGGCCCCCGGGGAGGATCCTGCTGATCGATGTGGCCAATCTGGTCAACTACAACCACGACACGTTCGACATTCAGAAGTTCGCGACGAGTGAGGGCATAGCACCCAACGTTCGCCAGCCCGCGTTCATCAACGGTATCGGCATCGCCGACGTCGTGGCCGTCAACGACCGGCCTGCGAAGGGACTCGCGGTGTACAAGTACGAGAAGTTCGACGCGGTTCCGGCTCAGACTTCGGGGAAGGCCATCGCGGATGTGACGCGTCTGAGCTGGATCACCGTGGCCATCGAGATCCAGGGGGCTGACGGCACGCCCCAAGGCACCATCATGGCCCAGGGATTCGCACAAGGCACGCCACCACCGGGATCGCCCGCGGCCCAGACCGTCGCCAACTGGACCATCATGGGGGGGACGGGAATCTTCGCCGGAGTTCGAGGGACGGCGGGGAACGCCGCTCCCCCGGGTCAGGCCGCG
>JANMVV010000048.1:0-11374 GCA_031392925.1 Vicinamibacteria bacterium
CTCGCGTCGAGCGTGAACCTCGCGGCCTCGTTGCTCGCGCGTTCGGCTGGACGCCGCGAAGAGTACGCGGTGCGGCTCGCTCTGGGTGGAGGCCAGCGCGCGATCGCCCGCCACGCCATCCTGGAGGGACTCATGCTGTCCCTCATGGGCGGCGCCCTGGGGGCGCTGCTCGCCACCATCGCCCGCGCGAGCCTGTTGTCGATGGTGGCTGACACCGTTCCGCGGGCCTGGGCGATTTCCCTGGATACGCAGGTTCTCGCCTTCTCGGTTCTGGTCTCACTGATGGCGGGCGTGCTCATGGCGGCACTTCCGGCCTGGCAGGTGGTGCGCGGGGATCTGGCGCCGTATCTTCGAAACGCCGGGCGCAGCGGTGCTCCGGCGGCGACGCGTCGCCTCATGGACGGCGTCGTCGGATTCGAAGTCGCTCTTTCCGTCCTGCTGCTCGTCGGCGCGGGCCTGCTGCTCCGCACCTTCGGGCGTCTGCAGTCCGTGCCGCTCGGGTTCAATCCGGATCGAATTCAGATGGCGCAGATCACGCTGCCCGAGTCCCGGTATCTCGACCGGATCCCGGAACAGGTCGCGGCGTTTCGTCAGGTGCTCGACCACGTCGCGGCCGCGAATGGGATCGAGAGCGCGTCGTACGTCCTGACTCCGCCGCTCGATCCTCGCGGAGGAGCGGGGGGCAGGGTCGTGTTCAGAGTGAAGCCCGAGGCCGAGCCCATCAAGGATCCGGGGGCTCGCGCCCGGATGGTGATGGGCGACTACTTCGCGACCATCGAGACGCCGATCGTTCAGGGGCGCCGGTTCACACCCGGAGATCGCGAGGGGACCGCGCCCGTCGCCATCGTCAACGAGCGCTTCGCGCGCGAGTTCTGGCCGAACTCCAGTCCCCTCGGCGCCGAGGTCGCGTGGAGGGGCTGGAGCAAGGGCCCCGAGGTCTGGATGACCATCGTCGGCGTCGCGAAGGACTTGAAGGGCGCAACCCTTCAGGGCCCCGACGACCGCACCCTCTATGCGCCTTATGCCCAGCACATCGCGGGCTGGCAGCGCTGGGGCTCCATCGTGGCCCGGACCCGGATGACCCAGGCCGCCTTCGGCGACGTGGTGAAGGAAGGCTTGCGCCTTGCCGATCCGACCGTGCCCCTCGGCCGTCTCGAGACGCTTGAATCGCGGCGAGACGCCATGCTCGGGCCCCAGCGCCTGAACGCGGTGGTGATCGGCCTGTTCGCCTTGATCGCCTTCGTGGTCGCCTTTCAGGGCATCCACGCCATTCTCGCCCGCGCGGTGAGCGACCAACGCCGTGAGCTCGGGATCCGTCTGGCCCTGGGTGCGAGCCCAGGTTCGCTCCTGACTCTGGTGATGCGACGGGGGGTGCGGCTCACCCTGGTCGGGCTGCTTTTCGGCGTTCTTGGTTCCATCCTTCTCGGGCGGGGCCTGCAATCCCTCCTCTTCGAGGTCCAGGCCACGGATCCGGCCACGTTCGGCGCGGTGGCGGCGCTGGTTGGCGCCGCGGCGCTGTGGTCGAGCTACCTGCCGGGCCGGGACGCGGCGCGCACGGAGCCCGCGGTGGCCCTGAGGCAGGAGTGAAATGGGTATCGTCGGGCCGTAATTCAATCTCCGGCCCCGAGGCCTGAGCATCACGAACACCTGCACATCGAAAGAACAGAACAAGATCCATGATCGAACTACGGAATCTCGAAAAGTCGTACCCGCTGGCCGCCGGGAGGGTGTATGTCCTGCGGAACATCAGCCTCACCATCGCGGAAGGCGAATTCGTATCGATCATGGGGCCGTCGGGAGCGGGAAAGTCGACCCTCCTTCACATCCTGGGCATGCACGACGGCGACTTCACCGGCGAGTACGAGTTTCGGGCCGAGATCGTGAACAAGCTCAAACCGCGCGACCGGCAGGAACTGCAGAAGAGGAACATCGGCTTCGTGTTCCAGAGCTTCCATCTGCTTGACGACCTGACCGTGTACGAGAACCTCGAACTGCCGCTGTCCTATCGAGACCTCAAGAAGGCGGAACGGCAGGGGATCGTCGCCGATGTCCTCGACAAGTTCAACATCGTGGGGAAGAAGGATCTTTATCCCGCGCAGCTCTCAGGAGGACAACAGCAGCTCGTCGGAGTGGCGCGCGCGATCGTGGCCAAGCCCAAGCTCATCCTCGCCGACGAGCCAACCGGAAACCTGCACTCCGATCAGGGCCGCGAAATCATGGAGCTGTTCAAAAAGCTCAACGAAGAAGGCGCCACCATCATCCAGGTGACGCACTCGGAGACGAACGCGACGTACGGGAACCGGGTCATCCGCCTCAAGGACGGATGGCTCGCGTCCGCGAGCTAGCCCGCCTCATATACTCGATGGTTCTGTGACTTCACCTCCACGCATTCTGGTCGCCGACGATCAGCAGGACGTCCTTGAAGCCCTGCGCCTTCTCCTGAAGTCGGAAGGCTTCACCATGGAGACCGCCGGCTCTCCGGCCGCGGCCTGGGCCGCGCTCGAAGGCCGCGAGTTCGATGTCGCGCTGATCGACTTGAACTACACCCGCGACACCACGTCGGGTCGCGAGGGCATGGACCTGCTGGCCCGCATACGCGAGCTCGACGAGACGCTTCCGGTGGTGGTCATGACCGCGTGGGCGAGCGTCAGCCTCGCGGTCGAGGCCATGCGCAACGGCGCCCGCGATTTCGTGAGCAAGCCGTGGGAGAACGCGCGTCTCATCGCCATCCTCCGCACCCAGGCCGAATTGTCGAAGGCGCTGCGCCACGGTCGCAGGCTCGAGAGCGAGAATCGCGCGCTGCGCGGCGAGGCGAAGCTCGAGGTCATCGCGGAATCGCCAAGCATGAAGAAGGTGATGGACATGGTCCGCCGCGTCGGGCCGTCCGACGCGAACGTGCTCCTCCTCGGGGAAAACGGGTCCGGAAAGGGAACCGTGGCCCAGGCTCTCCACGCGGTGTCGAATCGGAGGAGCAAGGCTCTGGTCACCGTGAATGTGGGCGGCCTCTCGGAAGGTGTTTTCGAAAGCGAACTTTTCGGACACGTGCGCGGCGCTTTTACCGATGCCCGGGCCGATCGAGTGGGCCGATTCGAACTCGCGGACGGCGGCACGCTGTTCCTCGATGAGATCGCAAATGTGACCTCAGGGCTGCAGTCGAAGCTCCTCCGCGTGGTGGAAACCGGCGAGTTCGAACCGGTGGGATCGTCGCGAACCCGAAAGGCGAATGTCCGGATCATCTCGGCCACCAACGCCGATCTCGACGCCGAGGTGGCGGCCAGTCGGTTCCGCCAGGATCTTCAGTTCCGTCTCAACACCATCGAGATTCGCATTCCGCCCTTGCGCGACCGCCGCGAGGACATCCCCGCACTTGCCTCCTACTTCCTCTCCGCGCATGCCGCCCGCTATCGCAAGAAAGTAACCGGCTTCGATGCCGCCGCGACCCAGGCCCTCCTCGACCACGCCTGGCCGGGAAACGTGCGGGAACTCGATCACGCGGTCGAACGCGCGGTGCTCCTGTGCGCGGGGGAGCGCATCGGTGCGACCGACCTCGCTCTGCGGGTGTCCGGCGAACCCCGCGGCGGCCGGCTGGAGGACATGAGCCTCGATGAAGTCGAGGCCTTCCTGATCAAGAAGACGCTGAGCCGCTTCGAGGGAAATGTCACCCGGGCCGCCGATGCCCTCGGCCTCTCGCGCAGCGCGCTCTATCGCCGAATCGAGCGGCACGGGCTCTGATCTGATCGCCTCGGCGCCTCGGGCAGGCTGGCCGCCGCGGCGTCGCGGTACCATGCGCGGATAGCGGATGCCCCGACGCTCTCTCTCGCTTGACCGTCGCGTCTTTCTCTTCGCTTTTCTCGCCGGCCTCCCGGGATGCTTGTTCCTGCTCGGCTGGCTGTGGGGAAGGCCGCACGACACCGAACTGCGCTGGACGCTCTCGATCCTGATCCTGGGAGTCTGGATCAGCCTCGCCCGCGCCGCCCAGATGACCGTGGTCCGGCCGATGCAGACAGTGTCGAACCTTCTGGCCGCGCTTCGCGAGGAGGACTTCTCGTTTCGCGCGCGCGGCCGAGGCGGGGAAGACGCTCTCTCGCAAGTCCTCTACGAGGTGAACAGTCTTGCGGAGACCCTCAAGTTCCAGCGCCTGGGAGCGCTCGAGGCCACCGGACTCCTGCGCAGCGTCATGGCGGAGATAGACGTCGCGGTCTTCGCGTTCGACGAAGGCGAGCAGCTTCGGCTGGTGAACCGCGCGGGAGAGGGCTTGCTGGGCTTCGCGGCGGAGCGCGCGCTCGGACGGACCGCGACCGATCTAGGCCTCGGTGAAGCGCTACGCGGAGAAGCGCCCCGGGTCATGGACGCGGGCTTCGCGGGCCGGCCCGGCCGGTTCGAAGTACGGCGGTCTCTCTTCCGGCAGGGCGGGCGGCCGCACCATCTGCTGGTCCTGACCAACGTGAGCCGAGCCCTGCGTGATGAGGAGAGACAGGCCTGGCAGCGGCTCATTCGCGTCATCGGGCACGAGCTCAACAATTCACTGGCGCCCATCCAATCGATCGCGGGCAGCCTCGAAACGCTGCTGTCACGCACGCCGCGGCCATCCGATTTCGATGATGATCTGCGCCGCGGGCTCGCGGTGATCGCCTCGCGCTCGGAGGCGCTCGCGCGCTTCACCGAGGCCTATGCGCGCCTCGCGAGGCTCCCTGCGCCCTCGCTCACCCCCGTCGATGTCGCCGACCTGATCCGTCGCGTGACTGTCCTCGAATCGAGGCACGGCGTGGTGGTGGAGCCGGGGCCCGCGCTGAGCCTGGTCGCGGACGCGACGCAACTCGAACAGGCGCTCATCAACCTGATCCGCAACGGGGTCGAAGCGGCGCAGGAGCAAGGCGGCGGGGTGAGAGTGAGCTGGCGCGTGTTCAAAGGCGCCTTGGAGATCCTGGTCGAGGACGAGGGGCCCGGCCTGCCCACGACTTCGAATCTCTTCGTTCCCTTCTTCTCCACGAAGCCCGGCGGTTCCGGCATCGGCCTGGTGCTCACCCGACAGATTGCGGAGGGCCACGGTGGCTCGCTCACCCTCGAGAACCGCACGGATCGTTCCGGAGCCTGCGCCCGGCTGCGCATTCCGCTGCCGAAGCGCTAGCCGGGACCTAAGCTTCGACCCGGCACTCGACGCTCGCTTCCGAGAGTTCATCGGGCGGCCCATGACGTCGCGCGCGGTCCTCTCGGCCGAGCGTGAGCAGCAGGGCGAAGGCGGGGAAGACGCTCGCTCCGAGGAGCGGCCAGAAGACCTGATCCCCCAACCGCGCGCGCAGGGGGAGAAAGAGGATGGGCGAAGTGGCCTTCGCGAAGGTCCAACTGGACTGGAAGAGGCTGATGTACCTTCCCCGCGAGAGTCGGGGCGCCCAGTCGGCCACCGTCGCCGACAGTTGCGGCATCATCACGATCTCGCCCGCGGTCACGAGGAGGATGGCGGTCACGTAGATGGGAAGACCCGGAGGAGCGCCGTTTAGCGCCACTCCGAAGGCGGCGACGGCGAGGCCCCCCGCGGCCAGGCTCAGGCGCGACGCGGTGGGCAGCCGGGCCGCGACCGGGAGTTCGAACATCGCAACCAGAAGGCCGTTGAGGCCGACGATGTAGCCGTAGGTCCGGCTCGGGTAGGAGGCGCCTTCGGTCAGGGTGATGGGAAGGACGGTCATCACCGCGAACATCAGAAAGGGGAAAGCGGAACTGGCGGCCACGAGACGGAGGAAAGGGCGGTCATCGAACGGAGACCCCGCCACTTCGCCTTCGCGCCGCACCGGCCGGGTTTCCGCGATGAAGAGGAGGATGACGAGGCCATAGGCGAGCGTGCTCAGGCCGTCGCCCCAGAAGAGAAAGCGCCAGTCCCAGTCGACCAGGAACCCGCCGACCACCACACCCGCGGCGAAGCCCAGATTGATGGCGAGGCGCAGGCCGGCGAAGCCCACCTTGCGCTGCTCCCGGGGCACGAGATCCGTGACGATGGCGGACGCCGCGGGTTGAAAGAGATCGGCGAGGAATCCGAATCCAAGGAGGAGCAGAACGAAGGCATGGAGATTCGGGGCGAAGCCGAGGCCCAGGGCGAGAAGACCCGAACCGAAGAGCGAGAGGAGCATGGTGGAGCGGCGGCCCAGGCGATCGGCGGTCTGCCCGCCCACGAAGATCGAGACCAGCGATCCGAAGCCGTAGGCCGCCACCGCGAGGCCGGCCTCGATCGGCGACAGCCGGAAGTCGCGCATCAGGACGATGGTGAGGTACGGGACGATGTAGGTCCCGGCCTTGTTGACGAAGGTGCCGGCGATCAGGATCTGGACGGGCCGGGGAAGGGCGCGCAGCAGGCGCCAGGTTGAGAACATCGGAGGAGCGAGCCTAGGTGTCGGGGGCGCTTCGTGTCCATGGGGCACGTTTCGGACCTCGGCTACAATCGTCGCACCGAACTCGAAGCGAAAGACCACCATGGAGTTCCCGTTCCCTCCGCGCAGATTCGGCGATCCGCAGCAGCGGCTGCTGCGCGGCATCCCGGCCTTTTGCGGCCTGCCCGCGCCGGCGCGACAGGCGCTCGGCGCTCATCTGGCCGAACAGTCCTACCCCGCGTTCGCGATCGTCCTGGATGAGGGCGAGCCCGCCGATCGTCTTTTCCTGATAGAGGAGGGAGAGGTCGAGGTCTCGATCAAGACGCCCGAAGGTCGCGCTCCCTTGAGCCGCCTTGGGGAAGGGGAGATGTTCGGCGAGATCGGCCTCCTTCTTCCGTCGAGGCGACGGACCGCGCGGGTGACCACGACCGGTACCCTGCTCACGTCGACCCTGCGGAGCCGTCATCTGAACGAGGTTCTCGACCAGTATCCGGAAGCGCGCGAGATCCTCGTCGAAGTCGCTGACCAGGCGCTCGTCCGCTCGTTCATCAAGTGCACGCGGCCCTTCGAGCGACTGACTCCCGAGCGTCTGCACGATTTTGGAGGACGCCTGAAGACGATCGAGTTCGAGGCGGGTGCTATGGTCTTCAACCAGGGCGATGCGGGCGACGTGTGCTACCTGGTGCGCTCGGGCGTCCTGGAGGTGATCCGGCGGGAGTCCGCGGGACCGAGAGTGGTTGCAACTCTGGAGGCCGGCGAAATCGTCGGGGAATCGGCCCTCCTCACCAGCACGCCGCGCGATGCCTCATTGCGCGTGGTGGAACGAACGGAGCTTCTGGCGCTCCATCGCAAGGACCTCCTCGATGCCCTCGACCGCGACAAGCGGGTGGCCACCCACATCGTGGAACTCATGCGCCAGCGGGACCGGCCGGTGGCCAAGCCGGGGGTTGTTCTGCAACCGCGACCGACCGCGACCGGTGAGACCATCTGGGTGCTCGCGGATCCGGGGCGGCTCGGCGCCTATCACCAGCTCTCGAGCCTGGGCTTGTATGTCTGGAACCGGCTCGACGCCCGCCACAACATCGAAGAAGTGGCGGCTCTTTATCGCGTGGAGCGCGGGCCGGTGGCGCCCGAAGAGATCGCCCGAATTATGGTCGAACTCGTTCAGGCGGAGTTTGCAAGCGGCAAGCAACTCCACCCCGAGGTCGCCCTGGTCGCCGGTCCACCGATGCCCTGGTGGCGGAAATGGTGGAGGAGGCTGACCGACTAGGCCGGAATGGCATCGCCTCGTCCCGGGGATGGGACGGAGTCGTTGATTGCGAGTTCGGGACGGGTGGAGCGAAGGCCGAGCCTCTTCATCTTCTCGGAAAGGGTGGAAGGAAGCAGCCCCAGGGAGGCCGCCACGCGGCGCTGATTCCAGCCCGCGAGTTCCAGGGCCATCAGGAGAAGCTGCCGCTCGTACTCCTGAACGAGATCCTTGAGGGTTTGACCTTCGGGTATTGACAGAGTGTGTGCCAGTTCGCTCATGAACGCTCCTCGTTCGATAACGGACAACGGGTGAATGCCTCCGCGCGGCCGAGATCGGGCCGGGAGCAGCCCATCCTGAGTGTTTCCCGGAGGTTTGAGGCCGCACCGTGACCCGCCCGCATTCCGAGGGGATCCATTCCCGCGTGCCGCTTCGATAAGAGGCCGATCACGCAAGCCTACTCAGCAAGTCCCATTCCAACCCTCGCATTCACCGCGCGTCAATGTTTTGAACGACCACGACGGAGCGTCGCCTGGCCGGACGCTCAGAATTGGCGGTCGAAGTGGCGTGTGCCTTCCGCGTGGGGCGTGGGCTTCGTCCAGTATGAGGACGTGCCCTTGAGCTTGAACGTCCGACCCATGGGGTCCTTGCCTCCCGCCCGCATGAGCAGGCCGGTGGGCGTGATGCCGACCACGTAGAACAGGCCGAGGAGAATCCGGGTGTTGATGTGACCGAGGATCTCCGCGAATTTCATCCAGGGGGCGAACGCTGGACGGAGCAGTCCAGGGGCGAATCCGCCCACGAGGAAGAACAGGGCGGACGCACCCAGGAACCAGGGTCCGCTCGGGCGCCCGCGCCACATCAGCACCGCCCCGAAGAGGAGGGCTACGCCCCCAAAGGTGAAGCCGAAGCTCCGCAGGTCCTTCGTGGTGGCGGGAGGCGGTGTCGTGAGGGCGTCAGTCAAGTTCGAACTCCTGCATCCACTTCTTATCGTCCTCGACCACCGGCTGGTCTTCCTTCAAGAAGATCCACTGGTCGACGATGAGCACGTCGATGTCGGAGCGCATGAAGCAGCGATAGGCATCATCGGGCGTGCACACGATGGGCTCGCCGCGCACGTTGAAGGACGTGTTGACCAACACCGGGCATCCAGTGAGCTTGAAGAACTCGTTGATCAGATCGTGGTAGCGCGGATTGGTCTCGCGATGTACGGTCTGGATTCGGGCGGAGTAGTCGACGTGGGTGGCCGCGGGAATCTTCGAGCGGGGCACGTTGAGCTTCTCGATGCCGAACAGCTTCTCCTGCTCCGCGGTCATGGGGATCTGGTGCACCTTCGCCACTTCGGCCACGAGGAGCATGTACGGGCTCGCGCGGTCGATGTCGAACCACTCGGACGCCTGCTCGGCGAGAACCGACGGCGCGAACGGCCGGAAGGACTCGCGGAACTTGATCTTGAGATTCATCCGCTTCTGCATCTCGGGATCGCGCGCGTCACCGAGGATCGAACGGCCGCCGAGGGCCCGGGGTCCGAATTCCATGCGTCCGCTCATCCAGCCGATGATCTTGCCCTGGGCCAGCAGCCCCGCGATCTTCGGCAGAAGGGCCGGGTCCTCGAGCCGGGTGGCCTTGGCGCCCTTTGCCTCAAGAACCCTCTCGACATCTTCGTCGTGGTAGGCGGGGCCCAGATAGGAACCGCGCTGGCGATCGAGGGCGGGCGCTCCGGTGAACGTCGCCCGGGGCTTGTCGAGATAGCGGTGCCACACCGCGAGGGCGGCGCCCACCGCACCCCCGGCGTCGCCCGCCGCGGGCTGGATGAAGATGTTCTTGAAAGGACCTTCGCGAAGCAGACGTCCATTGCCCACGCAGTTGAGGGCGACGCCCCCCGCGAGGCAGAGATTGTCGAGTCCCGTCTCCTTGTGGACGTGACGGGAGATCCTGAGCATCGCGTCCTCGGTGACCTTCTGCACGCTGGCGGCGAGGTCCATCTCGCGCTGGCTCAGCCTCGCCTCGGGCTTGCGCGGCGGACCGCCGAAGATCTGGTCGAACCGCGAGTTCGTCATGGTGAGTCCCGCGCAGTAGTCGAAGTAGTCCATGTTGAGATGGAACGAGCCGTCATCCCGCAGATCGAGGATGTGCTCGTAAATCGCGTCCACGTACTTCGGCACGCCGTAAGGAGCGAGGCCCATGACCTTGTACTCGCCGGAATTCACCTTGAAGCCGGTGTAGTAGGTGAAGGCGGAGTAGAGGAGGCCGATCGAGTGGGGGAAAAGGATCTCGCCCTTTGGCTCGAGCTTGTTGCCCTGGCCCACCCAGTAGCTGGTGGTGGCCCATTCGCCCACGCCGTCGAAGCAGATGATGGCGGCATCGTCGAAGGTCGAGGGATAAAAGGCCGAGGCGGCGTGGGACTCGTGGTGCTCGCCGAAGAGGACCTTGCCCTCGAATCCGCAGGCCTTGCGGATCTCCGTTCGCATGTGGAGCTTTTCCTTGAGCCACAGCGGCATGGACTTCAGGAATGACGAAACGCCGTGGGGAGCGTAGGCGAGGTAGGTCTCGAGCAGTCGCTCGAACTTCAGGAGCGGCTTGTCGTAGAAGACGACGTAATCGACGTCTCCCGGACCCTTGAGGCCGCCCTCCTTAAGACAGTACTCGAAGGCCCCTTTGGGGAAGCGATGGTCGTGCTTCTTCCGGCTGAAGCGCTCTTCCTGTGCGGCGGCTTTGATCTCACCGTCCTGGACCAGGCATGCGGCGGAGTCGTGGTAATAGGCCGAAACCCCGATGATGTTCACGCGGGCGGGAGTCTACGACGCGGAGCGGAGGAATCAGAAAAGACCGGATGGCGGCGCTTGCCGCCTTGAGGGGGTTCGCCGGGATACCCAGGCCCTGACCGCATCCGCACCGGCTAACTCGTCTGCCAGAGCTCGATCAGGACCCCGAAAGGCGATCTCACCATGGCCACGAGGCCATGCCCGAGCACCGGATCCTCGACGCTGGCCGGACCTCGGACGAGGGAGCCGCCCCCGCCCGGCACGCGCGACAGCGTCGAGTGAAGGTCAGTGGTGTCGTAGCGCAGGCGGCAGATCCCGAGGCCGAGACCCGGGGTCTGGGCCATAGGCTCGAGCCGCTTCTGGAATTCCATGAAGACCGTCCGCCCGGTCGCGAAGCCCGGATGATGCGCCATGGCGAACCGGAAGGAGACGTCTTCGGGCAGGCCGAGAAGGACATCGAAGGGCGGCCCGGCGCAGGTTTCGGCCAGCAGGATCTCGTGCTCCAGAACTTCTCTCATGAAGTGGGTGCAGGCGGCCAGGTTCGTGACGACGAACGAAGCGTGGAGAGGCTCGGAGCAGTCGGTCACGAAGGTTCCGTAGGGCGTCCCGGCGTTGATCCTCTCGATGAGCACGATGAAGTCACCGTCCACGGTCCGGCCGAAGGCCTCGTACCTCTGCGGACCCGTAGGCGCTCCGGAAGCGAGGGCCGGGCTCATGGGGGTGAGGAGCAGCGGGGGAGAAACGAATCGGACTCCGGATCGCTCGAGTCGAGCGTGCACATCTCGAATTTCGATCGTGGTGAATCCGACCCCAAGTGGGCCCGGGGTCTTTAGTCCCTGCGGTCTGGCCGGCGAGCCATCGAGCACTTCGATCAGCCGGATGCGCGGCGCTCCTTGAACGTCGGGGCGCGCCAGGATGGTGGCCTTCGGTGTTTTATGCGTGTCGAACAGTCGGCTTGCGATGATCGACGAGAGGGGGCCGGTTCGCATAACCGTGAGGCCGCA